>UQJU01000010.1 GCA_900541355.1 Candidatus Avelusimicrobium fimicolum | reverse complement strand
GTCCTCTTTTAGAGTAACGACAGATCCTGGACTACAACTTTCCAGGATGACGACATCTACAATACACAAGGCAAACTACACAATCGGTAGATTCTGAAATCAGGATGACCTCTTTCTTAGAAAGCCGTCATTCCCGAAAGCCGTAGTCGGGAATCTGTTGTTCGTCGGGGTTGTTTCCTTGCAAAACTACGAGATCCCCGCCAAACACTCGGGGATGAAAACCCCTAGCGGGGGCCAAAAGGCCCAACAAGGGCTAGGCCCTTTTTATCCTCTACGGCGGGCCCTTTGACCCTGGCAGGGAAATATTAAAAAACCTATTCTATATATATGACAAAAAAACTATTATCTTGGGCCGCTTTTATGAAGAAGGAACTTACCCGCCCGTTAGAAATATCCGCCCCGGTAAGCGTGCAGGAAAGTATTGTCTATTTGAACGCAGAAGAAGCCGCCTATGTGGATATGCAGATGCGCGTACTCCTCCAAGAACAACGCAAAGAAACCCAGCGAAAACGCAAATTAGGGATTCCCCCTCCGCCCACTCCGGGCAGTATTTCCTACGCGGTCTATTATTAAATTTTCCTATATATCAAACACCCCCGACTCCACATAGAACCGGGGGTTTTATATTCCTAAAAAACCGTTATTTGGTTTTTTTGAGTCCTTCTACAATGCGCGGCAAGATTTGGTGCGCATCACCGACGAACCCGTATTTGCAAACATTGAAAATCGGCGCGTTCGCATCTTTATTGATACCGATAATCACGTCGCTGTGTTCCATACCCACAATATGCTGTACCGCGCCGGAAATACCGCACGCCACATATAATTTGGCAGAAACCGTTACACCGCTTTGACCGATTTGCTGGTCTTTGGGTTTAAGCCCCAAGTCAATCGCCGCGCGGGAAGCGCCGACCGTACCGCCCAGTTCGCTGGCCAAAGTTTCCAAAAGGTCAAAACCTTCTTGGTTTTTCATACCGCGGCCACCGGCGATAACCACTTCGGCTTCGTCCAATTTCATACCTGCGGCGGGCGGATCCATATGCGTATTGATAATGCGCACTTTGGCAGCCTCGGCAGGCAGGGCAATGGCTTCGCTGACCACTTGGGCCATTTTGCCGGGGGTGGTAACTACTTTTTTGAACACATTGGGGCGAACGGTGGACATTTGCGGACGATAGTCCGGGCATTTAATGTCGGCCATAATATTTCCGCCGAAAGCAGGGCGGGTTTGAATCAAGTTTCCGTCCTTAATGGAAAGCCCCGTGCAGTCCGCCGTCAAACCGACAAACAGTTCTGACGAAATACGCGGAGACAAATCACGCCCGATATAAGTGGACGGGTACAACACCACGCTGGGGTTATACTTTTTAATCAGCGTAACCATTGCGTTGGCATAAGCCGCGGTATTATAGTTATGATAGGCCGGGCTGCTGACCGCATAAATTTTATCCGTACCGTATTGGGAAAGTTCGGCAAAGTATTTTTCCACACCCTCGCCAATAACTACGGCGCAAAGTTCCTCGCCCAACTGGTTCGCCAATTCGCGGCCCTTGGATAAAAGTTCAAAACCCACCGGGCGGACTTTTTGGTTGTGTCCGTCATCAGCAATTTCAATAAACACCCATACGCCTTTGTAGGCGGAAAGGTCTTTCTTGTCCGCACCCGTTGCCGGCAAGGATAAGGCTTTCACCGGGCAGGCGCTTACGCACGCGCCGCACATCGTGCAGGCATTGTTGGCAACCGCCTTGCGGTTCACCAAGGAGAGCGCTCCAAAAGGACAGGTGGCTACACATTTACCGCAGCCTACGCATTTTTCCGAAATTTGAATCATTTGATTACACTCTCCTTTTTCAAAATCTCTACAAACTTATCGGCAAGTTCCACGGCAGAGCCGGAGAACATTTCGCCTTTCTGTCTGGCCGGCGGCGGGAAGATGCGGTCCACGCGGGTAGGAGAGCCTTCCAACCCCAATTTGTGCGGGTCGGCATTTACATCTTTTTCCGTCCAAACGTGAATCACTTTATCCTGCGCTTTGTGCGCGGCCATAAAGGAAGGATATTTCGCCACATAGTCGTGCGGCATAGTCATCGTAACCAAAGCAGGCAGGTCGGCTTCCAAAATCTGGTGGCCGCCTTCAATAAGTTTTTTGACGACAATTTGGTTGCCGCTTGCGTCAATGCTTTCGCAGAACGTAATTTGCGGGATACCCAAATGGAAGGCGATACCGGGGCCGGTTTGGGCCGTATCACCGTCAATAGCCATTTGACCGCAGAGAATCAAATCGTACTGGCCGATATGGCGCACCGCCATAGCAAGCGCATAAGATGTCGCCCAAGTATCAGAGCCGGCAAAGGCGCGGCTGGACAACAAAACGCCTTCGTCCGCACCCAAAGCAAGTGCCAAGCGAAGCACTGCTGTAGCCTGTTGGGGGCCCATAGAAAGTACGGTTACTTTGGCGCCTGTTTTGGCTTTAATCGCCAAGGCTTTTTCCAAAGCGTAGTGGTCGTACGGATTTAAAATGCTGGGAACGCCCGCACGGATAAGCGTACCGGTTTTCGGGTCCACCTTTACTTGGGTGGAATCGGGAACTTGTTTAATGCAAACAATGATATTCATAAGTATCCTATTTTTTGAAAACTTCTCTAAGTTTAGCGGACACTACGTCCATATCGTCAATCAGGCCGAGCATTTTTTCTTCAATGCCGACCAAGTTGACGGCTTGGCTGAGTTCAGCCGCATTAAGCGCCGGGCAAGTGCCCAAGATGAGGCGCATACCATCCGTAGCGGTTTTGAATGCGCTCTGGCGGGCATTTACGCGGGCCATCGTGCTAAGCGTATTGATATCAAAGCGGCTGCCTTCGGTTACTACCTTGTTGGCGCATTGGCGCGTAAACACGGCGGCTACTTCCATTTCGCTAATCAGGTCGCCAAGCATAAAGGTTACATACTGGTGGCGCGTAAGTTTATTCATACGGCAATCGTCCAGCACGCGGGCCAACGCTCTAAAACCCAAGGCCACGCTGTCGGCGCCCACATTGGGGTTCTGCGCGTGGATAGCATCAAACTCTGCGGCTTGGTTCAAATAATATTGTCCGCGGCTCTTTAAATGTTCCTGCCAGCGTCCGCGGAAAATCGTCATTTCCAACACTTCGCTGGTGCCTTCGTAAATACAGGTAATTTTTACGTCGCGTTTAATTTTTTCTACCGCAAATTCTTTGGTATAACCGAAACCGCCCATCGCTTGGATAGAGTCTTCGGCTGCCTTATTGCCCGATTCGGTAGCATACAATTTGGCGATAGCGCCCTCGGTGGCTAAACCGTGGTTGTTTACTTCCAACTGTTTGGCCGTCCAGTCAATGTAAGCGCGCGCGGCTTCAAAACGGACATAGTGCGGGGTAATGAGTTTTAACATAAAACCCTGCTTTTGGGCCAACGGGCCGCCCGCCTGAATGCGCTGTTGGGCATATTGCAAAGCAGTTTCCACCGCTTCTTCGCCGCCGCCCAAGCCGAAAGCCGCTACCATTAAGCGCGTATAACCGAACACGGCCTGCGCTTGCAGGAAGCCTTGGCCTTCCTTCAAACCGATTAGATTTTCGGCCGGGACATAAACATCATCAAATGCTAAGCCCGCCGTATTGGACAAGCGGATACCGTGCTTATCTTCGTGTACGTCCTGGGTAAAGCCCGGGGTGCCCTTTTCTACAATAAACCAACTCGGGCCGCCCGGAGCCAAGGCGAGGACCGTGTAAATATCGGCCACACCGCCGTTAGAAATCCACATCTTGCTGCCGGTAATTTTGTAACCCACGACCTTACCGTCTTTGATGACGTGTTCGGCACGGGTACGCAAGGAAACAAGGTCAGAGCCTGCATCGGCTTCCGTGGCGCCATAGGCCACAAGTTTATTTTCCTGTGCGATTTTTTTGAACCATTTGGCTTTTTGTTCCGGGGTACCGCCGACGTTAATCGGGTCGCTGCCCAGGAAGGTGGCGAAAACACCGGTGGCGATGCCCAAGTCAATGCGGGCTAATTGTTCGCACACGCGGTAAATCTCGGTGGTTTGTCCGCCGAGTCCGCCATATTCTTCGGGAATAAGCAAAAGATGCACACCCAGCACATCGTGGTCGTACATCTCTTTCAAAATGTCTAACGGAATTTCGTTTTTGGCGTCATGCTCCCGGATGAGATTAAAGGAAATCCGGTTTTTAGCATATTGCTTCAAACTGTCTAACATCAGGTTTCTGGTTGTCAGGTCGTTTTTTGCCATGTTTGGGGTCTCCAAAATACAATATAGATATATGATACCAATTTTTGAGTTGATGCGCATTTTTCGCCCAACAGCAAAAACCCCGGCACGAGGCCGGGGCGGAAAAAAGTTTTACTTAACACCTAAAAATAATACGGGGCTTCGGTCTTGCCTGTAAAAATCTGGCACCATTTTTCGCCCTCCGCATTATCATAATAGCAGGCTAATTGTTCATCGTTGCGGGCATAATAAATGGCATAGGGCTTGCCGTTACGGCGGCAAACACCAATACCAAAAGCATTATCCGCCGTGGCGCCTGCGTTTACTGCGCGGCAGGAAAAATCCTTTGTGTTAAGCGACGGCGTTCCACCCTCAATAGCAGCCGTGCCCGAAAAAGATAAATCCAAATCCGCCAGGTCCGTGGCATAACTGCCGTTAGACATTAAATAGGCCTGTTGCGCCGTCCAAATACTGCGCGTACGGGCCACCGCTTCGGACACGCGGGATTTTTCTACGGCGCGCTCATACTGCGGCACAGCCACCGCCGCCAAAATACCAATAATCAGCACCACTACCAAAAGTTCAATTAATGTGAAACCGTTTGTTTTCATAAGAACCTCCAAGAATAGTTTATTGTAACAAAAATATTATGTTTAACAAAGTCTTTTATATGTATAATAACTTTATGAATTGTATTTTTTGCGGCATTGCCGACGGCTCTATTAAAAGCCAACTGATTTACGAAGATGACGACGTGGTGGCATTTAAAGATTTAAACCCCCAAGCGCCGACACATCTTTTGATTATTCCCCGCAAGCACATTGCGCGCTTGTCGGAAGCGGACGAAAAGGACGCCTTGCTGTTGGGCAAAATCTTGCTGGTTGCCAAAAAATTGGCCAAGCAGTTTGATTTAAAGGACTTCCGCCTGGTAACCAATAACGGTAAAGGCGCGGGGCAAAGCGTGGACCATTTACACTTCCACTTAATGGCCGGCAGACGTTTTTTATGGCCCGCTGGCTGAAAAAACGTAAAATTTAGGAAAAATAAGGTATAATATACATAAGGTATAAAATACCGTTTTTATTTTTGTCTATTAACCGTAGAAGGTGGTGAAAAAGTAATGGTTTTCGTAAAAGTAAGAGATGCCGAACATCTTGAAGAAGCCCTTAAACGCTTTAAAAGAGAATGCGAAAAGAACGGCATTTTGAAAGAAATCAAAAGACGCGAAACGTATATGCCTCCGAGCGTAAAGAGAAAAATCAAATCGCAGGAAGCGCAACGCCGCGCCCGCCGCACCAAACGCAGACGTTTTTAATTAAAGTAACACCACAGGCAATAGTCCTTTACGCAAGTATCGGACTATTGCCTTATTTGCCTTTAACTTTAATCTAAAACAGGCGGCACCGTGAATAATAACCTCACAGAACAAATTAAGGACAGGTTGGACATTGTAGAATTTATCCGGCAATACGTTCCGGGCCTTAAACGCTCGGGTAAAACCTACAAAGCCTGCTGTCCGTTTCATAAAGAAAAGACCCCTTCCTTCACTTGCAACAGCGAAAAGGGGTTGTTCTATTGTTTCGGCTGCCAGACAGGCGGGGATATTTTTGATTTTTTGATGAAGATTGAAAATTTATCCTTTAACGAAGCACTTGAAAAATTGGCCGGGCAAGCCGGCTTGGAATACAAGCCTATGCGCCCTTTAACAGGGGAGGAAATCCGGCGCGCCACGTTGCGCAAGTTGTTGGACTTTGCAAAAGCGTTCTTTCATAAAAATTTAATGTCGGCTAACGGCGAATCCGCGCGCGCGTATGTGAAAGAGCGCAATTTGACCAAAGAAACCTGTCAAAAGTTTGAGTTGGGCTTTGCTAAAAACGACCCCACCGCCCTGGCCAAAGAAGCCCGCGCCGCGGGGTTTACGGATCAAGATTTAAAAGAGGCGGGGCTTTGTGTGTTAACCGCCTACGGGCCGCGGGATTATTACCGCAGCCGCCTGATGTTCCCCATTATCAACCAGCGGGGCGACACGGTGGGTTTCGGCGGACGCATTTTGGGTGAAGGCGAACCCAAGTATTTAAACTCGCCCGAAACGGTTTTATTTACCAAAAGCCAGGTCTTATATGGGCTCAATTTTGCAGGCCCCGAAATCCGCAAAGCCGGGAAAGCCGTACTCCTGGAAGGATATATGGACGTTATCGCTTGCCACCAGGCGGGTGCGGGTTATACCGTGGCCCCTTTGGGCACCAGTTTGACCGAGGAACACGCCCGGCTGTTAAGGCGTTATACGGATACGGTAATTGTCCTGTTTGACCCGGACTCCGCCGGGATCAAAGCCGCTTTGCGCGGCGGGCTTATTTTGATTGAGCGCGGACTCTTTGTAAAAGTAGCCTCGCTGCCGGACGGATTGGATCCGGACGAATATATAGCCAAGTACGGAAAAGAAAATTTTGAAGAAATTTTAAATAACGCCCAAGATTTAATTGCGTTTCACACCCGGTTATTGCTCTCCCAATGTGAGCAACCTCTCCAAGCACAGGACAAAACACGCTTGGTATCCGAATTAGCGGAAACGATTTCTAAACAGCCGGATGAAATCGTCCGGCGCGAGTGGGCCAAATATGTGGCCGAACATTTGGGCGTAGATGAAGAATTGGTAATGGAACGACTGCGGGAAGTGTCTTATGCACCCGCTCCGCGTTTCCGCCGGCAGCAAACGGTATTGGAAAACGCCATTGCCACTCCGGCAGAAGAAGATTTGTTGTCGTGGATTTTAAAGAGTCCGGCCCATTTGGTTTTATGCTCCGAACTCTCGCGGGAAGATTTTTCCACTCCCGCCGCCTGGAACTTGTTTGAAACATTGGTCCGGGCGCATATGGAACATCCGCAGGCACCGGATTTGGCCCAGGAAGCGGCTAAATTGGTCCCTGCGCAAAAGAGTGAATTTGTAAAGTTGGCCCTTTTACAAACGCCGGAAGATTTTGACCCGGCGCGCGACATTGCCGCCTGTGCGGCCAAATTGCAGCAAAGCGGCCTGCATAAACAATTACAAGCGGTCCGCCGCCAGATGAAGCAACTTGGCGCAGGAAATGTACCGCCGGAAGTTTTTAAAAAATATATAGAATTGCAAAACAAATTAAAAAAATATCGCAGTTGAGGAAATTATGGCATCGGGAAATAAAGCGCTGAAAGATTTAGTAGAAGAAGGCAAAGAAAGCGGGTTCTTATCGTTGGAAGATTTGAACCGCTCTATCGCCGCGTCGGATATGAGCGCGGAAGACATTGACGGCGTGATGGGCACGCTGGACGATTTGGGCATTCAGGTAGTGGACCAAAAGAAATTCAAGTCCGTCTCCGCCGCCGATAAAGAGGCATTAAGCGAAGATTGGTCCTCCGCCAGCCCGGACATTTCCAACTCTATCCGGATGTATTTGTCCGAAATGGGTAAAGTACCGCTTTTGTCTCGCGACGAAGAAATCACACTCGCACGCAATATCCGCGAACGCGAAAAGGAACTGCGAAAATTGGTGTTGGAATCGCCTATCACGATGCGCGAAATTTGCAACTGGGAAGAATTGGTGGACCAAGAAGAAATGACCACCAAGGAATTGATGCCCCGCGGCAAACGCACGACGCGCGAACTAAACAATATGCGCAAAAAACTTAAAGATGCGGCGCAGTTTATCGGCAAGCGCGAACAGGAAATCACCAAATTAATGAAGGAATTGCGCGAGGGCAACCTGACCGACAAAAAACGCAATAATGCCATTGAAAAATTGGAAGCCAAGCAAAAAGAAGTCGTGCAGACCATTACCAAATTAAATTTGAACCAAAATAAAATCAAACGTCTGACCAACAAAATCAAAAACTTGGCCGACCGTTTAACCGAAACCCGCAACGATATGCAACGCTTTGACGATTACTTCGGCAAATACGAGGACGTCAAAAAACTGGTTACTAAATTTAAAGCGGGCAAAATGACGGAAAAGGAATTTAAAAAGGCCACCAAATTTACGTTACCGGAGTTAGAACGCGCCTTATCAAACATTGAAGACGTCCAGCGCCGCCACGCGCAAATGGTGGATATGCTCCCGATGACGGAAAAGGAGTTTTTGTCCTTCAACGACCGTATCGTATTTTTTGAGGATATGATTTTGCAGGACAAATTAAAATTAATCAAAGCCAACCTGCGTTTGGTGGTTTCTATTGCCAAAAAGCACGTCAATTCCAACCTGGAACTCTCCGACCTAATTCAAGAGGGGGGCTTGGGCTTAATGAAAGCCGTGGAAAAATTTGAATACAAACGCGGTTTTAAATTCTCCACCTATGCTACCTGGTGGATTCGCCAGAGTATCAACCGCGCCATTGCCGACCAAGCCAATACAATCCGTATTCCCGTGCATATGAAGGAATTAGTTTCCAAACTGACTAAGGTTACTAACAAATTCCGCCAGGAACACGGCCGTGAGCCAACCTTGGAAGATTATTCCAAAACACTCCGCCTGTCTGTGGAAAAGGTAAAAAGCGTGCTGAAAATTATGCAGGACCCGATTTCCCTTTCTACCCCAATTGGCGAAGATGAGGATTCCAACTTGGAAGACTTTATTGAAGATAAGAACGGGCCAAACCCCACCAGCGCGGCAGTGGACTTTTTGCGCAAGCAGGAAGTGGCTGATGTATTGGCAACGCTTTCGGAACGAGAGGCCAAAATTATCAGCCTGCGTTTTGGAATTGACTCCGGCTATCCGCGCACCTTGGAAGAAGTGGGTAAAATGTTTAATGTTACGCGCGAACGCGTGCGCCAGATTGAAGCCAAGGCTATCCGCAAACTGCGCCACCCCAGCCGTACCAAAATGTTAAAGGATTACCAAGAATAATCTTTTGCACTAAATCGCACAGCCCCGCGCTTTTTGATTTACGCGGGGCTGTTTTTTACTATTAAATCAAGGAGCGGGCAACCTGCTATTCTCCGGCAACAGGCATATTGCCTTCTACATATCTATCATAAAAGGTTAATAATAACTTTTCCACACGCTCCTGCTGTGCTCGTTCGGCGGCTTGCTGCGCCTTGCGCTGCAACAACGCCTCTTGCGGAGATGCAGGCTCTTTTTCCGGCTCAGATTTTTTTCCAAACACCTGACGCCCTTTTATTACAAACATCCCCGAGGAAAAACCAAATTCAAAAATTCCATCCGGCCCTTTATAAACCAAAATTTTTTCGTCCTTGCCTTCAAAATAATTTAACCAAATACTTTTTCCCTTGGGAGAGGAATAGGCCAAGGTTACAATATGCACCTTCTTATGCGGGAAGTAATCCTCCCACAAGGCCACATTGGCCGCCTCTTTTGTGGCCACACACCGCTTGCGCTCATACATATAAGAGCAATACATTTCTTCGCCCTTATCACTTTTCCCATAAAGCAACCGGCCCGATTTATCCGTTTCCTCCGGTGTAAAAACAGTTTGTATATCAAACGAATAATCCTTGGCATCGGGGAAATACTGCGTGTTTTGCAACATCCCTTCTTTGCCAAAGGTCATCACCAGCACATTGGGAGGTATTACCTCTACGGCATATTTATCGTTGCTGGTGGGGCGGCCCTGTACATATCTGTATGTGCGTTTAGGACAAAAACTGCGCCATCCGTCCTTACCGCCGCGCGCCTTGCCATATACCCCAACATCTAACAAGTTGATAAACCCGTCCGCTTCATCACACGAAAATTTTATCCCCGCCTTGGCAACAGACATTATCCCTTTGCTACTGTCCGGCGTGTGATATACCATAGAGGAGTTGATGCGCCCATAGGGATACTGGTCCGCAAAGCCAAGGGTATGCCCTAACTCGTGCGACAATAATTTATCGTTCCCCCCTTGTGCCCAGTTTGCAAGACCTTTTTTAGGTGAAAAATACATTTTGTAGGGTCTTGATGCTACATCCACACACGCCAGGGCCGAAGAAGCCTTACATACCGTTTTCATTTGATTAGCGGGAATAACAAAAAAATTAATATCCGGCTGGGGGCAATCCTTGCGCACAACTACTTGGGTTTGCAAAGCGGGAAGCAAATCTTTAAATTCGTCCTCTCGTCCGGCTTGCCGTACGGTTTTTAGCGTAAAATCAAACCACTCCTGATAACTTTGGCGCAGCATTTCCAAGTATTCTTCCTCAGTGCGCGTTTCGTTCTGGCGGAAATTTTGCACCGACACGCAAACCGGCTCACCCGACACTATCTTACGCAGCAAGGCAGACGGGGCGCTCGGATTATCTATATTTTCCGCCCCCGGCAAAAAGCCAAAAGGGGCACTCCACCCCAAAGGGGTTACAAATAAAGCAAAAAGCAAGATAAAAAAGGTTTTCATATATTTTATACTATAATCTTTTTGCTAGAATTTTCAAGAAAATTTACGGCAAACGGTAGCGGCGCAAGCCGGGGTCTTCAAACACTTTTGTACCGCCAAAAATTTGTACGCAATAACTGCCTGCTTCTTTTTCATACGAAATACCGATACTCTTCCGCTCGCCACAAAACAAAACTCCGTTATCCTGTCCGTTATTACCCGATAATCCTATTGTAAAACCTGCGCCTTTATATTCGCCTGAAATACGCCCCAAATAAATAGCCGCATATTCACCGGATTTATATATTTGTAAGGACCATTTGTCATTGGAGCGAGTGTCTGTTGAAGCAGATGAATTAAGCCATTTGGTCGCCCCCGTCCACGGAACACTAATGTCTAACTCGTCAAATGAGGTAGCATACGAGCCATTTGCCATATAATAGGTTTCCTGCGCAGCGTATAAAGATTTTAAAATTGCCAAAGCCTGTGTGGCGCGGCTTTTTTCCACAGCCTTATTATATTGCGGCATCGCTACCGACGCTAAAATGCCGATAATCAGGACAACAACCAATAATTCTATCAATGTAAAGCCGGGCATACCTTTTCGCAAGGAGCCTTTTCCCACTTTCCATAATAAGCGGCCTAATCGCCCCGTATTCGCGCTTTTCATTTCATCCTCTCTTTTTGGTAAATTTTGAGCATACTCAAAATTTACCAAAAAAAAAAAACGATTCAAGCCCTTCTACACTTTACCAGCCACCAATCAACAATTTTTACTATTTTCCGCTCCTCAACACATAGTCTTTTTCCCCAAGCAGATAAGGCAACGGTCTAATTGCTATAATTTAAATATGCCCGCACCAGATGCTAACATTATTTTAACCGACGAATTTAAGGACGCTTTATCCTTGCTGGAAGCCAAACCGCCCGTTATGCCGCTTATCTTTATCACGGGCCGTGCGGGCACGGGTAAAACCACCCTGTTGCGTTATTTTGCCAGGCACACCACACAAAACGCAGTGGTTCTGGCTACCACCGGACTTGCGGCCATTAATATACACGGACAGACAGTACACTCTTTTTTTCATTTAAAACCCGGAAACCTGTTAGACAAAAGCAACCTCAAACGATTGCCGCGCAAAACCGTAGATGCCGTGGATACCATTATTATTGACGAAGCCTCTATGCTCCGGGCGGATTTATTAGATGCAATAGACTATATTTTGCAAATTTCCACGCATACAGAAGAACCCTTCGGCGGGAAAAAAATTGTTTTATTCGGGGATTTATTCCAGTTGCCGCCCGTAGAAGAATCCAACACGGGCGGGCTGTTTGATTATTTCCGCCAGATTTACAAAAGTCCGTACTTTTTTGAAGCACAAGTCTTACGCCGTTTGCCTACGGAAGTATTTGAATTGCGCCGCATTTTCCGCCAAAAGGCCGACCCGGATTATGCCAATTTACTCAATTTAATCCGCGAGGGCAACGTAACCCAACCACAATTAGACAGCCTGCTCAACGCGCGCAAAACCTTTGAATTGCCGGAAAATTTTGAAAACAGCATTATTTTAGCCCCCACAAACCGCGATGCCGCTTGGCGTAATGTACATTATTTATCCTTACTCCCCGGCAAGGAGTTTGCCTACGAAGCCACCGCTGATGACTCTTTCGGCAAGGCTACGCCCGCGGATAAAACGCTCCACCTAAAAAAAGGTGCTAAAATTATGATGCTCGTTAATGATGATAACTGGGTAAACGGAGATATCGGCACCGTATATGATTTAGGCCCGGACTTTATACAGGTGGAATTGAAAGGGTGTGTGTATCAAGTGGAACCGCACGTCTGGGAAGATGTGCGCTATGAATTTAACGCACTTACACAAAAGTTGCAACCCAAAGTAAAAGGGTTTTTTAAGCAATATCCGCTAAAACTGGCCTGGGCCATTACCATACACAAATCACAAGGGCTGACATTTGACAGTATTTATTTAGATATTGGGAGAGGGGCTTTTGCGCCCGGGCAAACTTATGTGGCATTAAGCCGGTGCCGAACCTTGGCGGGGGTACATTTAAAAAAGGATATCGCGGTAAAAGACGTATTGTGCGACAGCCGCGTAAAACAATTTTTTGATTATATGCGCGGCAACAAAGTTTTGCGGTAGAATTACATCAAAAAGCCCCCGGTTTTCCGGGGGCTTTTTTGCCAAGTAAAACTTATTTGTGGCAGGGTTTAAGCGATTCGGTATAAATCGCGCGGACGGCTTCCTTCGTTGCTTCGGTAGGAGCCAAGCCCAACAAACCGTCCAAAGACGGTGTATTGAACGCCAATTCCACGAGTTTATCCACATCCTCCGCTTTAAACCCTTCGTCCAGCAGTTTGTGCGTAGAGCCGACGGAGAAGAGCCATTTTTCCACCCCTTCGGCCACTTTTTCGGCTTCGCACCCGCAACCTTTTAAGCCGGGCACGATAGGCGCAAGCACATCAGCCAAAGTAGCCGGGCGGGCCGGGTAAATATTTTTGAGTACCGCCGGCAATAACATCGCCAAGCCCAAGCCGTGCGTCAAGTTCGGGTTCACGCCGGAAAGCGGGTGCTCCAACGCGTGCGTATAGTGCAACATACCGTTATCAAACGCAATACCCGCCGCCAAGGCCGCATAGGCCAAGAAATAACGCGCTTCCAAGTTTTTGGGGTCTTTTAAGGCCACCGGCAAGTATTCAGCCACCAATTTGACTACGGAAATAGCCAAATCAATCGCATACGGAGAGGCTACTTTCGTGGTGGCGGCTTCTACAACGTGGTTTACCGCATCAATAGACACATAGCGTGTCTGGTTTTCGGCAAGGCCCGTCATCAAGGCCGGGTCATCAATAGAATAGAGCGGATAAATGCAATCATACGCAATGGCCGGTTTGAAGTTCTTTTCTTCAATACTGACTACTGCAAAGCGGTTGGCTTCGGAGCCGGTACCGTGCGTAAGGTTAATTGCGATAATCGGGGCGGCTTCTGACGGCGTAAATTGGAAGGTATATAAATCTTCGGCAGTTTTGCCCGGATATTTAAGCAAAATGGCCGCACTTTTGCCCGCATCAATAGCAGAACCGCCGCCAATGGCAATAACCGCCTGTGCGCCAAAGTCGTGCGCCATTTTTACGGCATCATTAACGTGGTGGGTATTCGGGTTCGGCGTTACCTGGTCGTAATGCACATACTGCATACCCGTAGTTTCAAAAGCCTTTGTAACGTGGTCCCACGCACCTGTTTTTTTGTAGGCGCCGCGCCCGGTCATCACGAGCACCTTGTTAATTCCGCGCGCTTTTAAATCTTTGCAGATATCGGCAATTTTGGCAATAGCACCTACGCCAAAATAAACCAGCGTGCGGCTGCGAATTTCGCGAACTTCATTAATATTAATGTCTTTTTCCCACATTGTATTCCCCTCCTTAATATGGTACTTCTTCCCCCATAATATAGCATAATTCGGGGCGGAGCGAAAGCGTACAAAAGGATTATTGTTGCAAGGTATGCCACAGGCGGGCAATCCCCGTTTGAAGCATTATTCGGGGCTTAAAACCTAACCGGGAAATTTTAGAAATATCGGCAGACGAGGTGCGCACATCTCCCGCGCGGCTAGGGGCAAAAGTGCGGGCCAATTTTTGGTGTGTGGTTTGTTCAATCAGGCGCAACAAGGCCAGCAAGGAATAACTTTTTCCACACGCTACATTATATGTTTCGCCGGGCACCCCTTTTTGAGCGGCCAAAATATTGGCGCGTGCTACGTCCTCTACGGCGATAAAATCACGGCTTTGGCGGCCTGTGCCGTCTATGCGCACCGGTTGTCCTTTTAGCGCACACTGCAAAAACTGTGCAATCACCGCCGCATAAGCCCCATTTGGGTTTTGCCCGGCTCCATAGACGTTAAAATAACATAAGCACACCGTTTCTAACCCATATGTTTGTGTGTAAAAACGGCATAATTCTTCGCCGATTTGTTTGGAAAGGGCATAAGGCGAACCGGGATGCTTGGGCGCACTTTCCCTACACGGCTTAGAGGAACTGCCATACACGCAACAAGACGAGGCAAACACTACACGTTTTACACCTGCCTGGCGGGCGGCTTCCAACACGTTAAGCGTGCCGGACACATTTATCTGCCAAGTCAGTTGCGGATCTTCCACCGAGCGGGGCACGGAAACAAGGGCTGCGTGGTGCAGCACATAATCAGCCCCCTGAAAGGCTTTTAAAAGGGCAGAAAAATCACCGATATCAGCCGGAATAACTTTAATTTTATTTTGAACAGAAAATAAATGGGAAAGAGAGCCTGTTGAAAAATTATCCACCGCTACCGCTTCTTGTCCGCGGGAAACCAGTTCTTTGATAATATGCGAACCGATAAACCCCGCTCCCCCGGTAACGACCCATTTTTTGGTTTGTGCACGCACAGGCGGCTCCTTGCTTAGAAATTATGCTTTATTATACTTTTTTCAACTTACGGCTGCACGGCCGTATAGGACGGAATATAATAAGTGGAAAGTTTTTGCACCGACGGCTGGTCCTTGACGGAGTGCATATCAAAAATCCCCGCCGTGGGGAAGCCCGCGTTATGTGCAGTCGTCAAGGCATAGAGCGCATCTTCCGCCACCAAGGTACGCTTTTTTTGCGTGCCTAATTTTTTGAGGGCGGCTTCGTAAATGACGGGAGTTCTTTTCCCCGCCCCGACCTCATCACACGTTAAGATAAAATCAAAATAAGGCAATAGCCCCGTGCGTTTTAAAGCCGCTATGGTTAATTCTTTATCCGAGGCCGTAGCCACGCACATCTTCACCCCCTGCTCTTTCAAACGGCGCAAGAGTTCCGGCACCCCCGGCTTGGGCATAATGGTATGGAAATAGCGCTCGCGGATAGGGGCCAATGTCAGGCGCAAAATTTCCTCAGGCGATTGGGGCAGGTTATATTTTTCTTTAACCAGTTTGGCTCCGTCCATAAGCGACAGTTGGGCTAACTGGTCGTTAAACCCTTCGGGTGGATTAATCCCCTGTGTGCGCAAAAAATTCACCCCGGAATTTTCCCACGCCCACAAGGAATCTAATAGCGTACCGTCTAAGTCAAAAATAACGGCATCAATATCTTTTTTACCCGGGAAAACCACCGGGCGCAACGGCGTTTGCACCGTAAAAGACGGCACAGACGGGGTAGCCAACAAGGCCGAAATCTGCGGCCCGACCGGCATCCGCACCACGGGAATTTTTACCAATGGAACACGGAACATTTTAGGCAATATTTCCGCGCCCGCTTTGCCCGGCAAGCGCACGGACGGCAAGCGTTTCTGCGCCGCCGCAAAGGGGGCACAGTACGATAGCAAAGCAAAAATTAACAGCCATTGACAGGTACGCTTCATATATATATTGTACCTATTTCTGCTTTTCCCTGGAAAAATATTTAAGGCACCGCCAATAAAAACCCGCATTATTTTTCCCCCCCAGTGGGCGGAAAACTATAACCCCTGCCCTAGCAGAAAACGGTGCAAAAAGCCGGAGAACCGACTCTGTTTTTGCTCCAAAAAAGTTACAATATAAGTATGAAACACAACAAAACCTGGCAGGGAAACTCCACAAAAAGGCGCAATACGGCCTTTTTTTTATTTGTCTTTCTGGGTATGCTGACGGCCTTTGGCCCGTTCGTAACCGATATGTACTTACCCAGCCTTCCGGCAATGACGTCGTTCTTTAACACCAATGCTTCTATGGTGCAGTTAGGGTTGACGTTTTCTATGCTGGGGTTAGCCGCAGGGCAAATTGTTTTTGGCCCGTTAAGCGATAAATACGGCCGCCGGAAACCGCTACTCGCATCTATGGTTCTGTTCCTGTTATCCACGGTGGCCTGTATTTTTGCGCCGACCATAGAAGTCTTTGTATCCCTGCGCTTGATACAAGGTTTAGCCGCCGCGGGCGGAATTGTCATCTCCCGCTCTATTGCTACGGACAAGTTCAAGTCCGCTAACTTAGCAAAAGCCCTGGCTATTATCGGCGCGATTAACGGTATTGCGCCCGTTGCCGCTCCTGTTATCGGCGGAGCCATTTTAAAAGTAACCGGCTGGCAAAGTGTGTTTATAGTATTGTTTGTCATCGGCCTTTTGCTGACAGGAGCGTGTGTCCATTTTAACGAATCGTTATCCCGCGCCAAACGCTCTAAGGAAAAACTTTCCAAAACCTTTGGGGTATTTAAAACGGTCTTTCAAAACCGCAAATATATTTTTTGCGTGTTGGAACAAGCCTTTGCCTTGGGTATTTTGTTTGCGTATATTGCGGCCTCGCCCTTTATCATACAGGAACATTACGGTTTTAGCCCGTTGGCGTTCAGTCTGTTTTTTGCAGTTAATGCCGTAGCAATTGGTATCGGCGCAGGGTTGTCGGTCAAATTCAAACGCCAGGAAAATTGTATTTTAACCAGTTGCTTGGGGATGCTGGTTTGCAGTATTTTATTAAGCGCGGCCTTGTTTGCGGATAGTTCTATTATAGTGTTTGAGGGCCTGCTTTTTGTACTGCTGTTTATGGCGGGACTTTCCTTTACGGCGGCAACTACACTTGCAATGGATGCCGTACGCGGGCAGGCGGGTACAGGGTCGGCTGTTTTGGGCGCGGCAGGATTTTTATTCGGCAGCATTGTTTCCCCCTTGGTAGGACTTGGCAATATGATGCACTCCGCCGGAATTACCTTTGTTACCTGCGCTTTGGGCGCTTTAATCTGCGGATTGTTGGGCACAAAAAAGGTCCGCTCCCCACAAACGGCCGCTGCAAATCCGGCCTAAAAATAACTACTTTTTAAAAAGGCTCCCCCGACGGGAGCCTTTTTTATTTTCAAATTACTTCTTGACTTGGAGTCAACTCCAAGAATTACAATATATATACAGGCTTAAAAGGAGAAGAATATGATCATTTCGGAAGTGAGTGAAAAATACGGTCTGCCCGCGGACACCTTGCGCTATTACGAAAAAGCCGGGCTTATCCCCCCGGTAAACCGCAAGGAAAGCGGAGTACGCGATTACACCGAAACGGATTGCGGTTGGGTGGAATTTATTAAATGTATGCGCGGGGCGGGGCTATCCATAGAAACGCTTACGCACTATGTAACACTCTACCGCAAGGGAAACCGCACCTTGCAAAAGCGCAAACATCTGCTAATTGCCGAGCGGGACCGCTTAAAACAACGCATTGAAGAAATGCAACAAACGCTGGAACGTTTAAACTATAAAATTTCTGTTTACGAGGACAAAATTGTCGCTTGTGAAAAAAAACTTTTAAAGTGAGGAAAGTATGTCTAAAAAGGTATTAATTATTTCTGCCAGTCCCAGGAAGGATGGCAATTCCGACTTGTTATGTAACCAATTTTTAAAAGGAGCCTTATCCGCCGGGCATCACGCTGAAAAAATTGCCCTGCGCGAACACCAAATTAACTATTGTTTGGGTTGCGGCGTATGCAACACATCGCACAAATGCGTGCAAAAAGACGGTATGGGTGAACTTTTAAACAAAATGGTAGAAGCAGACGTAATCGTTTTGGCTACGCCAGTTTATTTTTACAGTATGGACGGACAGTTAAAAACATTTATTGACCGCACCGTTCCGCGCTACAGCGAAATTTCCGATAAAGATTTTTATTTTATCATTACCGCTGCCGACACCAGCCATAAAAATATGCAGCGCACCTTGGAAGCCCTGCGCGGATTTACCGCGGACTGCCTGGACGGCGCACGGGAAAAAGGAATTATTTACGGTACGGGAGCCTGGCAGAAAGGTGAAGTAAAAAATCTTCCCGTATTTCAAGAAGCCTACGAAGCCGGAAAAAATTGTTAGGAGCATAAAATGAACGTATTAAACAAAATTAACGACCCGAAAGATTTAAAAAATCTCTCTTTGGCGGAATTAACCGCATTAGCGGACGAAATCCGCCAGACTTTAATCGTAAAGGTAAACGCCACAGGCGGCCACTTCGGCCCGAACCTGGGCTTTATTGAACCTACGATTGCAATGCACTACGTGTTCAACTCACCCGAAGATAAGTTTGTGTTTGACGTATCTCACCAATGCTACGCACATAAAATGCTGACCGGGCGCAAACAATTTTTTACAGACCCGTCCAACTACGGCAAAATATCCGGCTACACCAACCCGCAGGAAAGCGTCCACGACCACTTTGTAGTAGGCCACACCTCTACCGCCCCCAGTTTGGCAGTAGGCCTGGCAATGGCGCGTGATTTGAAAGGCGAAAAGAACAACATTGTGGCCGTCATTGGCGACGGTTCTTTGAGCGGCGGCGAAGCCTTTGAAGGGTTAGACAACGCGGGGGCTTTAAAAAGCAACATTATTATTGTGGTAAACGATAACGAAATGTCTATCGCCCCCAACCACGGCGGTTTATATGGCAACCTGGCTCTCCTGCGCCAAACCAAAGGCAAAGCCGAGTGCAACTATTTTAAAGCCTTGGGCTTTGATTATGTGTATGTGGACGACGGAAACGATTTATCTTCTCTCATCACCGCTTTTAAACAAGTAAAAGACACCCCGCGCCCCACCGTGCTACACTTGCATACATTAAAAGGTAAAGGTTGCGCGGAGGCCATCGCCAATAAAGAAGCCTTCCACTGGATTCTGCCCGGCGCATTAGACCCCAAACCCGATCCGGCCCCGCAGGAAACGTACGATTCCGTAACCATAGACTATATGCTTAAAAAGCACGCGGAGGATTCTTCCTTTATCGTGCTGAACCCGGCCACGCCCGGCGCAGTCGCCTTAACGCCAGATGTGCGCGCAAAACTGGGCAAGGGCTTTGCCGATTTGGGCATTGCCGAGGAACACGCTGTAGCCGCCGCCTCTGCTCTGGCCGCGGGCGGAGCCAAACCCGTATTGGCGGTTTTGAGTTCCTTTATTCAGCGCACCTACGACCAACTGTCGCAAGATTTGGCACTTAACAGAAATCCGGCCACCCTTTTGGTTTATTGGGGCGGTATTTCCGCCGGAGATGCCACCCACTTGGGAACCTTTGATATTCCCTTAATTTCCAATATTCCCAATATGGTTTATTTGGCTCCCACGTCAAAAGAGGAATATTTGGCAATGCTGGATTGGTCCGTCAACCAAACCCAATATCCTGTGGCTATCCGCGTGCCGTTCGCCCCGCTTACGCACGCCCACCGCCCCGTGGAAAAAGACTACTCCGTCTTGAACCGCTACGAAGTGGTGGAAAAAGGTTCCCGCGTAGCCGTTATTGCGGCGGGGTCTTTCTTCCAACTGGGCGAAAAGGTCTGCACCGAACTCCAAGCCAAACTGGGTATTGATGCTACGCTTATCAACCCGCGCTATTTAACCGGGTTGGACGAAGAGGTACTCAACACCCTTAAAAAAGAGCACGAACTCGTACTCACGCTGGAAGACGGCGAAATCAATGGCGGTTTTGGCGAGAAAATTGCCTCGTTCTACGGCAACGGCGAAATGAAAGTGCTCAACTTTGGCTCCAAGAAGGAATTTACCGACCGGGTGCCTTTGCCGGAACTCTATGAACGCTACCACTTAACACCGGAGTTAATCGTACAAGATGCAGCCAATTGCTTAAAAAAATAAAAAAACTACCTATTCCCGGTCTTTTTAAAAAGGCCGGGAGTTTTTTCTCCTCATAAAAGATAAAATAATTAGTGTGATACTTTTTGCAGTCGGGCATATTCTATATAGATGACGTCATTTGAAGACCTTTACAATACTTATTTTAAGCGGGCGTACGCGTATATTTTTTCGCGCGTACGCAATCACGCCACCGCCGAAGATTTATGCGCAGCGGCGTGGAAGAACGCATATGAGCATTGGGCTTCGTTTGACGAACAAAAAGGTGAATTTACCCAATGGATTTTTACGATTGCGCGCAACCAGACCAATATGTATTGGCGGTTATATTGGGTAAAAAATGTATTTTCGCTAACGGAGGAATCCGCCCCTGTATATGCGGGCGACTCCCCTTTAAAAAATCTGGAACAGGATACCTTCCGGCGCGACCTGACAAATGCCCTCGGCAAGTTATCCGCCCGGGAACGGGATATTTTAGCGCTGAAATTTTATTCCGGCCTAAACAACCGGCAAATCGCGCAAATATCCCAATTAAGCGAATCTAATGTCGGCACAATTATAAACCGTGCCGTAACCAAAATGCGCAAAGGGATGAAAAACTATGACTAAACAGTCTTGGCAGAAACGCGCCGCACGAACCGATTTTGACCCGCAGGGCCGCGCCCAAGCCCGCGTATGGGCCCGTTTGCAAGAACGGCCGTCCCACGCGTGGAAACGCTCCGTAACGTGGGGTATGTGCGCCGCCGTATTACTTGTGTTGGGGGCCGTAGCGGGTGCGCGTTGGAGTGCAAAGGAATATACCGCACCGCGCGCCGCAAACGGAGCGCAAATGCTCCAATGCAAAAAAACAGGCTCGCAATTTTTATTATCAGCCGAAATTCAATGCAACGGTAAAAACTGTTCCTGCACCAAAAAATGGACCGACTGCACTTGCACAAATTCTCCTTGTGTACACAGCAAAACCTGCCGCTTAAAATTACCCGATTTCTATCCGCAAGATACCGAAACCTTGCAGGACGAAAATTCAAAAATTCAATCAGCCGGGCTGGCCGCTTGCCAGACCCAATGTTAGGAGTGTTAAATGATTAGCCGTATAATTAAGCCGTTATTACTCACGCTCGCGTTTTTTGCCGTTTCGTTCGGCGCGTGGGCCAAGCCGGTGGATGCCGTGTTATTCACCTCGCCTTACTGTCCGCATTGCCGCCATTTAAAACAAGACGGTTTCCCGCAAGCGTTTAAAGAAAAACACCAAGACAAGGTCCGCTTGACCGAATATGACTTGACGCAAGATGCCAACAATGTTATTTTTTCGCAAACCTTGGAAGCCTATCACTTGGATAATGCCGGAATTCCAATGTTAATTGTAGGGGAAACAGTATTGCAAGGATACCCCACGCAAATCGGCCCCGGAGCCGATGCCGCCGTTCAAAAAGCAATAGACAATAATGAAGAAACCCGCGTACCCGGTTTGCAAAAAGAGGAAGCACATTCGTTGCAAACACACGAAACGCTGTTCAGCCAAATCACGCTGTGGGCCATTATCGGTGCGGGGCTGGCCGACGGTGTCAATCCGTGTGCTTTTGCGGTAATCGTATTTTTTGTGTCTTTTTTGGCGGCCTATAAATACACCAAAAAAGAAATTGTAATCGTGGGGTCAGCCTACTGTGCAGCCGTCTTTTTGGCCTATGTGCTAATGGGGCTGGGCGCGTTCCACGTTTTGTACGCTATGAAGGCATTTCGCTATGTAACCTTGGCCGTCCAATGGGGTATGGTGGGGCTGTGCGGGGTGTTTTTGCTCCTCAGTATTTACGACTTTGTGGTATATCAGCGTACTAAAAAATCCGAAAAAATGCTCTTACAACTGCCTACCAATTACAAAGTGTATATCCACAAGGTAATGCGCTTCTTTTTAAAAGATAAACACAGTTCTATGTGGCGGCTCTTGTTGGCGGCATTTATTGTGGGCTTTGTGGTCTCCGGGGTGGAGGCCGTATGCACCGGGCAAGTGTATTTGCCTACAATTGTGGTCATTTTAAAGGAAGTAAACCAACATTTTTGGCGTGCCACAGAGTTCCTGTTATTGTACAACTTGATGTTTATTTTGCCGCTTGTGCTGGTCTTTGTGCTTACGTTGTGCGGAAAGGAATCAGCCACCTTTAACGATTGGCTTAAAAAGCATTTGGGCCTTACCAAGTTTATTCTGTGCTGTGTGTTCTTGGGATTACTTATCTTGCTGTTAGCCACTATGTTTTAAACAAACATACCAAAAAAATCCCGGAGCGTTTTTTCGCTCCGGGATTTTTTATCTTACAAACTATTTGTCTTCCTTTTTAAAGAGGTCGCGCAAAAATTCGGCTACCAATTCCTTGGAGCCTAATCCTACCCCGATACCAAAGGCCAACCCCAAAGAGGCTAGCAAAATAATCACCACATTGTTTACCAACTGGTTGGCAAAGCCCAGGTTTTCCACCGCCACCAACGCACAGAAAAATACGATAAACGCATTAACCGCGCGGGAAATAAAAAACCCGCCTTTTAAATTATTGGCCTTGGCGGAATTTTCAATAATATTCCCCATTAATTTGCCGAACAGCAGGCCCGCAAACAAAACCAAGACGGATACAAAAAGCGTCGGGATAAATTCCAAAAATTGTGTAAATAAGTTGCGGATAATCGCTAAATGAAGCACATCCGCCGCCAGCACAATTGCGTAAAAAATTACAGCCCAAGCAAGGACAAATGAAATAATATACGTTGGAGATTTACCCAAACCAAACCGCACGCACAACTCGTTAATACCCAGTTTAGAGGTTTTGTCATCAAAAGAAATTTTGTTTAAAATCTTCTTGGCATAAGACCCCACAAAACGGGAAATATAAAGTCCCACCACCAAAATTAAAATTGCGCCCACCAGCGCACCTAATATTTTCAAACTGCTCTGTCCCACCCGTAATAAATGTTCGCTAACTTGCGCGGAAATCAATTCCAAATCCATAAAATCTCCTCCTTTTTTTAAATTGTAGCATATATTATTTGTAAAATAAGTATATAGGTATGACGACAAGCACGCAAATCCAATATTTAAAGGGCATCGGCCCTGCCAAAGCCAAACTGTTTGAACGGTTGGAAATCCAAACCGTAGAGGACTTGCTCCATTATTACCCGCGGACATATCAGGACCGCCGCTTAAATTCCACACCCAACGAATATAATTCCGAATCGCTCGTGGTTTTTAAAGGCCGCGTCCTGCGCACCCAGCAAATCCCGGCCCGAAGCGTGCTTATTTTTAAAGCGTTTTTAGAAGATGAAAAGGGGCAGCAAATAGAGTGCACCTGGTTTAAAAAACGCACGTTCCGCGCTTTCCGCTTTGACCCGTTCGGCACACTTAAAAAAGATTTTCATATCAATAACGAAGTGTGGATTATCGGTAAACGCGAAGATAAAAATAATTTCTTCGGCAATAAAGTTACAGTAGATGAGCATTACCCCGCCGCAGACGTTTTAACCAAGTTACACGCGGGCCGCTTAACGCCTATTTACGGTTTGACCGAGGGGCTGACAAATAAACAATTCCGGCAATTTGTCTATGAGGCCCTGCAAACCCCGTCCCTGGCGGCCGAACCGGAAACTTTACCGCCTGTTTTGCTGTCCAAACGCCAATTATTAAGCGCACCGCAGGCCTTAAAAGCCATACACTTTCCCAACTCATTAGCCGAACTGGAAAGCGCACGTGCGCGCCTGGCGTACGAAGAATTTTTACTCCTGGCTACGGCGTGGGGCATTAAGCGCACGCAAACTAAAATTTTAGCCAAAGATTATTCATACGAAATCAAAAAAACCCTTTTAACCCCGTTCCGCGAGCAACTGGGTTTTAACTTTACAAACAGCCAAAAAAAAGTTATCAACGAAATTTTTAAAGACCTCTGCTCCCCCCGCCCGATGAACCGGCTGTTGCAGGGAGATGTCGGCTCCGGCAAAACCGTAGTGGCTCTGTGCGCGATGTTGCTGGCGGTGGAAAACGGCTACCAGGCCGCGCTAATGGCCCCGACAGAAATATTAGCAGAACAGCATTTTTTAACTTTCAAGCGTATTTTAAAGGGTTTAAAAGTTAATTTGGCAGTCCTTTCATCCAGCACCAAGGCCGCGGCTAAAAAGAAAATTTTAAAAGAACTTGCTGATGGGAAAATTGATATTTTAGTGGGCACGCACGCTGTTATCCAAGATGATGTGAAATTTCACAATTTGCGTCTGGCAGTCATTGACGAGCAACACCGCTTTGGCGTAAAACAGCGCAGCAAACTAAAAGAGAAAACCGCCAAATTAGACCTTTTGACTATGACCGCTACGCCTATTCCGCGAACATTGGCCCTTGCGTTCTACGGCGATTTAGACGTTTCCACATTAAGCGAACTCCCCCCCGGACGCCAACCGATTCAAACGGAATCGGCTACTTCTAAACTGGCCTACGACCGCGTGCGCGAGGAAGTAAAAAAAGGGCGGCAGGCATATATTGTTTTCCCGCTGATTGAGGAAAGTGAAAAGATTTCAGCAAAAGCCGTAACGGAAGAATTTGAAAAATTAAAAAAGGTGTTCCCGGATTTCCGCTTGGCTGTTTTGCACGGGCAAATGTCCCAAGCGGAAAAGGAAAGCGTAATGGCCGATTTTGCCGCCCATAAAACAGATATTTTGGTAGCCACCCCGGTAATTGAGGTAGGCATTGATGTAAAAAACGCTACTGTAATGGTAATTGAAAACGCAGAACGCTTTGGGTTGGCCAGTTTGCACCAGTTGCGCGGGCGTGTGGGCCGCGGAGAACACGAAAGTTTCTGTATTTTAGTACCCCAACACGCGGGGAATATAGCCAAAGAACGCGTGGACATTATCTGCGCCACGCGGGACGGCTTTAAAATCGGCGAGCGTGATATGCAACTGCGCGGACCGGGCGAAATTTTAGGCACGCGGCAAAGCGGCGAACTGGAATTTAAAGCCGGGGATATTTTTAAGGACCGGGATATTTTATATCAGGCCATTGAGGACCGTGACGAACTTTTATCCCAAGACCCTGCCCTCACCAAGCCGGAACATTTTTTGTTTCGCCAAAAACTGACGGAACTCTACCAAAAAAATTGGCACCTGATTGATTTAAGTTGAGGACGAGCGGGCCTCTTTGTCAGCACTATTTTTGTGTTTTAGGTTGCGACACAGTAACTTCTGATACCGGGGAAACGGTTTCAGGCGTTTGCTTGCAGGAAGTAACCAAGGACCTTGGCGTTTGCCGGCGGCGGTTTAATATTTTTTCGTTTGCGCCGTGCGCGGTCAAAAAACCGTAAATAGCCCGGTTGCAATTTAACGCCGCCAAATGAAGCGGGGTGTTGCGGTCGCTGGCGGGTGAGATACGGCTTCCGCGCGGTTCATTGGCCAAAGATTCAAATAATTCCGGCTCCACCTCATCCATAAAGGCAAAAAGCATACGCAACATTTCTTCGTCATTATTGGATACTGCCAAGTGCAGGGCATTTCCTCCGTTGGTGCGGACGTCCAAACGGGAAAAACTATCAGCCAAAAGTCGGGCCATTTTGACGTCTTTATTTTTTACCGCCGCCAAAAAGGCCGTCGTTCCGTCCGGCTCTTCTACAAAAACCAAGGTTTTATCGGCGCGCAACATTTCTTCCGCCTTGTCCGTGTCGCCCGAGCGTACCACGGCAAAAAAGGCCGCGCCCGACACCCCGGCACGCGCAATCAGCGCACTCATCCCCAACAATGCAAGCAGAAGAAATTTTCTCATAAAGTTAGTGTAATCTATTTTATCCCGATTAGCAAGGGAAAAAAAGCGGCACGCCCGTTTATAAGCGTGCCGCTACCAAAAGGCTCTATTCTATTTATCCAAACGCGGGAAAAGAGGAGCATACTTTTCAATCTTGCCGGGCAAGAGCCTCCGCTGCATTTCTTTGGCAATCGTCGGCATAAACGGCTCCAACCACACCGCCACTTTACGCAGGCAGGCCACCAGTTCTAACAAGACGGCCTTCGCCGCTTCCACATCGTGTTTGGCCAGTTCCCACGGTTTTTTCTCATCCACCAGTTTATTTAATTCGCTGGCGAAGCCGTAGATATTTTCAAGCACTTTATCAAAGGCCAGTTCGTCATACGACTTATCAATGGCTTGGTCCACTTCGTTGGAGTGCGCGAGCAATTTATAGTCGCCTTCAATTTTTTCCGGCAATTCGCCTATATTTTTTGCCGCCATATTGAGCGTGCGGGAAAGCAAGTTACCAATATTGTTGGCTAAATCGGAATTATAACGGTTTTTAAAACTTGCCATAGAAAAATCTCCGTCCTGCCCGAAGGGAACTTCGCGGAACAGAAACGCACGCAGCGGGTCCACCCCGTATTCAGCGGCTACTTTGGCCGGGTCCACAATATTGCCCAAAGACTTGGACATCTTTTCTCCCTCCACAGTCCACCAACCGTGAGCAAATACTTTTTTGGGAAGAGGCAATCCAAGCGCCATCAAAACCGCGGGCCAAATAACCGTATGGAAACGGAAAATTTCCTTACCCACCATATGTAAATCAGCGGGCCATAAATCTTCAAACTTTTCGGCTTTGATTTGTTTTAATTGTTCCTCGTGCAGCGTTTTATCTGCGCAAATATGTGTGCCGTAACCTGCGGCGGAAATATAGTTAATAAGCGCATCAAACCAAACATAAATGGTATGTTTCGGGTTGCTCGGCACCGGGATACCCCACGCCACTTTGGTACGGGTAACGGATAAATCTTGCAAGCCGCCTTTTACAAAGTTGATAATTTCGTTCGCGCGGTATTTGGGGCTTAAAAAGTCGGGGTGTTCCTCATAATATTTTAAGAGAGGTTTTTCGTAGCGGGAAAGTTTAAAGAAATAGGTTTCCTCGTGTACTTCGGTCAGCGGTTTTTTGTGTACCGGGCAGAGGTTGCCTTCCAAAATTTCGCTTTCGTTATAATATTGTTCGCAGGACAAGCAATATTTGCCCGAATAGGAACCCAAGTAAATATCACCGCTCTTTAATAATTTTTCAAAAATGGCCTGCACCACTTGTTCGTGTTTTTTGTCGGTAGTGCGGATAAAATCGTCATAGGAAATATTTAATAATTTCCACAATTCTTTGTATTTACCCGAAACCTGGTCCGTCCACTCTTTGGGCGTTACGCCTGCGGCGGCGGCGGATTTTTCAATATTGGCGCCGTGTTCATCGGTCCCCGTCAAAAAGCGCACATCAAAACCTTTCAAGCGTTTGTAGCGTGCCAACACATCCTGCGCAATCGTCGTATAAGCGTGCCCGATATGCGGAACTGAGTTCACATAATAAATAGGGGTAGTAATATAGCATTTCTTGGTCATAATTTCTCCGTATTAAAAAATCTGCAAATTTAAACCGTCTAAACTCATTAAAGCCGTTTCCAACACCAACGCAGGCGATACGTTCCGCCCGATACTGCGCTTGTAATTTTCAAATCGTTTCAGCATTGTCTGATAAGCGCATTGCTTGTTTTCATTGGTCTCGTCTATCCAGGCGCGGTGCAAAGCCATTATCAACACATCCAGCACCGCCTGGGCCTCTTGCCTGGCCGTTACCAACGTGCGGGAAAGCCCCGCCGCCACACCGCTTGGCCCTTGCGGGGAGTCAAAGCCGCCAGCTTCCAACAAATCTAACGCTTCTGCGGCTTTCACCGCTCCGGAAACAGACCCGGCACTATACTTGGCGCATAATTCCGGATTGGTTACATTAGCCTGTGTTCGCGTTAAAATTTCCTTTACATTTTCCAAGGATAAAGGCGAAAATGCAAGCGGTTGGCAGCGCGACAAAATCGTCCGCAGCATTGCCGCGCGTTTATTGGTAATCAACACCCAAACCGTTTTATACGGCGGTTCTTCAATAAATTTTAAAAGAGCATTGGCCGCCGCGCCCTGCATAGTTTGGGCTTGGTCAATAATCAGCACTTTCCACCCGTTCCCCACAGCCTTTTGCTGGGATTTGGCGGTAACATCGCGAATAGTATCTACGCTAATGTGCTGCTGTTTGGTAATTTCCTTTTCCAGTTCTTCGGCATAGCCTTTGCTGGTAAAATCTTTTTTTACTTCCAACCGGGCTTGATAGGTAAAATCTACAAATGTTACATCCGGGTGGGTAGCCTTATCAATGGCCCGGCAGTTGGCACACACGCCGCAGGAATCCCCACGCTGGCGGGCATCGTCGTCTAAACAGTTTAGAGCCTTGGCAAATTCAAGCGCCGCCAAGCGTTTGCCCACGCCGTCCGGCCCAAAAAACAAAAGCGCGCCCGGAACCTTTTGGTTCCGGACCAGTTGTTTTAAATACGAGGAGGCTTTTTCCTGCCCCAAAATATCAGCAAACGGCATTACTCTATAATATGGCGGTCCAACAGCAGTTGGCGCACTTGGTTTTGTATTTCGTCTATGTTTCTGTCGGCATCCACCAAATACGCGTTGGGGGTGGTTTGTACCATTTCCAAATACCCTTGGCGCATTTTCTGGCGGAAAGCCACATCTTCCTGCTCTAAACGGTCCGAAAATAAATATTCCCCGCGTTCGGTAAAATATTTATCCGACATTAAAAATACGAGTGTCAAATCGGGTTGTAAATGGAGCGAAGCCTCTTGGTTTAACGCTTCAATTACCTTTAAATCAATGCCCCGCCCATAACCCTGATAAGCGCAGGTGGACATTGTATAACGTTCGCAAATGACAGTTTTTCCGGCTTCCAAGGCTGGCAAAATTTTTTCCTGCGTGTGCTGGGCACGGGAGGCTTCGTAAAGCATTAATTCCGCCATCGGGCGGATATCCAATCCCGGCTCCAACACCAGTTGCCGGATACGCTCTGCCGTGGGGGTGCCGCCCGGCTCACGAGTTAAAACAACCTCGTGTCCGCACGCCACAAGCCTATTATAAAGCAACTTGGCTTGGGTAGATTTGCCACAACGGTCCGGACCTTCTAAAACAATAAACTTGCCTTTCATTACGCAATTCCTTCCTGCGATGTAACAATTTCCAACTGCGCTTTTTTGTTGACCTTCCAGGCAGATTTATTTACTTGGTCCAAAATCGGGGCCAATTTCCCTTGGGCATTTAAAATAAAATCAATAATTTCACGGTAAGCACCGTCACCGCCGTTACGCTTGGTAACGTAATGCGCGCAACTTTTTACTGCGTCCAGCGCATTGGGCACCGTAGCCGCAAAGCCTACGGCTTTTAAAAGAGGCATATCCGTAATATCATCACCAATATAGGCCACTTGTTCGGGAGTCAGGCCTTCTTTTTTCAAAATATCGTTAAGCGGTCCCATTTTGGTTAAAAAGCCTTGGTACATATATTTGTAACCCAAGTTTCGGGCACGCTCCACGGTGGTTGGATGGCGGCGGCCCGTAATAATACCGCACACAATATCCGTACTGTTGCAGAGCATCACAGCCAGCCCGTCCTGCGTGTTAAAAGATTTAAATTCGTCTATTTTGCCGTCGTCCCGTACGAAAAAGTTTACTTTTCCGTCCGTTAAAATACCATCTACGTCGGTTAAAATGGCCCTGATTTTGCGGGCGCGTTCTATTGCTTGTTCCATATACAAGGTATTATACAAAATATCCCCCCGCTGTAAGGCATCTGTCCCGCACCCGAAGGGCGCGCGTAATCACCGCGGACCGGTAAGTTATTTTATATAATGGTAGTAATCGTTTGAAAGGGGTTTAAAACAAGATGGCTAAAAGATTTACCGAAAATGCGCAAAAAATTATCCTGATTGCGCAAGAAGAGGCCAAACGCCTCAACCACGACTATGTGGGTACCGAACATATTTTACTGGGTCTTTCCGCTTTGGAAGGGACCGTATCCAATAAGATTTTATCCGGCTTGGGTGTAACGTTCCGCAAAGTCCGCCAGGAAATTGAAAAAATGGTAGGCATCGGCGATACAATTATGCTGCTTGGCGAAATTCCTTTTACGCCACGCGCCAAAAAAGTTTTGGAACTGTCCGTAGAAGAATCCCAAATGTTAGGCTCGGACCATATCGGCACCGAACATATTTTACTGGGCCTTATCCGCGAAGAAGAAGGGATGGCAGGCAAAATATTAGCCAATTTGGGTCTTAATTTGGATTCTGTGCGCGATACCGTGCTCAACTTTATCGGCGATGCGGACTCCGGCGATTTAAACGAAGACAATGCCGTTTTTTCGCAGGAAATCAATTTAAATACTCCTAAAAAAGAACGCGAAACAACCGTAAGCAAAAGCAAAACCCCTACATTAGACGAATACACACGCGACCTGACAAAATTGGCCGCCCAAAATAAACTGGACCCCGTTATCGGGCGCGAGGAAGAAATTGAACGCTTGGTACAAATATTGGCCCGCCGAACAAAAAACAACCCTGTGCTTATCGGGGAGCCGGGTGTAGGTAAGACGGCTATCGTAGAAGGGTTAGCACAGAAAATAGCCCAAGGAGAAATTTCGGAAGTCCTTTCCAACAAGCGTATTTTAGCCTTAGATTTAGCCTCCGTGGTGGCGGGAACCAAGTACCGCGGAGAATTTGAACAACGCTTAAAAAATATTATTGACGAACTGGCCGCCGCCAAAGATGCCATCATTTTCATTGACGAACTCCACACCATTATCGGTGCGGGTGCGGCGGAAGGCTCCATAGATGCTGCCAATATTTTAAAGCCGGCCTTGGCCCGCGGGGAAGTACAGTGTATCGGTGCTACCACGTTTGACGAATACCGCAAATCTATTGAAACTGATGCCGCCTTGGAGCGCCGGTTCCAACCCGTAGTGGCCGACCCGCCGGACGTGGACGATACTATTAATATTTTAAAGGGTGTCCGTTCTAAATACGAAGCACACCACAAGGTGCATTATACGGACGGGGCTGTCCGCGCCGCGGCCTCTATCGCAGACCGTTACATTACCGACCGAGCAATGCCGGATAAAGCCATTGACCTGTTTGACGAGGCCGGAGCCCGCGCGCGCTTGAAAAATGCCGCACTGCCGCCCGAAATCAAACAAAAGCAACTGGAATATAACCAGGCGGTACAAGAAAAAGACGAAGCAATGGCAAATAAAGAGTTTGAAAAAGCCGCCGCCGCAAAAGATACCGAAGCCCGTTTAAAGGGGTATATTGACCATTTAAAACAAAAATGGCACGAGAAACACGACAAGCAAGTTCCGCAAGTAACCGAAGAGGATATTGCGCTTGTTGCTTCCAAATGGACGGGTATCCCCGTTACGCGCTTAACCCAAAGCGAAACGGATAAAATTTTACATATGGAAGAACATCTCCACGAGCGCATTATCGGGCAGGATGATGCCGTAAAGGCCGTTTCGCAGGCAATTCGCCGCAACCGGACCGGGTTAGGAAATCCGCACCGCCCGATTGGAGGCTTTCTGTTCTTAGGGCCTACGGGTGTAGGAAAAACGGAACTGGCTAAAAGTTTGGCGACGTTCCTGTTCGGCGACGAAGATGCTATGATTCGTTTGGATATGTCCGAATATATGGAAAAATTTGCCGTCTCGCGCCTTATCGGCGCGCCGCCCGGGTATGTAGGGTATGAGGAAGGAGGGCAACTGACCGAAGCCGTGCGCCGCCGCCCGTACAGCGTGGTGGTATTGGACGAACTGGAAAAGGCCCACCCGGACATTTACAACATTTTACTGCAAGTGCTGGACGAAGGTTCTTTAAGCGATAATTTGGGCCATAAGGTCAGTTTTAAAAATTGCGTGATTATTATGACGTCCAACGTCGGCGCGCGGGAAATTACCAACAAAGGCAGCACCTTGGGTTTTGCCGCCCACCAAACCGAGGAACAAGAATACCGGGATATGCGCAAAAACGTAATGGAAGAAGTCAAAAAAACCTTCAACCCGGAATTTATCAACCGTATTGATGAAATCGTGGTGTTCCACTCTCTTTCCAAAGAAAATATCGGTGCTATTTTGGACTTAGCCTTAGAAGAGGTTGATGACAAACTGGCGGAGCGCAATTTATCTTTGGAACTGACAAAGGAAGCAAAAGATTTCTTGGTGGAAAAAGGCTTTGACGTGAAGTACGGAGCGCGCCCTTTATTGCGCACGTTACAGCGCGAACTGGAAGACCCGTTGGCGGAAAATATCCTTATCAGCCGCTATCCGGACCATACCAAAATTATTGTAAACTTTGATAAATCAGCCGGGAAGTTGACCTTTCACGGCGCGGCGGTGGAACAAAAAGACGCCGTAACCATTTAAACCTACTTGGAGGAGTTTTATGGACGCAAACAAACAAAAAGCGCTTGATTTGGCTCTCGGCCAGATTGAAAAAGCGTTCGGGAAAGAAGCGATTTGCAAACTGGGCGGAGGCGGCGTAAAAAACGTGGAAGCAATTCCCACGGGCGCGCTGTCCTTGGATTTAGCCTTGGGTGTAGGCGGGCTTCCGCGCGGGCGCGTGATTGAAATTTACGGCCCCGAAGCCGGCGGCAAAACTACGTTATCTTTGCACGTGGCGGCCCAAACACAAAAAATGGGCGGCACCGTGGCCTTTATTGATGCGGAACACGCCCTGGACCCGGTATATGCGGCTAATTTGGGTGTAAATGTGGACGAACTGCTGGTTTCCCAACCTGACTCCGGCGAACAAGCCCTTGAAATTGCCGAAAAACTCGTGCGCTCGGGTGCGATTGATTTAATTGTGGTAGATTCCGTAGCGGCTTTGGTACCGAAAGCCGAAATTGAAGGCGAAATGGGAGATTCCCACGTCGGCCTGCAAGCCAGACTGATGAGCCAAGCCTTGCGCAAATTAACGAGTCTGCTCAATAAAACAAAAACAAGCATTATTTTTATTAACCAGTTGCGCCAAAAAATCGGTGTAATGTTCGGAAACCCGGAAACTACTCCCGGCGGTTTGGCTCTTAAATTTTACGCGTCCGTCCGCATTGACGTCCGCCGCATTGAAAACTTGAAAAAAGGCGACGAAGTCATCGGCACCCGCGTACGCGCAAAAGTAACCAAAAACAAAGTGGCGCCGCCGTACCGCCAAGCCGAATTTACGATGATTCTCGGCCACGGCATTTCGCGCGAAGCCTGCATTATTGATAAAGGGGTAGAGGCCGGCTTTATTGAAAAAAGCGGCAGTTGGTTTATCTACGGAGATGAAAAATTGGGCCAAGGTGCCGAAAACGCCCGCCAATATTTAAAGGACAACCCCGAACTGGCCGCTGAGATTGAAGACAAATTATACGTCAAATACCTCGGCCACCACTACAACGGCAAAAAAGCCGATGCGGCGGAACAAGCAAAAACTGAACCTGCCAAGGAACCTAAAAAGGTTACAAAGAAATAATCTGCAACACCCCCGGCCCCGCTTTTAGCGGGGCCTTTTGCTGTATATTCCCCTATCTTCGGTGAACGATTACCAGAACTGCCAAAACCATTTGCCAAGGCACTCAGCCGGGTATCCCTTTCCATAACTATAATTTTCTATAATATGGATAACCTAATATGAAGAAAATTCACAAAATTATCACAGTGGTCTCACTTGCGGTTTCGGGCGTACTGGCCTCTTATATGTTCTGTCAGCGTTTTACACTTTTGCATTTGGGCCTGTTGTATGATGAACTCTATTCTATGGCGACGGCTTTCCCAGGATTTTCGTGGGGATACATTTGGCGGGAAATGCTGTTAAAAGACGTCAACCTGCCGCTTTTTAATTTCATATTATACGGCTGGAACCATATTTTTCCGCTCACTGCGGATTATATGCATCTGCTGAGCGCACTTGTCTCGGCCGCTACAATTCCGCTGGTTTGGTTTTTAGCCCCAAAACGGTGGAATCTCACCCAACGCTTTATTTTCACCGCACTAATGTCCGGCTCTTTCGCCTTGGTACAATTTGCGGGCATTATCCGGGCGTACTCCTTTGCGGTACTGGCGGTTTCTGCGCTCACATTGCAGGCACTTTCTATTTTGGATGCGTTATCCGCTCATAAAAACCCGTCCGCCAAGCGGTGGAGTGCTTTCTTTTTTACCGGTTTATTTGCCGCGTATCTGCATTATTTTTCCTCCGCACTCTTTTTTATTACGGCATTAATCGTTTTCATTTATGCCTGTTACTTTAAAACAGGACGAAAAACCGTCTTTTTAGGTACTGCGGTTGTATTTGCGTGTTGGCTGCCGTGGGTATATCACACGGTGCGGTTGATGTCCGCCCCCGGCTCCTCGTGGTGGTACACCACGCCCCCTGTACAGGCCAGTTTTGAAATTGCCCAATTTCTATTCGGCTCTAACCTGATACTGGGCGGGCTGATTGTCCTAATTGTTGTGGCGGGAACCTCTATTTTATTTACATATAAAAAAACTCTTTTGCTCCGCCCCGATTTAGTCTTGCCCCTGGGCCAAACCTTGATATTGCTAGGGGTCATAGCCCTCGTTTCGCACAAATACAACCTGTGGATGGACCGCTACTTTTTGGCCGCTCTGCCGTCCTTTTTACTGTTGCTGTCCTATGCGCTGTTCCACTTACAGGAACGGCACAGAATTTTGATTATCCTGCTTCCTCTCCTGCTGACAGGTTGGGTAGGCGAGCATTGGGAATTTGTACACAACGCTAGACAAGAGCCAACCGGTCTAAAAAATGCTTTTGCTTATTTGACCCAAACAGAAAAACGCCACACTATTTTGGTAGATACCGCCAAAACCGGTTATCCGCCCGCGGCCCTGAATCTAATGTACACCTTTTACGCGCCAAAGGATTATCCGCTCACAATTATCCCGCTAACGGAACAAAACCGTGAACTCGCTTTTACAGGCGAAAAACTACCCGTATTAATTCCGGTTTGCTCGGTCCAACACCTTATTTTTACCGAAACCACCTATGGCTTGGAAGAAGCCCAAGAGCCGCTTATCTTTGCACCGGATATTTGTGTTTTATCCGCCAAGGAAGGAAAAATTATTCAAGATGACTAACCAATCCCTGCTGGAAGATTTTAAAAACCATTTAACCTTTGAGCGCCAACTCTCCCCCAATACCACCGCCTCTTACGGCAGTGATGTGGAACACTTTTTGGAATATTGTATCGCCAATGAAAAAGACCCCTTAATCATCGAACCTGAATTTTTGGACCAATACAATTACCAGTTGCGTGTAATTGAAAAACTGGCCGTTGCCAGTATCTTCCGAAAAATGGAAGCCGTAAAATGCTTTTATAAATTTTTGCTGATTGAGGAAAAAATAAAGGACGACCCCACCCGCTTTTTAAAATCCCCCAAACTGGCGCAAAAAATTCCCACCCAACTTACGCGGGAAGAAATGGACCGGCTCCTTTCTTATCCGGCTGAAAAATTTGATGAAATCCGCACCGTAACCATTATTGAACTCTTATACGCGGCGGGCTTGCGCGTAAGCGAACTTATCAATTTACGGCTAGAAAACGTAAACCTGGTGGAAAAATGGGTGCTGGCTTTGGGAAAGGGCGGGAAACAACGCTTTGTACCTATCCACGACCGCGCCGCGGAACGCATTAAGCAATATTTGTCCGCGCGTGAGGCGCACTTTGCCGCCAAAGACGTGGACTCTGAACTTTTTTTAAATAAAAACGGCAAAAAAATAAGCCGCGTGTCTGTTTGGAAAGACCTTGCGGCATTAGGACGCAAAGCCAATATTTCCCAACCGCTCCACCCGCACCTCTTCCGCCACACCTTTGCTTCGCATCTGTTGCAAGGCGGTGCAGATTTAAGGAGTTTGCAGGAAATGCTGGGCCACGCTAATTTGACGACAACCCAAATCTATACGCATTTGGACGTAAGCGACTTAAAGGCCAAGCACAAAAAGTTCCACCCGCACGGCTGATTATGAAGAAACTTATTTTATTGCGCCACGGGCAAAGCACCTATAATTTAGCGCACCGCTTTACAGGTTGGGCCGACGCCCCGCTGACCGCGTTAGGGCATACCCAAGCCGTCCGCGCCGGGGAATTATTAAAAGAAGCCTGTCTGTTTCCGCAAGCCGCGTACTCATCCTGTTTACAACGGGCGCGCGAAACTTTGCACACCGTGCTGGCCCAAGCCAAATGCTCTTTACCCGTTCAGACGGACTGGCGATTAAACGAGCGGCACTATGGCGATTTCCAGAATAAAACCCGCCAAGAGGCGGCCCAAAAATACGGTCTGCCCGCTGTGCTTGCTTGCCGGCAAACCTTTTTTAAGGTCCCGCCGCCCGCTGATGATAATTCTGCGGCCCAAAAACTGGTGTCAGCAGGAGTTGTGCCTCCCAATGGGGAATCTTTACACCAAACCCAACAGCGGGCCGCCGGCTTTTTGGACCAAGTGCTTTTCCCGGCATACAAATATTATGATATCCAGTTGCTCGCCGCCCACGAAGATTTATTGCGCGCCCTTGCCGTATATTTCAAAAAATTACCGCCACAAGCCGTAGAAGAACTGGTCGTTCCTCCCGCCACCCCGTGGGTAATGGAATTGGACGACTCCTACCACACCGCCAAAGATTATTTTTTGGGGAACCAACAGGAAATAGCCGCTTTTTTAAAGCGCAGACCCGAATAAACCGTTATCCCGTAAAAAGCCTGCCCTTTCCCCCTGAAAAATTGTTAAAATAAAGGTATTATGAGTATTGATAATTTTCCGCAAATTGATAAAAAGCAACAAGAACGCTGGGAAAAAGCAAACCTCTTTGCCAGCCCCAAAATGCCGAAAGGCAAAAAGTTTTACTGTCTGGATATGTTTCCGTATCCGTCGGGCGCGGGCCTGCACGTTGGCCACCCGGAAGGATACACCGCTTCCGACATTCTTGTTCGCTACAAACTAATGAACGGCTACGACGTACTGCACCCGATGGGGTGGGACGCGTTTGGCCTGCCCGCGGAAAACTACGCTATTTCCACGGGGATTCATCCGCGGATTACCACTCATAAAAATATTCAAAATTTTAAACGCCAGATTAAAGCCATTGGCCTCGCATACGACTGGAACCGGGAAATTGATACCACGGACCCCAAATATTACAAATGGACCCAATGGATTTTTCTGCAACTTTTTAAAAAGGGCCTGGCCTACGAATCCACCGTACCGATAAACTGGTGTCCCTCTTGCAAAACGGGGCTTGCCAACGAAGAAGTTTTTAACGGCAAGTGTGAACGCTGTGGCCACGAAATTGAACGCAAAGCCCTGCGCCAATGGATTTTGCGCATTACCGACTATGCCGAAAAACTCTTGGAAGGGTTAGACGAATTGGACTGGCCGGAAAGCACGCTCGCGATGCAGCGCAACTGGATTGGCAAATCTAATGGTGCCGAAGTAACCTTTAAGGTGGATGGCACAGACGAAACGCTGACCGTTTTTACCACCCGTCCGGATACGCTGTTTGGGGCTACTTATATGGTAGTTTCGCCCGAACACCCGCTTCTTAAAAAAATCGTAACCCCCGAACAACAAGCCGCCGTCGCCGCATACCAGGCCGAAGCCGCCAAAAAAAGTGATTTAGAACGCGGCGATTTAAATAAAATTAAAACAGGTGTTTTTACAGGTGCATATGCCATAAATCCGGTAAACGGTAAAAAAATCCCGGTGTGGACGTCCGACTATGTATTGATGGGCTACGGTACCGGAGCCATTATGGCTGTGCCCGCCCACGACGAACGCGATTATGCGTTTGCCAAAAAGTTCGGTCTGGAAATTATTGAAGTGATTAAAAGCGAGCAAGGCGTGGAGAAAGAAGCCTTTACGGGCGACGGGGAACTTGTAAATTCCGGCTTTTTAAACGGCTTGCGCGTCAAAGAATCCAAAGCCGCTATGATTAAGTGGCTGGCCGAGCGCGGCTTGGGAAAAGCAAAAACCACTTATAAGTTGCGCGACTGGGTATTTGCCCGCCAACGCTATTGGGGTGAACCTATCCCGATTGTGCATTGTCCTAAATGCGGTGTCGTGCCGTTGCCCGAAAGCCAACTGCCGCTTACCTTGCCGGAAGTGGAAAAGTTTGAACCCTCCGGCACCGGGGAATCGCCCTTGGCAACGGTGGACAGTTGGGTCAATACCACTTGCCCGCACTGCGGCGGCCCGGCCAAACGGGAAACCAATACAATGCCCCAATGGGCCGGCTCTTGCTGGTACTATTTGCGCTATATGGACCCGCACAACGACCAAATTTTTGTGGACCCGGCTATTGAAAAGGCCTACGGCCCGGTGGATTGCTACATTGGCGGCGCGGAACACGCCGTACTCCACCTGCTTTATGCCCGCTTCTGGCACCGCGTGCTCTACGATTTGGGCTACGTCAGCCATAAAGAGCCGTTCCACAAGTTGCGCCACCAAGGGATGATTTTGGCGTTCTCGTACCGAGATAAAATGGGAAACTACCACGGCTACGAAGAAATTGACTTTAAAGACGGCAAAGCCTATTTAAAAACCACCGGGGAGGAACTTTCCCCCATGGTGGAGAAAATGTCCAAATCCAAAAAGAACGTCGTCAATCCCGACGATATCCTTACGCAATACGGCGCAGATGCGTTCCGTATGTACGAAATGTTTATGGGCCCGTTTGAAGCCAGCAAACCCTGGGATATGAAAGGGATTGAAGGTGTAACACGCTTTTTAAAACGTGTTTGCGGGTGGACTGATACGGTTAAAATCGTACCCGAGTCCGATCCGCGCAAGAGTGAAATTTTAAAGAACAGAACCATTGCCAAAGTAGGCGAAGATATTGAAAATTTCCGCTTTAATACGGCGATATCTTCTTTAATGGTATTGTTCAACGACATCAGCAAGTTACCGCAAATCAGCCAAGATACGTTCCAAACGTTCTTAAAACTTTTGCATCCGTTTGCCCCGCACCTGACCGAAGAAATCTGGCAGCAAAAGGGCTACGAAGGCTTTGTGGTCAAATCGGCCTGGCCGAAACCCAACGAGGCCTTGATGCAGGACGATACGGCCGAAATCGGCGTGCAGGTAAACGGAAAAGTGCGCGACCGTGTGTCCGTCCCCAGAAATGCCGAACGTGCGGAAATTGAAAAAATTGCGCTTGCCAGCCCCAAAGTTGCACGCAGTTTAGAGGGCTTGGAAATCAAAAAAATTATCGTTGTACCCGGCCGTATGGTAAGTATTGTGGCCGCACCTAAAAAATAAAGGGAGTTTGTATGAAAAAATTTATCTGTGCTTTGTGCGCCGCGGCGGCTTTGGCCGCTTGCGCCAGCGAAGGGGCTGTTTACAAACCGCAGGCCCAAATTATGCCGCAACATATCAAAAAAATTGCGGTGCGGCCGATTTTGAACAAAACGGAAGTTTTTGCGCTGGAAGATAAATTTTACAATGAACTTTATGATGAGTTTTTGCGCAACGGGTCCTATCAAATCGTTTCCGAAAATTCCAATGCCGAGGGTGTAGTGGTTACTACTATTTCCCGCTATTTAAATGTTCCTATTCAGTACGACAGCCAGTTGATTCCCACCGTTTACCGTATGGATATTTGGCTGGATGTCGTGTTTATGGACAAAACCACCAATGCCCCCGTATGGCGCGAGCCGGCCTTTTTAGGCACGCAGATTTATTCGGCCTCTACGCTTCCGGGCGGAATGACCGAAGTGCAGGCACGCGACGTGGTTTTTGAAAAACTATCCCGGGATATTGTCAAACGTACCGTGGACGGATTTGGTTCGGTGATGAGCGAAAATAAAAAGAAAGTGATGAATAACCCGGAATATACTACAATCACACACTAAAATGCCTAAAATTACCGCCGAAAAATTATCCGCAGAACTTGCGCAAAATACCGTTTCCCCCGTCTATTTACTGACGGGGGAAGATGTCTATCGCAAAAATTTAATTATTCAAAAAATCCGTGAAATTCTCCACCCGGACGATTTTAATGCCTTTCAAAGCGAAGCGGATAAAGCGGACCTGGGCGAAGTATTGGCTTTGGCAAACACCTCCCCCGTCTTTTCAGACGCCCGCCTTATCGTATTGACCGGCATAGAAAAACTGCGCAAAGAGCCAAAGGAAGCACTTATCCGCTATCTGGATAACCCGCTCCCAACCACTACATTTATTTTAACCCACAACGATTCCAAAAAGATGAAAACGGAAAAAGTGCTGGCAGAACTTTGCTCTGATGCCGGGCGCGTGGTCAATTTTGACGAACTGAAAAAAGACGATTTGAATATGTGGGTCCGCCAAAAAATGCAGGAAAAGGGCCTAAAAGCAGATTTTGCTTCCGTAGATTTACTGTGTGAAAGTATCGGCGGGGAACTGGCAGCATTAGACAACGAAATTGAAAAATTGTACTTATACACACTTGACCGGGAAAATAAAACGATTACCAAAGATGATGTGTTGGCCTGTATCGGGTTTAGTAAAGAAGAAAACCCCTTTGAACTTTCCAACGCGATTACCGCCTGTAACAAAAACCGGGCCGTACAACTGGTTGATAAACTGGTGGACGACGGCGAGGATCCCATAGGCATTTTAAGCAAAATAACGTTTCCCATTTTAAAAATGGCGCGTATTAAACGCCTGTCCGAAGCAGGTATGGCCCCGGCTGAAATCTTACGGGCCGCAGGCCTGATGTATTGGGAAAACCGCCTTGTCAGTTCGGCCCGGATGTTTCCCCCTTCCAAAAACTTTTTAAATGCCTTAAACCGCATTATTGATGCGGACAGCGCCTTTAAATCTTCATCAGCCACAGACCCTAAAATCGTACTAAAAGGCATTTTGCTTACACTTTTTAACAAATAGCAAAGGGGCGGCTTATAAAAGCCGCCCCTTTCATCGGTTCTACCCCCCGACGTCAAATCTTCCGTTAAATCCGGTACAGTACCCGCAAGGATGTAGTTACATAGGCTGCGCGCGGGTAAATGGTAACATGGTGTCCGGCGTGCGGCCCCGCTGAAACCTGCTTAGAAGCGTGAAAGCGGTTTACATTATAGCGCACCTCTAAATCCAAGGCCCAACGGTCTGTTAAGGCGCGTTCTACCCCTAATCCGGCGTGCCCCGCAAAGCCTGTATAGCGGAAATGCTCATTGGTGGTAAAATCCACCGTCATATCGGTACGCGCCACGCCTACGGCCAAGGGCAAATAAACCTTATACAAATTTTCCGTATCGGTCAAAAATATACGTGAAGCCAACATATAATTGCGTTGGCGGG
>UQJU01000009.1 GCA_900541355.1 Candidatus Avelusimicrobium fimicolum | reverse complement strand
ATAAGTCCTGCGGACGGCTTACCTTTTTCCCCTCTTTTGACTAATGGAGCCACACGCTTTCTGTAATGTTGCAACCAACAAAACAACAACCATAAATAAAACAAAGGCCGTTATAAAAATTGGGGGTCATTCTGAACTTGTTTCAGAATCTACATCTTGGGCAGTTCGTTGTTGTCTAAAAAGTCATACTGGAAGGTCTCTGCCCAGGATGACGACAACTACAATATAAACCACCTGAAACCTATTAATAGTTCCCTCACAGAAACTCTACGGGGTACCGCCTAGCGGTATGGGCCGCAATTCAGGCGGACCATTAATTTAGCCGCAACTAATTCCGCCGCCCCTTTTCATTTCGCTTTCTTTATGATAGTATTTAATAGGAAGTTTCTCTCCCAACGCGGGAGAGCGTTCTATTTTGTATTTAAAGAGGAATTAAAATGACCGAAAGAACACCTATCATTGCCGGAAACTGGAAGATGCACAATACGCTCGCGGAATCTGCCGCCCTTATTACTGCTCTTACCAAAGCCGGGAATAAAAACCACGTTGAAATTATCGTTGCGCCGTCTTATACGTCGCTCGCCAAAGTGGCGGAACTCGCCAACGGGTCCGAAATTAAAGTAGCCGCACAAGATGTACATTGGGAAGATAAAGGCGCCTTTACGAGTGCCGTTTCCCCTGTACAAGCCAAAGATGCCGGCGCTACCCATACCTTAATCGGCCACAGCGAACGCAGAAGCGTTTTCGGCGATACCGACGAGATTTTGAACAAAAAAGTAGCCGCCGCCTTGCGCCACGGCTTGACCGTTATCTTCTGCGTAGGCGAAACACTAGAACAACGCGAAGCCGGCAAAACTCTTTCCGTCATTGAAGAACAACTCAAAAACGGCTTAAACGGCTTTACCGAAGAACAATTAAAAGGTCTTATTATCGCCTATGAACCCGTTTGGGCTATCGGCACGGGCAAAACCGCCACGCCGGACCAAGCGCAAGAAGTACACGCCGCCATCCGCGCCTATTTGGGCAAAGCCTACTCTGCCGCGTTTGCCGGTGCCACCCGCATTTTGTACGGCGGCAGCGTAAAAGATACTAACGTGGACGAAATTATGGCCAAACAAGATGTGGACGGCGCCTTAGTAGGCGGACAGTCTTTGGTCGCGGAAAAATTCGCCCGCATTATCAACTACAATAAATAATATTTAAAAGGGGTTTCGTATGAACTTGGCTAAACTGATTGACCACACTATTTTAAAACCGATTTCCGGGAAAGAGGATATTCTCCGCGTTTGCGACGAAGCACGCAAGCACGGCTTTTGCAGCGTTTGCATCAACCCGTTTTGGGTGCCTTACGCCAAAGAACTCTTGGCCGGATCGGACGTAAAAGTATGCACGGTCATCGGTTTCCCGTTGGGGGCGAACACCACCGCCGTCAAGACATACGAAACCCAAGACGCTATCAAAAACGGAGCCGACGAAATTGATATGGTTATCAATATCGGCGCGCTCAAAGATAAAGATTACGACACCGTTTTGCAAGATATCCAGTCCGTCCGCGGGGCCTGCAAAGGGCACATTTTAAAGGTGATTATTGAAACCTCCCAACTGACGGATGCCGAAAAAGTAAAAGCGTGCGAAATTTCCGCCCAAGCCGGGGCCGACTTTGTCAAAACCTCTACGGGTTTTACGGGGGGCGGCGCTACAGCGGCGGATGTGGCTTTGATGAAGAAATCTATTCCCGCCCATATGCAGGTAAAGGCTTCCGGCGGGGTACGTACGCGCGAAGATTTTGATGCTATGGTCGCCGCAGGGGCTACCCGTATCGGTGCCAGTTGCGGTGTAAAAATTGTAGAGGACAAATGATTACCAACTGGGATATCCTTTCCCGTATAGACCCAGCCACGCAAAACATCCGTTACACTTTGGTAACGGACGGTACGGAGCGTGATGCGCAGTTGCTCGCCAAAAAATTGGCGGGTTATGTTTCTGCGTCCGCCACGGCTCTGCCGCCATTTAATTTTTCCTTTGAGTTGCCTATGGATTTAAACGAGGATACCTTGTCCAAAATCCGTACGGCAACCGAAGAAGGGGTGGCTCAAATAAACAAAGTAAACCAATTTGCGCCGGACGGGGCGTTGGGCGACCCTCTGTTTAACGGGAAAACGGACTTATCCGGGTCCGTCAGCCAGGTGGCTTCGGAGGACAGTTTCTTTAAACCCAATCCGCCCGCCGCACCTGTGCCGGATAATTTGGAACAGCACGCCGTTGCTATGCCCAAAGACGAAAAACCTGCCGCGGAGCAAGAACCGCTGACAATTAACGACAAAGATATGCTCATTAAAGATATGGAGGGCACTATGCTAGACAATATGCCCTTGGAGGATATCTTTTCGGCGGAAACCAAGTATGATATGTTTTTGGACTTGGAAAACCAAAAATTAGTTAAAAATAACCAACAGCAACGCGAGCAAAAAATAAATATTCTAGCCGACGGAAAAGACAGTTTGGAAGAATCTTTTAATGTTTTTGAACAGAAAATAAAGGACCAAACCTGCATTATTGATTTAGACGATTTAAACAAAGTTACCGGGCAAATTTCCCAAAAGGATACAGGGTTTGTAAAGCACGCTAACACCGTGCCGCCTACCCCGGGTATAGAAGCCAAAACGGTTGCCGCGCCGGAGGTAAATGCGGATATAGACATTCCGCTTCACGCCGCCGTGCGCCCGGAGAAACCGCAAAATGTTCAGACGGAAAACTCCGCCGAAGAGCAACTCGCACCGGAAATAATTGCTAAACCGGTTCCGGAAATTCCGGCAGAGCCAGCACCGACAGAACCTGTTGCGGCCGAGGTTTCTCCCGCTAAGGAAGAAACAGCACCGGATCCAGTTGATTTATTAAACAAACCCGCAGACCATCCGTCTGTGGCAGACCCCTTTGAAAATATAGAAAAATCCACCGTTCGCCCTGATGATGACGAGCCCCTTAATTTAGGACCTGCGCCGGAGGAGGCCTCGGTGGAACTGGCAGAATCAATACACGGGCAAATTCCGGAAGAAGAACATTTGCTTAACACCGTGCCGCACGCACCTGTGATTGAACAGGCAACTCCGCCAGAGGACGGCGAGGATTTGCCAGAAATTACTATCCGTGGACAAAAAATAGACTCGTTGGACAAAACGTTCCATTTGGAAACGACCATTAACACCGAACTAATGCAAAACCAGTACGAAAAGTCGTTCCACCAAACCGTTCCGCCCGCCGCGCCCAAACCGCGCCCCGAGGCTCCCGTCCAACCGCAGGCTCCGCGCCCGCAACAGACCGCCGCGCCGGCCGTACAAACACCTTTTGTTCCGGTAAAACCGGGGGAATCTATTATGGAAGAAAATAACGCAGAAAAAACCACTTTTCGCATTAGACGCAAATTAAATACCGAACCGGCAACTCCCGCACCGGCCCATACGCCTGTGCCGCACGCGCCTGTTGCCCCGGTGCATCCGGCCCCGGCTATGCCGCAGCCGCGCCCGCAACAGCCTCAGGTACAACAGCCTGTTCATCAGCCCAAACCGGCTATGCCCGCACCGGCAGCAGGCAAAACTATTTTGGAAAAGACCAAAACCATTGACCACTCTATTGAAATTCCGCTCTCGGAAATCAAAAAGCATAATTGGCCCTTGGAAGTACCGTTGGTGCCCACTTACACGCTTGAAAATATGGTAATGTCCGTCAACCGCTTTGCGCACGCGACAGCCATTTCCGTCATTGAAAACCCGGGTAAACTCTACAACCCCTTGGTGTTGCACGGTGCAACGGGTACGGGCAAAACGCACTTTTTAAACGCTATGGCATATGCGTTCTCCAAAAAATTCGGACAGGAGAACATCTTTTTGACCAACGGCGTGCGGCTTTCGCGCGGGATTCAACGCTATGTAATGGAAGGAAACATTGAAAAATTTGACAAGTTTATGGGCAGCGTAAAGGTGCTCCTCATTGACGATATCCATCTATTAGCCATTAACGAGCAAAACCGCGTGCATATTTCCAACTTACTTAACAAGTTTCTGCGCGAGCAAAAGCAAATTGTAATTACTTCTAAATACCCGCCGGAAAGTTTGGAAAAACTGGAAGAATTAATCCGCTTCCGCTTGGATTCCGGTTGGATTTCGGAGTTAAAGCCGGCGGGCGGTTCCGCGCATTTAAAAATCGTTAAAAAAATGCTCTTGGAAAACGGAGTAGATTTAAACGATGCCCAAGTAACCGATTTCTTTGGCGGGGCCCATATGACATTAGGCACCGTTACGCGCAGCATCCGCCGCTTAAAAGTATTGGAAAATTTAATGTTTCCTAATCTGCCGGAATCGGAACGGTCCCAAGCCGCCATTTTTGAAAAACTGCTGGCTACCAACGGCGAAGATGCCACAAGCGAAATTTTAACCCGCGACATAGAAAGCATTACCACTTTATCCACCGTGGGCAACGGCGAGTGGGGCCGCATTGGCTTCTTCTACCCGCAAAACAGTTCCCATTTGATGAATTGGATGGTGTTCTGCCTGGAACAGCGCGCCAAAGAGTTGGGTATTTCCGGCGGATTTGATATTGCCGTGCGCTCCTCTTATGCTACGGAAAACATTATTTCCTCCGCCTTTAAAATCGCCAACTTATGCGATAACAAAAAATTAAAAGGGGCGGTCATTTTAGGGCCCTCGCTCCAAGTGTGCGACCCGTCCGTGCGCGAGAATTTCTACGATATTCTTACGCATATGTTGGAAATTATGCTCATCCGCTGTGGAATTATCAATTACGAAGATACCAAAGCCCCCAGCACTTATGTAAAGGTAATTTCCGAATTGTTGAGGTAATTTATGAAGAAACTTTTAACGCTTTGCACCGCCGCGCTTTTTGCGTGCGCTTGTGCGGGCACAATGAAATCCGCCGTCAAAAATGGTGCGATTGCCCCTGCCTTTAACGATACCCTTTTAGATAATAATTATCTGTGGGTGCGCGGATTTGGGGCCGCCAATCCCAATCACACAAGCGACTCCCAGCGGCGCATTATGAGCCGCGAGGCCGCCATCGCCCACGCCTATCAGCGGGCTACGGAAGTATTGTACGGCGCTAATTTGGAATCCAATATACAAGTGGTAGATGCCGTGTCCGTAGGCAGCACGATTGACTCGTCCGCCGAGGGCGTTATCCGCCAAATGGAACTTATTTCCACCGAATATATGGAAGACGGCGGCTGCGCCGTCATTATGCGCTTGGACAGAGCGCGCCTGAAAGCATCAGGGTTGGACCCGGAGGGCAAAAAACAATGAAGAAACTTTTATTTCTGCTGTTAGCCTGCACTTTTTTTGTATCGGCGTGCGGATCACTTCGTATCGGCCCCAAAGGAGAAGGTGAATATGTGGAAGCCGAATCGCTGGTTCCTTATAATGAAAACAATTTAAGACAAATGAAAAAAGACGGTATTTTAGCCGCCCAAAAGTCTGCCGTGGAAAAGGTGGCGGGTGTATTTATTTCGTCGGCTACTACCGTGGACCAGGCGCAATTAGTGGAGGACAAAATCGTATCCAAAACCGCCGGTTTCATCCGCCGCAGCCACGTTACCAAATCGTACCGCAAAGGCGATGAATACTACACCAAAATTAAAGCCATGGTGCTGGTGAAAGACATTGGCGATATTATAAAACAATCCGAAGCCGATGCGTTTGCCAAAAAAACCAATATTTTGGTTACGTCCCGCGAAATGGTGGGCGACGACATCTCCCTTAAACAAGATTGCAAACAGGCTGTTTACCGCGCCTTAAAGAATCAACCCTTTGCCTTAATCAACGGCGACAATTTAAGCCAAAACAATATTGAAAATCCCAACTCGGTTATAGATAAAGCCCGTACCGAAGGCGCACGCTTTGTGATTGTGGCAGACGTAGAAACCAATCCTATCTCCGCCTTGCCCGGCACCGCTTCGCCTTTTAAATCGTACCGTGCGCGTGCGGCTATTAAAACCTTTGCCACCAATAACTATGCCGTAGTGGCAGAAGGGGCCGACCAACTAAGCGGTTTGGACCCGCTGGACGATATTGCGGCGCAAAAGTCCATTTCCGCCGCGTGCGAAGCCGCCGCCAAACGCCTGGTTGAACCCATTAATGCGGCTATCAATTCCGCCAAAGTATTTAATTTAACCGTCAAAGATGTAGGCAATATTGAACGCTTAAAACAGGTACAGGATATTTTAAAGGACCTGCGCGAAATTGAGGATTACAATTTGATACGCTATGCCAACTCGGCGGCGCAATTTGAAGTATCGGCTAATATTGGCACACCGGAAGAATTAACCGCCAAAATTATCCGCAAATACAATATTAATTTTACGGTGGTTACCATTACACCCAATGCCATCGTGCTGAGTTTTAACTGATTATGCTGGCCAATGTATGCACCGGAGCCATTAAGGGGATAGAAGGCTTTGCGGTATCCGTAGAAGTGGATATCGCCCCCGGTATGCCTACCTTGGCCGTGGTCGGTCTGCCTGATGCCGAAGTGCGCGAAAGCAAGGAGCGCGTGGTAGCCGCCGTGCGCAACAGCGGGTTTGATTTCCCCACCAAACGCATTACCGTTAATTTAAGCCCCGCAGAATTGCGCAAAAGCGGCACACAATTTGATTTACCTATTGCCTTGGGCATCCTGGCGGCCAGCGAACAACTTTCGCCCGATGCCGCCGCCAAAATAAAAGACTTACTTGTATTGGGCGAACTGGCCTTGGACGGCTCCCTCCGGCCGTGCGCGGGTGTGCTCCCAATGCTCATTTCTTGCAAGAAATTGGGTAAAACCGCTGTTATTCCCCCGCAAAACGTATTGGAAGGGCAAGTATCCGGCGCGCCGTTTATCACACCGCACACACTAAAAGAATTAGCCGGATATTTGGAAGGGAAACTGACCTTACAGGATGTAAAATTGTCCTATGTTCCCCAAGAGGAAGAAAGCCCCGTAGCGGAATTGGATTTCAGTGAAGTAAAGGGGCAGGCTCTTGCCAAACGCGCCTTGGAAATCGCCGCCGCGGGCGGTCATAATGTGCTGATGATTGGCCTGCCGGGCACAGGCAAAAGTATGCTAGCCAAACGCTTCCCGGGTATTTTACCGCCGCTCACGCAAGAAGAATCCTTAGAGATTACCAAAATTTACTCCATTTGCAACTTAATGGGCAAGAGCCGCCTTTTAACCCGCCGCCCGTTCCGGGACCCGCACCACACCATTTCGGACGTGGCTCTTATCGGCGGAGGCTCCACTCCGCGCCCGGGTGAAGTTTCGTTAGCGCACAATGGCGTTTTGTTTTTGGACGAATTTGCGGAATTTTCCCGTTCGTCCTTGGAAGTCTTGCGCGAGCCTTTGGAAAACGGCCGCGTAACCATTTCCCGCGCCAAGGAAACCGTTTCTTATCCGGCCCGCTTTACGTTAATTGCGGCGATGAATCCCTGTCCCTGCGGGCACTTGGGCGATCCGATAAAGCCTTGCACCTGCTCGCCGATGCAGGTCAACCGTTATAAATCACGCATTTCCGGGCCGCTGTTAGACCGTATTGATTTAACCGTCAATTTAAATCCCGTTAAATATTCCGACTGGAATAAAAAGAGTGAGGGAGAAACCTCCGCCCAAATCCGCGAGCGCGTATTAAAGGCGCGCGAAATCCAGCGAAACCGCTTTAAAAACTCCGCCACAACGGCTAATGCCTTTATGACGCCCAAAGAAATTAAGGATTTTTGTTTGCTTCCTGCCGGCGCGGATGCCATCTTGGAAACCGCTATGCGCAAGTTTGGGCTAAGCGCACGCAGTTTGGATAAAATTTTAAAAACCGCGCGCACGATTGCCGACTTAGACGGCAAAGAAAATATTGAAGTCAACCATTTGGTAGAAGTAATGCAATACCGACCGTTGGACCGCAAAGGAGTGGCCGATATTTAATATGAATCCGTCCGTTTCCGCCGCCGAACGGCTGGCCAGAATCCGCCTAAATGCTTTTTTATTCTTCCGTGCCGATTGGCTGGAACGGCTGATTGAAATTTTCGGCTCAGCCGAGGAAATTTTGCGCCAAGATGCCCAAACCTTATCCCAAGAAGCCAATTTAAACCTTTCTACCGCAAACCATCTGTTGCAGGCTGCCTTTGCCTTAGACCCGCAAGAAGAGTGGGACAAAACAGCCGCTTTGGGCGGACATATTTTCGTACCGGAAGATGAGGAATACCCGCAATCTTTAAAAAACATCAAAGAAGCCCCTCTCGTTATCTATGTACTGGGCAAACTTCCCCCGCCGGAACAAGCCTGCGTGGGGATGGTGGGTACGCGCAAAATCACCCCTTACGGCCGCCGCGTGGCAGCCAAACTGGCGGGAGATTTGACTGCTTGCAGAGTAACGGTTGTCAGCGGGCTGGCGCGGGGAGTGGACAGCGAGTGCCACGCCGCTGCCGTACGCCTTAAAAAGCCGACCGTGGCCGTTATCGGTACGGGAGTAGGGCGTTGTTATCCGCCCGAAAACCGCGCTTTGGAAAAAGCCATTTTGGAACACGGCGGGGCCGTCATCAGCGAACTGCCGTTTAACCGCCCGCCCAATGCCTTTCATTTCCCGCGCAGAAACCGCATTATTGCCGCGCTGTCGCAACCGGTTGTAGTGGTGGAAGGCGAAATTAAGTCCGGCGCGCTGATTACCGCTAAACTCGCCCTGGAAATGGGCAAGGACGTTTTAGCCGTACCCGGCCCCATAGACAGCCACCAGTCCGGCGGACCAAATAACCTAATAAAAGACGGGGCAGGGGTTGTAACCTCTGTTGTAGATATACTAGACTATATACCACAGCAACTGCGCTTCGGGCTAGACAGTCGCTTCTTTGAAAAGAAAGACGACTCCCCCCAAAAGCCGGAAGAAGATTTAACACCCCGGCAGCGCGCGGTAATGACCGCCGTAGGCGGCGGACAGGCCAGTTTGGACCAAATCGCCGAAGCAATAAATGCCGACGTGCCGGAAGCGGCCTCATTATTATTTGAATTGGAAGTAAAAGGATTTTTGGCCTGCGAAAACGGCCTGTACAGTAAAAGCAAATTTTAACACTTTATAAGGAAGTGAATTATGGCAAGCACCAATGTAAAAGGTAAAAAGTTGGTTATTGTGGAGTCTCCCACAAAACAGAAAACCATCAGCAAAATTCTAGGAAACGATTTTATTGTGCGCAGTTCCTTTGGGCACGTGCGCGATTTACCCTCCAAGGATATCGGTGTAGATATTGAACACGGCTTTAATCCCACTTATGTACCGGTGGAACGTGCCAAACGGCTGATTGCGGAACTGACCGCCGCCGCCAAAAATGCAAGCGAAATTTATCTCGCTACTGACCCTGACCGCGAGGGCGAAGCCATCGCGTGGCATTTGGTAGAACTGTTAAAACTCCCCAAAGACCGTTACCAACGTATTTTCTTTCACGAAATTACACCGTCAGCCATTAAAGAGTCCTTTGCACACGCCCGTAAAATTGACGACAATCTAGTCAATGCCCAACAGGCGCGCCGCATTTTGGACCGCATTGTGGGCTACAAATTATCCCCCCTTCTGTGGAAGAAAATTACCTCCGGCTTATCCGCCGGACGCGTGCAATCTGTGGCGGTGCGTTTGCTGGCTGAACGCGCCAAAGAAATAGCCGAATTTAAAGAACAGGAATACTGGACTATCGGCGCCCAGTTTGAAAAGCCCAACACCGCTCCGTCTTTTTGGGCGCGCGTAACCAAATGGCAGGGCAAAAATGTGGAACAAACCACCACTTATAAACTTTTCGCCGAAGATTATAAAGTTAAAACTACCGTTTTTGATAAGCCGGAAAAATTGGCCCCGCTTTCGGACCTGTTAAGAAAAGGCCCCAATGTGGTTGCCAAGGTGGAAAAGAAGGAGGTTAAGCAAAAGCCGAAACCACCCTTTATCACCAGTTCTATGCAGCAGGATGCCTACAACAAATTGGGATTCCCTTCCCAAAAAACGATGATGACGGCGCAACATCTCTACGAAGGTATTGAAATTTCCGGCCAGACTATCGGTCTTATTACCTATATGAGAACGGACTCCTTCAACGTCTCAAAACTGTTGCAGGAGCAAACCAAAAAGTTCATCGGCGAGAAATACGGCCCGGCTTTTGTTCCCGCCAAACAACCCGTTTACAAAAGCAAAGTAATGGGCGCACAGGAAGCCCACGAGGCTATCCACCCTACCGATGTTCGCCGCACACCGCAGGCCATGAAGCCTTATTTAACCGCCGACCAGTACAAACTGTACGAACTGATTTGGCTGCGCTTTGTGGCAAGCCAAATGGCCGAGGCTGTTTTTAATACGGTTTCCATTGATATCGCCTCCGGCGAAGAAAAACAATGCACGCTCCGCGCCAATGGCCGCACGGTCAAATTTCCGGGTTACTTATCCATTTATAAAGACCAGGATGATGAATCCTCCGGCGACGATACCGGCACCAGCGCTTTGCTGCCGGTGCTTGCTGAGGGCGACGAACTCAACCTGCTGGACCTTAAAACCAAAGACCATAAAACCACCCCGCCGCCGTGCTATAACGAAGCCAGTTTAATTAAAACGCTTGAAAAGCACGGTATCGGCCGCCCGTCCACCTACGCGCCCACTATTAAAACGATTTTGGACCGCAAATACATTGCGCGCCAACCCAAAACCAGTAAATTGGTAGCCACGGACTTGGGTATTACGGTTACGGACAGTTTAAAAGATTTCTTTAAAGAAATTATGGACCTTTCCTATACCGCGGGAGTAGAAGAACAATTAGATAAAGTAGCCGAAGGCAGCCAAAAATGGGTAAATTTACTGTCTGATTTTTACGGCAATTTTAAACAGGAACTGACCGAGGCAGACAAAGGGATGCAACGCCCCGCCGCCAAAGAAACGGACGAAAAATGTCCGATTTGCGGAAAAATGATGCTTAAAAAGAGAAGCCGCTTCGGTGAATATCTGGTTTGCAGCGACCCGGAGTGCAAGGGCAAAATTAATTTGACTAGTTCCGGCGAAAAGGTCCAACCCGAAAAGACAGACGAAGTCTGCGACAAATGCGGTGCGCCAATGGTTATCCGCACGGGCAGAAGAGGCAAATTTTTGGCCTGTTCGGCTTACCCCAAGTGCAAAAATACATATTCCTTGGATGCCGAGGGCCACAAGGTGGCTTCCACAGGCCCGATTGTTACGGACCGCCTGTGCGAAAAATGTGGCAAGCCGATGGTTTTACGCACTTCCAAACGCGGGGAATTTTTAGGTTGCTCCGGTTACCCAAAATGCAAAACCATTGTAACGGTAACTCCCGAGGAAATCGCGCAGATTAAAGAGGCTCACGCGGCCAAAATGGCCCAAGCAAAGTAATGAGGTAAGCAATATATTATGGAAGAGTGGATTAATGCGTTTTTAAAACGCTTGGAAAACAAAAATTTTTCGCTCCACACTATCCGTGCGTACCAGGCGGACTTGCAAGAGTTTTTGGCCTTTTTTAAAGCGCGGAAGCAAAATGGCTTAAAATATTTTACTTCCGCAAATATCCGTTCTTTTTTAGCCGCATTACAAACACACGCGGACCCGGCGCGCAATACCGTTTTGCGCAAGATTGCGTCCCTGCGCAGTTTTGCGGCCTTTTTATTGGCGCAGGACAAATTGGAGCGCAATCCGTTCAAATTGTTGCCCGCACCCAAACGGCAAAAACTGTTGCCCAAATTTTTATCCTTAACGGAAACGGACCGCTTGTTAGACACCGCCGCCCACAGCAAACATTTTGCCGCGCGGGATAAGGCACTTTTTGAACTAATGTATTCCAGCGGTTTGCGCCGTAGCGAAGTAACGGGCCTGCGCATAAAAGACGTGGACTATTTTAACGGGCTTGTTAAAGTGTTCGGTAAGGGGGCCAAGGAACGGTTAGTGCCGGTAACGGACGAAGCGTTAAATGCGTTAAAAATTTATTTGGCCCAGCGCAAAAATCCGCAGCCGGATGATGCGCTCTTTTTAAACAAAAACGGTAAACCGCTCACGGGCGACGGACTTGCGTATATTTTTAAAAATACGGCTATCCGGTCGCACTTGGCGCGTAAAGTTACTCCGCACAGTTTAAGGCACTCGTTTGCCACCCATTTGCTCAATAATGGCTGTGATTTAAGAAGTTTACAAGAAATGTTAGGACATAAAAGTTTAGCGGCTACGCAGGTTTATACCCACGTATCGCTTGAAAAATTAAAGAGCGTGTATAACCACGCGCACCCGGAAAGCAAGGAGAATTTATGATTGGCGTAGGCGTAGATATCGGCGGAACATTTGTTAAATTATTCGTAATGAACGAACACGGGGAAATCTTCCGTAAAGAAAAAGTTGAAACAGATTATTCCAAGGGTTCCAAAGGCTTTATTGCCCAAATCGGCGATTTTATTAACGGTATCCAAAAGGAATTTGCCGACCAGCGAGTAGCCGTAGCCGTGGGCGCGCCGGGAGACGTGGATAACCAAAACGGTGTGCTGCGCTACAACCCTAACTTAAAATTTAAAGACGTTGCCGACTGGCCGATGGCGGAACAACTGTTTAAACATACCGGCATCCGCCCCGTTATTGCTAATGACGCCACATTAGCCGCTTGGGGTGTGTACGAAGCCGATTTAAAACGCCAAGGAACAAATGTTTTAGTTGTTACGCTGGGAACGGGCGTAGGCGGCGGGATGATTATCAACAAAGAACTCTATCAAGGCTCCAATGGTACGGCGGGCGAAATCGGGCACACGAAAATTGCCGATTTAACCACCGGCCCCTTATGCGGGTGCGGGGCGCGCGGCTGTTTGGAAGCGTTTGTCGGCACCATTGGTATTAAACGCCGGGTCTATGAAGCCATTGTAGATTACCCCGATTCCATATTGGCAAAAATGGTAAAAGAAGAAAGTGATTTTAAAATAGAAATCGTTTCACGCGCCGCCGAAAAGGGCTGTAAGGCCGCTTTAAAAGTGTGGGAGGACACCGGGTATTACTTGGGTGTCGGCCTTTCCAACTTTATGCTGGTATTAGACGTGGATACTATTGTCCTGACAGGCGGTGTTTCCGGTGCGGCCAAATATTTTATGCCCGCAGTCAAACGCGTATTGGATGCCCAGCCGTTCAAAACACCATTTAAACGCTTGAAACTGCTCGTATCGCAAAACCCCAATATAGGCGGAGTGGGAGCGGCTATGTATGCCATTTACCACGCCCAAAAAGAAAATTTACAATGAAACGCTTTTCTCTTTTCTTTCTGCTCATTTGCTTGCATTATGCCGTTCCCGCGTGGGGCTTAGACAATGTTTTGCCCGCGCCGAACGACAAGGCCTTTGTCTATTTTACGGCCGATAAAGCCACCGTGGAACCTGATAACAAAAAGGTAAATCTCTCCGGCAATGTAACCGTTATTCAAAAAACACAAGACGGTAAAAAACGTACCGTAACGGGTGAAAACATTTCACTGGACCAAGCCCATACACAAATTACATCTGTCGGCCCGATGAAGGTAGAGGACGGATTGGGCGGAGTATTGGAAGGAAATAACATTTCCGTCAATTATACAACCAAGGATTTTACCGCTGAAAATATTTCTACGGAATACCCCCCCTTGCGTATTCTGTCCGCCAAGGAAATTTCCTCGCAAAAAGGCAAACAAACCTTACGCGGGGCTACCGTAACTTGCTGTGATAAGGCCGACCCCCACTATACACTTTCCGTTGGAAAATTAACGGTTTCGCCGCAAAAGCGCGTGTTTGGCACTAATGCCGTACTGCGCTTGGACGGATTTCCCGTATTTTATCTGCCTGTATTTTGGCGTTCGCTGGACTCCCAAAAACCCTGGACCACTTATGTAGAGTTTACCCAAAGCAACAAAACAGGCTTTGGTATTATGACGTCCACCGTTTTCCAACCTTTTTTGCAACTGCGCCCAAAACTGAATTTGGACTACTATACCAAGTCTTCTTTTGGCTTTGGCGGTGAACTGACGGCTGTACAGTCTGACACCTTGCGCGGGAGTGCCGAAGCGTATTATATTAACGACAAAGCCGATAATGCCGATTTGGACCTTGCCAGCACAAAGCGCTGGGGGGTGCAGGGCGGTTACTGGTGGGAGATGTACGATTCCTCCGACCATTTCAATAACCCCACCGGCGCGTTGTACCAGTTCCAGACACAGTTCCGCACGGTGTCCGACCCGTATTTTTATGACACTTTCTTCCGCGGCAACCCATATATCTTTATGCCGGACCAGGAAACAAACTTCTCCTTGGCGCGCCAAACCCGCCGTTCTACCCTGCGCGTGAGTTACCAGCAAAAGGATATTTTTGATTGGAATAAAAAAGAATTTATGGCGGAAAAACGCGTGCTGCCGGAAATCAAATATACCTTGCTGCCGTTTAATGACCCGTTGTTAAAGGCCGCACACCGCTTGGAAATGGATTTTAACAATACCTCTACCTTGCAATACAAAAACGGGATCCCTAATGAAGAAGGCCCTTACCAGCGCCAAGCCCACGCCAAGTGGACAACCGAAAAGTCCCTGCGCCTTTCCCGCGCGCTGACGTTTACACCGCAGGTATTTTACGACCAGACCGTAACCTTTTCCAATAACCAGTATAAGAACGGCAAAGACGCCTGGGTGGGCCGAATCGGCACGGAACTCAATATGCAGACCCATACCTTTTTGGGCACCACAGATTTTGGTTATCAATTTACCAAACGCCTTTCCACGGGCACTATATCCTCTGACCAGATATCGCCCGATAAAGGTATTGAAAAGAACCGGCTGTATTTAACCAACTATTACCGCCCGACTTTCAATACCTATGTCCGCTTTAAAACCGGGTTTGACCTCTCCGATTACACATACAGTTTAAAAGACGGATTTGGTTATGAACAGAATTGGCACCACTTAAAATCCCGCGTGGAACCGTTTTTGTTGGAGTGGGGCTACAACTCGCCGGACGGCACAGTAAATTTCTTTGTGCAGGACCAATACGATTTGGAGGAAAAAAACGTCAGTTTTATCGCCCAGTCCAACTTTATCTATAAAAACCAATTAATCGGGCTTGGCCTTAACAATTTTGCTGACTATGTTGACCCCGGCTCCAAATATGAAACCAATTCCGACCGCTACACCGTTACTACCACCTGGGGCATCCGTCCTGCCAGCGGAAAATGGTTTGCGGATTTGGGGATTGATGCAGTATTGTTCCGGGGAAGTTTAGTCGGCTTCAACAAACTCGTCCGCGTCTCGCGTGATTTTCACGATGCGCGTGTAGAATTTACCGTGCGCGACCGAAACAAAAACTTATCGTTTGCGTTCCGCATTAATATTTTGTGCGGGGGCGACAAACGCGCCCAAGCCCAACTGCCGGAAGACACCTATTGGTATCCGTGGCGCGGGCAGAGAGATTTAAGAGATTAAAAAATGGCTAATCCGTTAATATATCACAAACAAGGTTGGATAGAAGTAATCTGCGGGTGTATGTTCTCCGGCAAGACGGAGGAACTCATCCGCCGCGTGCGCATTGCGCTAATCGCCCGGCAAAAGGTACAATTGTTTAACTCCAAGATTGACACACGCTACGGCATTGACAGCATCACCAGTCATAACCAAAACAAAGTAGCGGCAACTTGTGTAAAATCTTCGGCCGAAATTTTGCCGCTTGTAGAAAAAGACACGCAGGTTGTCGCAATAGATGAGATTAATTTCTTTGATTTTGGTATTGTAGAAGTATGTAACAAACTGGCTCATGCGGGCAAGCGTGTAATTGTAGCCGGGTTGGATACCGACTACCGCGCCGAACCGTTCGAAGTAACGGCCGCACTTTTAGCACAGGCCGAATACGTTACTAAAAACCTGGCAGTCTGCACCAAATGCGGCAATCCGGCCAGTTTTACGCAACGTATCAGCAAAGACAAAAAGCGCATTGTAGTAGGCACTACGGATGCTTACCAGGCCCGTTGCCGCCGCTGCTACAAAAAACCGCGCAAATAACTGATTTGGGGCCGTTAAACGCATTTTAAATGCAGGCGGCTTACATAAAAGGAGAAAACTATGAACGCACCATATATTGGGTTCTGGAAACGCGCCGTCGCTTTTGTGATTGACGCTATTTTAGTTAGTATTCCGCCAGCCGTCATTTGTATTCCGTTGATGGTTTGGCAAGGTGTAAAAATCGGCCAAACCGGCGCTGATGCTCTCAGCGGGCCGGTTTTTATGTTGCTTGCCACTTATTTTTTGTACCAAGTGTTGGCTATGGTCTGCTATTGGCTGTATTTTGCTTTGTTGGAAAGCGGTGTCAAACAGGCTACTTTCGGCAAACGCATTATGGGCATTAAGGTAATCGGCAAAGACGGCGGGCGCATCGGTTTTGGACGTGCGACGGGCCGCACTTTTGCCAAAATCTTGTCTTATATTACCCTTTATATCGGCTATATTATGGCAGGGCTTACCAACCGCAAACGCGCACTGCACGATTATATCGCGGAAACTTACGTCGTCCGTGCGGACTTTCAGCCCGGAGATGAACTGCCCGATACGCCGTCCCACCCGTGGTGGCTGGCTATTATCAGCCTGTTGCTGATTGTGGGGATGGGTTCCTTGATGTTGCTCGGTTTGTTAGCGCAGGAAAATCCTGCCACCAAAGCAGGACAAGCCGTTATTATGATGCAGGCCTTTGACGAAAATGCCGAAATGGAAGATATGGAAATCAACGATATCTGGTACTCCCAAGACAAAGACGGCGTTAGAGCCACCTTTGAAAACGGGGACGATTCTTACACCCTCTTTTTGCCCAAAGGCTCCAAAGAGGTTTGCTGCGAGGATTACCCCAACGCCGATTGCGAGGAAACGGGGCTTTCCGTCTGTAAGTAATAAATATTTGCTGTGATATAACCGCTCCCGGCTCTTTGGCTGGGGGCGGTTTTTTTGTACCAATAAAAAACCCCGGGCTGGCGTGGCTCCGGGGCTTTGGATTATTTTCCAACCAAATTAAAAACTCCAATGGGGTGTAAAAGAGTCGCCTTTTAAGTCCGCAAGCAGGTGCGGCGCGCTGCCGTCCATATCCATCATATACAACTGGCGTTTTCCGTTGCGCGTGGTGGTAAAAGCAATAAAGCGTCCGTCGGGAGACCACGTCGGGTCCTCGTTGGAACCGGCGTCGGTAGTCAGGCGGCGGATTTGCGTGCCGGTTAAGTCCACCAAAAAGATATCCATCGGGTGATAGGGCGATTCGCGGCCCGTGAAAACAATCCACTCCCCGGTAGGCGACCATTGGGGGCTGTCGGACCAGTTAAAGGTTTTCGTCAAGGGGCGGGTTTCGCCGGTGGCGAGTTCCATTACATAAATCTGCGGATTGCCCGCGCGGTTAGATACAAAAGTAATATACTTTCCGTCAGGTGAATAGGACGGGGAACCGTCCACCGAGGCCTTGTTGGTAATGCGGGTTTTGGAGTGCGTTTCCAAATTATAAATATAAATGCTTGGGTTAGTTCCGCCGGAACTGGTAAAGGCCAGGGCCTTTCCGTCGGGGGAAACACCACCGATAAGCGACAACCCACCACGGATAATCACCGGGGCAATTTTTCCCGCGCGCAAGTCAATCGCAAAAATATCCGGGTTTTTATATTTATAAGTGGTGTAGAAGATTTTGCCGTCCTTGGACCAACGGGGCAAAATAGCAATACTTTTATCGTTTGTCAATTTTTGTAAATTTTCGCCGTCATAATCTACCACATAAATTTCTTTGTGGCGGGTAGAATTATTGGCAAAAGCAATTTTGGTATCGGCGATACCGCGCTTTCCCATTAAAGCGGCAACAATCTGGTCCGAAGCGATATGTGCCAGTCTGCGCAGACTGCTTTCTGTGCCTTTAAAAGCCTTGGCAAATACGGCAGTGCGGGTGGAAATATCGTAAACGTAAATTTTAATCGTAAAATACGGGGCCGCATAGGTAATATCACCCGCCAATAAATAACTGGCGTGGGCGGCGCCCCATTGGTTTAACTGTTGGCTTAAATGTTGGGAATTAAAGGCCGGGCCGTCCTCTGTAACGTCAAAATAGCGTGCAAACAGCAAATCTGCGCGCATTACGTCGTGCACTAACACGGCGGCCGGCTGGGCTTTTTCATCTGTAAAGCGGAAAGGCGGCATACCGATAGCGGGCAAGCGTTTATCCCCCACCGAGGTAATACCGATATACACATCCGTCTTGGGCTGGGCCGCTATTACGCGCCCGGCAAAAGAAATAAGAACCCCTGCAATAAGTAAAAGGGAAAACAGTTTTTTCATCATAGGAATAAAAGGCACCGCGTGTTACACGCTTTTATTTGATTTTAGCCAACTCGGCTTCGGCTTTTTTAGCCTCAGGAGAAGCCGGGAAATCTTGCACAACGGAGGACAAATAGCGTTTGGCTTCGTCTTTTTTGCCAAGAGGCACAATGGACAGCGCATATTTCAAACGCGCCGACGGGATGAACTTGCTTTTGGGAAATTTTTGCAACAAAGTAGCATAGGCTACTGCGCCGGATTTTGTCTGCCCGGCAGCAATATACGCATCACCCATATACATATAGGCCTGTTCAACATTTTCGCTGTCCGGATATTTGGAAGTATAGAGTTTAAAGCCCATAGCGGCCGGTTCGTAAGCGCCTTTATCCAAATGGCTCTTTGCTTCGGCAAATAAATCCGAGGGCAACAAGGCTGCGGGCTGGGCGGTTTGTGCTTTTTCCGCCTGGGCGGCAGGCGCCGTGCGGACAGAAACGGACAAATCGTCCAATTTTGCCGACAACTTGTTAATTTGTGCATCTACCTGGGCCAAATTTTCGTTGGAAGCGGACAAATTGCTATTGAGTTCGTCCATTTTCCCGGCGAGTTCGGCCTGGTTAGACTGCATTTGCACAATCGTAGCGTTGAGTTCCTGCAACTGCAATTTGAGCGTACTCATATCCCGCTCGCTGGCGATGCAGCCGGACAATAAAAAGCCCGAACCTGCCATAAAAAGTAGTTTTGTAACATTTTTCATTTTGGGTCCGGGCTCCTTATTCAAAACAAGCAATTAGTTGACTTTCAGCAACGTATCGGCTCTGCGGTTTTGCGCCCAGCAGGACTGGGTGGCTTCGTAGCAGACCGGTTTTTCTTCGCCGTAAGATACGGTGGTAATGTTAGCGGCGGGAATACCGAGGCGCACATAATACGCTTTCACTTCGTCGGCGCGTTTTTGGCCGAGGGCAATGTTGTAAGCGATAGTGCCTCTGTCGTCGCAGTTACCTTCTACGGTTACTTGGTAGGAAGCGGCAGACGCGGCGGCTTTAATGGCTTTCACGTTGGCTTCTACAATTTTGCGGGCATCGGAGGACAGATTGTATTTGTCCAAAGCGAAATGCACCACACCCAAAGAAACTTCCTGGGCGGGAACTTCCGTTACCGTTTCGGTTTCTTCAATTACCATTTCGGTACCGGCACCGGCAGTCAGGTCGGCATTGGCGTCATCTTTTACGTTCTTTTTGCAGGCGGTCAAGCCAGCGGCCAAGGCCAGAACCAAAACAACTCTGAGTAAGTTTTTCATTTCTTTCTCCTAATAGGTATTTACTTCTACACATAAATAATAGCAACTTTTAAACCCCCGGGTCAAACAAAATCCCCCTCTTGTGCGCTATATTTATGGTTGTTTTTATGGTAGCGTTTTACGCGCTTTTTGGCGCGGATTGTTTTGGGTTAGTTGTTGCGCGGGTTCTTAGGAAAAGCCTACACAGAAAAAGCCGGCCCGGGAAAGGGGCCGGCTTTGTAAACTTTTTAAGGCGGATACTTACGCGAGCAATTTGCCTAACAACTGGCTGATAATGCGCGGGTTGGCCTTGCCTTTGCTGAGTTTCATCACTCCGCCCACCAATGCACCGATAGCGGCCTTGTTGCCTTTTTTATAGTCCGCTACGGCTTTGGGATTGGCCTCAATGGCGGCCTTGGCCCAAGCCTCTAATTGGCCTTCGTCGCTCACCTGCACCATACCGCGTTTTTGCACCACAGCGGCCGGGGCTTCGCCTGTTTTCCAAATTTCGTCAAACACATCGCGACCCTGTTTACGGTTGATTTTTCCGCTTTCCACCAGTTCCAACAGTTCCGCCAAGCGGGCTGCCGGAATAGGAGAATCTTGGATTTCCTTCTTTTCGGCATTTAATACACCTAATAAATCCGTTTGAATCCAGTTGGAAGCCGTCTTTAAAGATACTTTCCCGCCCTTTACCACTTCTTCAAAATAGGCGGCAATTTCGCGGGAACTTGTCAGCACCCCCGCATCATAAGCGGACAAACCCGCCTTCATAAAGCGCGCTTCCTTGGCGGCCGGCAGTTCGGGCATATTAGCCTTTACGTTTTCCAGCCAGTCGTGCTGTAACACCACCGGCGGCAAATCCGGCTCCGGAAAATAGCGGTAATCAAGAGCATCCTCTTTGGAACGCATCGGCTTGGTAACCAATTCTTCTTTATCCCACAGACGGGTTTCCTGCTTTACCTGTCCGCCCGCGTTCAAAAGTTCCGTCTGGCGGTTAATTTCGTAGTTAAGCGCATCGCGAACGGCTTTAAACGAGTTTAAATTTTTGATTTCCGCGCGCGTGCCGAATTTTTCCTGCCCTTTGGGACGCAAGGAAATGTTTACGTCCACACGCAATTCGCCTTTTTCCATATCGCAGTTAGAAGCACCTACCCAACGCATCAAGCGTTTGATTTCGGTTAAATAAGCATATGCTTCGTCCGGCGAGCGCAAATCGGGCATAGACACGATTTCCAAAAGCGGGCAACCCGCACGGTTGTAGTCCACTAAGGAGTGGTCTGCAAAGTGGGAAGATTTGGCGGCATCCTCTTCCAAGTGTGCGTGGTGAATACCGATGCGCTTTTTCTGTAAATTTTCTTTGGGGCCGAACGTAATTTCAATATAGCCTGCGCCGTTAATCGGTTCTTCGTTTTGGGTAATCTGGTAACCTTTGGGCAAATCAGGGTAAAAATAATGTTTGCGCGAAAACGAAGAAGTCTCGTTCGTTTTGCAATTCATACTCAGCCCGGCGCGTACCGCCAGTTCCAAGGCACCCTCCGTTAACACAGGCAACACGCCCGGATGCCCGGCACAAACGGGACAAATAGCGGTGTTAGGCTTCGTATCATCTCCCACACCGTTGGGGCAAGAACAAAACAACTTGGTTTTGCTTCCGAGTTGGACGTGTATTTCCAACCCGATAACAGGTTCAAATTCAGTATTCACGATAATCTCTCCTAAATTATTATAATATCAAATATGGTTCATCTTTTTAAGCCCACTTCTTATTCTTTCGGAGCCGCGCTGGCTGTGGGGGCCACTCTGGCGTGGAAACTGGTATCGTTTGCCAACGCACTTTTAATTGCGCTCTACTTCGGGGCGGGCAAAACGACAGACGTTTATTTTTACCTCATTATGATAATGGGCTTCGGTCTTACGTTTTTACAGCGGATGAACGCCGCCGTCATTATCCCGGAAGCAATGGCGCAAGATACCCAAACGCCCAACGGCGGGCGGGCGCTTTTAAATGTCTTTTTATATTTTTATATTTTGCTGGCTGTTTTATTAACGGCGGCAGGTTTTTGCTGTCCGGTGGCTCTTGGCAAACTGCTTTCCCGTTTTGACCTAGCCCAACTGACCGCCGAACGCAGGCTGATTTCGCTTGGTTTTTTATTATTCGGCCTGCAACTGCTGGTAGCCTATCTGACCGCGGTTTTGGAAATGTACCGCCGCTTTACGGCCGCCCTTTTCACCCCGTTAAATGCCTTGCTTCCCTTAATTTGTCTGCTGTGTTGGGGGCGCACTTGCGGTGTAGTGAGTATGATATACGGCTTTTTGGCGGCTAATGCAGTGCAAGCGGCGGTTTTTTTGTGCGCGCTAAAAAAGGAATTAAACTGGTCCTTTACCGCGCGGGGCACAAGCGGGTGGCACAAAAAACTAACAGCCAACCTCGTTAGCAACCAAGCCATTGAACTGGCGAACATTATCAGCAGTGTTCTTCCGCTCTATTTATTAAGCGGCCTTTCCGCAGGGGTGGTCAGCGCGCTAAACTATGCGCGCCAACTGGCTGATTCTCCAACCGAAATTTTTACGCTCCGCGTTACCAATGTTTCCAAAATCCAACTGACTGAAAGTGCCGCACAACAAAATTGGCCCCAACTAAACCAGGATTTTCTAATGACCCAGCACTTTGTGCTTTTTTTGCTTACGCCGCTAGCGGTATTTACCTGCTTTTACGCGCCGGAGATTATTTCTCTTTTCTTTGAGCGCGGAAATTTCACACAGCAGGACGCCCACAGCACCGCCAACTTTCTGCGCCCATTAATGGCAATGATGTGGTTTATGGGGCCGATTTTAATGCAAAACAATGTGGTGGCGGCGGGAAGAAAGGTAAAGGAAAGTCTGCCCTATGCCCTCACGGGAATTATTTTATTTATTGTGTTGGTTCCGGTTACGATGCAGATATTTGGGGCGTATGCGTATCCTTACACGCAAGCGGGGTGCTGTACGGTAAGTTTATTTATTAATTATTTACTCTTTAAAAAGCATTTTCCGCAAGTAGAGTATATCTATTCCCTGCGTGCGGCGGCGCGCTTGACAGCCGTCAATATTTTGGCCCTTTTCCCATCGGCCCTATATGCGTTTTTCGGGCCGCGCACCAATGCTTTTTTTACGCTTCTTTTCGGCGGGCTTATCTTTTTAGGAGCACTTTGGTTTTTGTCCAAAAAAAGCGGCGACTGGACTCTCTTTACGCGACAATTTAAAAACCGCTTTTAGCGGGGACCAGCAATTTTTTAAGCGCTTTTAATACATCTTGTGCGCGCACGGCTTCGGTACAAGGGGCCGCCTTATGCCCCAGCGGGCAAGCGAACATCCAATCGGGCGTACTCCACATACATCCGCCGCACGGTCCGGCGGCCAAATTAATATTTTTAGCATAGCCAAAAAATTCCCGGTTCGTCGGACCAAAAATCACGACACTTTTTACGTCTAAATACTGGGCCAGTTGCACGAGTCCGCTCTCCGTATCAATATGCGCTTTGGCTCCTTGCAAGAGGGACGGAACATCCAAAAGTGTTGTTTTACCCACCAGGTTAAAATCGGCTTCTTCGTACACCGGGCTGTTTTTTCCTCCCAGTTGCACGAGTTTAATTTGGGGAAATGCACGCTTAAACAAGCGGAAAAATTCGCACCAGCGCACCGCCGGCCAAGCGCGCGTGGGGCGGTTTTTCCCCACAACTTGTGCAGAACTGGTGCCGTCGTGAAATGTAACATAGGACACACCGGACAAACCGTATTTTTCCAAAATTTTAGTTTCCGTTTTTAGGCGGCGCGTTTCTTCGTGCGGCAAGGCAAGCCCGCCCGTATAGGAGAGCAAATCAAACCGCCGCCCGCCAGAGGCATATAGCCAACGGCCCAGAGCGGCTTCCGTCAAAAATGGGTCTTCAAGCAGTTCTCCCAAATTTTTTTGGGCTTCCTGCGCGCGCTCAAATGCTGGGAGAAAGGTAGGAGACAACTGTGCAATACGCGCCGCATCTGCGTACCAGAATTTGGCCGTCAAACACACCTGAACGGATAAATCATAATCCGCCCAACGAATGTTACCGTCTGTCAAAATAGTCGTTTTTTTGTCGGCCCCGAACAATGTTTGTGCTACATCCGGCAGTTGGGCATAAATAAAAAATTCCGCGTGCGGCATTTGCTCCCGGTACGCCAAAACGAGCCGCCGAGCACAAGCCCCGTCGCCCAGTCCTCCTGCCAGCCAAAACAGTACGCGCAACTTATCGCCCGGTTGAACCGTGCGTCCGCCGTGGCGGTATTTAGCAAGCCAATTTTTTTTGACCCGGCTCCATTTCATCGCCCAGCGAACTACGCGGCTATCCTTTCCGCGTAAATTAAGCATCTGTTTTACGTCCAATAAACCGATTTTAATATGCGGCTCTTCAAAATTCATTTTACGGCTTCCTTACATAATTTTTCGTAGGCATCCAAATAGTTCGCAAGCGAAAAACGCTCCGTTACCAACTTTGCCTGCGCCCCGAAGGCGGCCCGCATTTCTTCATCCGCCATCAGTTCGGCAAGTTTAGCAGCCAGTTGGTCGGTATGGTTTTGCTTGACTAAAAAGCCGTCTGTGCCGTTGCGGATAATCACATCCGGTCCGGTGCAGGCAAAACTGACCGCCGGCAGTCCCGCCGCCATTGCTTCTAATAAAACCATTGGAAACCCCTCTGCGCGGGAAGACATTGCATATAGGTCCGCGTGTTGGTAAACGGACGCCAAGCCTTTTATGGGCGGAACAAATTGCACACTGGCCTGCACATCAAGCGTATCCGCCAGCCCCTTTAATTCCGCTTCGTCCGGACCGCCGCCAATTAAGCACAAACGCCAATTTGGAAAATCGTCGCATATGCGCCGCCAAGCCTGCAACAAGCGGTCAAACCCTTTTTGTTTAACCAAGCGGCCCACAGCCAGTACATATTTTTTACCGGGTTCTAAAAAAGCGGGGCGCGGATATTTTTGCGTATCTGAGGGCATTGCGGGATTATAAACCACGCTGGCGCGCCATTTGGGAAAATACATTGCCAAAAACTTGCGGTCCCGCTCTGATAATACGGTTACACGGCTGGCGCGCGCTAATAAAAAATTACGCAAAATCTGCCACTTACGCGAATATTCCAAGTGCCGCACGTCCAAATGGTCTGCATAAATATACGGAACGCGTAAGAGCCAACAGGCGGCTAACACGCTAATTGTCATAAAACTAATGACCACATCCGGGCGCGTATCGGCCACCGCGCGCATCAAACGCCACAAGCGGGGAAAACTGCCCCAAAATCCGGACTCTTTAAACGCGCCCAAATGCTCCCGCACGCGCAGTACAGAAGCAGGAGTTTGGTAAAAATCCGGCATTGAATCATCTAATGTCAGCAGTGTTACTTGATGTCCCCGCGAGGCAAGCCCCGCGCACAAATACGTCATTACGCGCTCTGCTCCGCCGCCGCCCAAGGTCCCTATCACACAAGTAATACGCACGGTAAACTCCTTATAAAAAACCCGGCCTTAAAACCGCCGGGCACAAATTAATAAAGCAACTGCGCAAACGCACAGACAAAATCTTCAAACGGATATTTGTCTTTTAGTTTGCTGGCTTCCACGGCCAGGCCTACACGCTTGCCCCAATTTACCATTAACTCATCCAGCGCAATCGTAAACGGCTCTTCCTCGCCCGCGTTGACAATGAGGCCGTTAATACCATTGGACACCAATGCTGTAACAGGGGCTGACTCGCACGCTACGCACGGAAGTTTGCTTGCCATAGCATCTAGCAAGATATCGGCTTCCGCCGGATTCAAGGCCGGGTAGGCAAAAATATCTGCGTTGCGCAACAGGCTATACACATCCGTTTGCGCGGGCACAATTTCGGTACTGGCCTGCAAATGGTTTTTGGTAATAAATTTTTGCAAGGCCGTCTTTCCTGTGCCGTCGCCCACAATCGTTAAGTGCCAGGTGGTATGCGCCGGAGCCAAGCGTGCCCAGGTTTTTAGCAGATTATCAAAACCGCTTTCCTTAACCAATTTTCCCACAGCCACAATGTTATTTTCCTTTTTAAAGCAGGCAGGCTTGTTGTAATTATAATGTTCCACCCATACGGCAGGATTGGTAACTTCGTGTACTTTCAGGCCGGAATAAGTTTTTTTATTAAGAGGCTTATCCGAGGTTTTAATAACAAAAACCTGTTTGGCTTTTTTGAGCAAACTCTTTTTGTCTTTGGACGGCTTATCCTCTTTAAAACCCTCTTTTTCGGCATAAGCAAACGGCAGCCCCGCTTCTTGCGCCGCCGCACAGCCGGACAAACTCATAAAAGAAACAACAAAATCGGCGTGTTCTTTTTTAAGCGTGTTTGCCAAGGTTTTCGGCTTGGCTGATGCGGTATATTCATAAACCGGCAAAGCCGTATCGGTTTTCAACTTACCCTTTACGCAGGCTAACGAAACCTTAAAACCTTTTTGCTGTAACTCTTCCCCTAATTTTACCCCCAGGCGGGTGGCGGTAAAGTTTTTATTCCCGCCAATAAAAATAAATACGTTCATTTTTCCTCCTAACATAAACCCTATATGCAATTCTTTTCTATTGTACATAAAAAATGGGCATAAAAAAACCGCCCGTAACGGGCGGTAATCATAAAAAACATTGCGGGGACTGGATTTGAACCAGTGATCTCAAGGTTATGGGCCTTGCGAGATACCAGGCTTCTCTACCCCGCAATGTTATTATAACACTTTGGGACAAGAAAAGCAAATATACATATAAAAGCGGGGCACGGAAATATATCCCCGCCCCGCGCGCAATCACAAATTCCACCCCAATAACTATTCTTTAAACATCGGGTAGAAATAAATGCCCATATACACCGGGTTATCCGTAAAACCTTTTACATTTTTGCGCATTGCCCACAATCCCGTGGGGTGAACGGTGTAAATCTGCATTGCGTCCTCGTGCATCAGGTTATGTACCTGTTTATACAATGCACTGCGTTTTGCAAAATTGGTTTCCGACACGGCCTGCTCTATCAGTTTATCTACCTGCGGATTTTTGTACCCTTGCGAAAGGGCATAACGTCCCTGGCTGTGCAAGAACGGAAAATAGAAATTGTGCGCATCAGCATAATCGGCCACCCAACCGCGCGCCCACACCGGCATCTGGCGTTTGGCAGTTTTCTCCAAGAAAGACGGCCACGTTACGCCGCGCAAATCAATTTGAAATTTGGGGTTTAAACTTTCCACATTGCGTTTTAAAATTTCGCTTGCAATTTGGCGCATATCCCCGCTGGTGTTGTAGGTAATGGTAAATTTAAAACCTTTTTTCCACACTTCTCCGCCCCAAGCCTTTTTAAACAGTTCTTCGGCTTTTTTCAAATCAAAAGAATACTGTTTAAAATTCTTGTCGTATTTTACAAGTCCAGCCGGAGCCGGACCGATAGCACGCTCCCCGCGGCCGCCCATAGATTCCTTTAAAAAAGATTCATAGTCAAACGCATATTCAAAGGCTTGGCGCAAATTTTTATCGGCAAAAAAATCTGCCGGGATACCCTGGCCGTCCAACTTGCCGGAACCGACATCCGGGTTGGCCTGCATATTGATATCAAGCGTAAAAAAGATGACCGGATCCGTGCGCAAACGGGGCAAATTATCGTACAGAGTTACTTCCGGATTTCCCTTAATTTGCTCCGCAAATTTGGTGGAAATTTCCGCCACATCAGCGTCGCCCGTTTCCAGCATTAGGCGCAAGGTGGAAGGTTCGTCCACGGTCAGCATATGGATAAATTTTAATTTGGGCGCGCCCGCAAAATAATTCTCGTTGGCGGACAATGTCAGGCGCTTGGCGGCAATATCCCAGCGCGCCACGCTGAACGGCCCCGAGCCGTTGGCCGCAGCAAAAAAAGGAGAGGAATCTTTGGCAAAGTTATTAAACTTTTTCCACGTTTCTTCCGTACCGTCCCACGCGCCGTGGGAGACCGCCCACTCTTTGCTGACAATGTACCCCCACCGCGCCACAATAGAGAGAAACGGCGCAAACGGACGTTTGAGCGTTACCACCACATTATCGCCTTCCACGCGGACGGCATTGGCCGCCTCTTTAAAATCAACTATAATTTCGCCCTTGTCATTACGCGTAGAAGACACTCCCAAAATCGGCTCCAACAGCAAACTGGACGGCCCGCCGGATACGTCTGACAGAAGAAAGCGCAACAGAGAATAGCGCACATCCTCGGGGGTCAGGTCTTCCCCGCCTTGGAATTTAATCCCTTTGCGGATGGGAAAAGTATAAGTGCGTCCGTCAGCGGAAATGAGTCCGTTGTCTTTGCTGGGCACCGCCGCAGAAACGGACGGGAGCAAATCGGTCAGCGAGGCTCCGTCAAATTTCAACAGCGTGTCATACACGTTAATTAGCAGACCGTGCGTTACCCCGTCATAAGAATAAACCGGGTCCAGGGATTCCATTTCCCCTTTATGCGCCACTACTAAGGTATCTTTCATATCTTGTTTGGCACAGGCCGAAACCAACAACACGGCTAACAAAAGCAATATACATTTCTTCATTTTTTCCTCACCACATACGCGGCACCTTTTTTATTACACAGCCACGCTTTTGCAAATTCCCGCGCATCATAGGCGCGTAAAACCAAATCTTGTTTTAAAGCGGCCGGGTCCGCCACTAAAATTTTTCCGTCTTTCCAGCCCCTAATTAATACCAAATGCCCCGGAGTATGCTCTATGGCCGCGCCCGCGAGTTCCCCGCGGTTATAGCCGATACTGGCCACCACCAAAGATTTTTCCGTTACAAAATCTTTCAATTCATCCAACACACTAAACCGCCGGACATATGCTTCCGCTCCGCGCGACGAAGCCGCGACTACGTTAAATACCCAGTTGCCGAAAATGCCCGCCGTTTGGTCAAAGACTTCGGGCAACAAATCTTTTAAAGCGGTTTTAAAGCCCAACGCATTTAATGCCATACAAAGCGATGTCGGACTGCAAATACGGCGGCGGTCCGGGTGATTTTGCTCCATTTGGGAAATCGGTTCTATTCCGTGTACAAATACACCCGCCGGCAGGCGCGAGGCACTTTTTTCATCATACGAGAAAGAAGCCCCCACTGCCGTTGCGGCAAGCAGGGTTATCTCCGCCCCGCCGAATAATTTTAAACGGAACCGGTAGGCCTCTGCCGGAACGGATAAAACCAATTCATCCGTTGCCACGCGGGCAAAATGATCCTGTTGCGCCGGGAAACTGCTCTTCATTTTGCCGGACAGAAGCCCCAACTTATAAAACCCGCTCCATTTATCTTGTACGCACACCTGCGCTTCCAACAACAGCCAACCGTCCGCAGGGGAACGAAACCCCGCCGACAACACAAGAGAAGAAAAGGGAAAAGATGTTTTAAAAACAAGTGATGTAACCGTTTGGATACCGTCGGCAAAATTTTCTTCCGCTATATCGGCAGGAGAGTGCAAAAGATTGAGAATACAGGAACGCTGCTTGGACATATAAAAACCTTTATCGGGGCACCCGGACTTGAACCGGGAACCTCCCGCTCCCAAAGCGGGCGCTCTACCACTTGAGCCATGCCCCGAATGTGTATATTGTACCAATTTTATGCTAAAAACCCTAACGCTATTTATTTGGAACGACGCGGAATGCGGTCCGGGGAAAGGACTTCGTGCAAGTGAGAATCCCGCTCTACAAATGTTTCACTTTTGGTAAGAGAAGTGTCATACGGGCGGAATAAAAAGTTTCCGCTAGGCAACAAATCCAACTGTCCCCAGCAAGGTGTTTTCCCCACCTTTAAAAAGGCACTTATTTGCATAATCCGCTTGGTAGGGATACTTTTGGGCGTGGTAAATTCCTGTATGTGAAGTCTTTGAGTGCGGTAATGCGGGGGCAGGAGGCCGCCAACGTGTAGCATAATAGCAATAGGCTTTTCCTCGCTCATAGCAAAACGAACGGCGAAATCCGGATTTTGGGAAAAGTGAAGCACAGGCCAAGCGGTTTGATAATCGTAAGCCTTATTAACGTCAAGCCCGTTTTTAAAGATATTACGCAAATCTTCTCCGTCAGCGTGCAACCGCATTCCACGCAGTAAATCAAACGCGTAGCGCGGAGCCGGATACGGAGTATTGCGCAGGGCGGCATTTTCCTCCCACGGGTTTTCCTGCCATTGGACGGCTTTTAAATCGCGGATAACATACGCCTGCCCCGTAAAGCGCGGGAGCCCATAAATAAGAGCGGCCTGTTCGGGGTGCTCTGCCAGCCAAGAGAGCGCTTGTGGTTTTGATAATTTTTTATGTTTTTGGACCATTGCCACCGCGCGGGAAGCAGCGTGGGAGTCCGCCAATAAAAGATATTTCTGCGGAATAGAAATTTGCATGATCCCGCCGGGCAAATCCTTAATATGCCAATTAGATAAATGTGTCATGATGCCCGGTTTCAACACACTGGAAGATATTGCCTTTTGCACATCCAGGTGCATAGAAATAACCTTGGCAGGAGGAACGGAAACAAAAGAAGGAACCTGAATCACCGGTCGGACAGGCACTTTAAAAGGGGTTTTAAAGGCACGGGGCACAAACGCGCGCACACTTTGCGCCACAAGCGGACCTGACGCAAAAAAGAAAAACGATAAAACACACATCGCGCGCAGAAACAGGTTCATACTCGTATAGTAGCAGAAAAAAGGCAAAAAGTCATCCCCCGCTACGCGGTGTGGGTGTTTTTCCGTCCTAACGCGGGCAAAGCAGTTTGCCCGCTCTCCCGGAACAAAAAAATAACCGCCTCAAAAAAGGCGGTTTCAAATCTGGTTCCGGGACTAGGACTCGAACCTAGAATTAATGCTCCAGAGGCATCCGTGTTACCATTACACCATCCCGGATTAACATAAGTATTTTAGCACATTTTGATAAAAGGACGCAATTTTTTCTTATTCTCCCACCCGACTCCTTAATTTGTTATAATAAAAAGAGATTTAGCGCCTATAGCTCAATCGGTTAGAGCAACCGACTCATAATCGGTGGGTTCCAGGTTCAAGTCCTGGTGGGCGCAGTATTCAAAAGCCTACGCGCAAGCGTGGGCTTTTTTGCGTCCAAGCACACCAACTGCTTGGTGTGCGTCCAGACTTGAAAGGCGGAGCGATGTTTTTGTTTGAAGCGTTGTGCGCTGAAAGGCAAAAACCGCGAGCCCGGCCTGCAAGAAAATTTTGTCAGGAATTTTACTGGAAGGCAAGTCCTGGTGGGCGCAGTAAAATTTGGGCCTCGCATATGCGGGGCCTAAATTTTTTCCCCTATTCCAAGTGTTGCGGTTGTAAAATGGAAAGGACTAACATTGCCTGGCGGTAATCGTTTTTTTCCTCATCCGTCAGTTTGTTATTTGCCGCCAGTTCCTGCGCGGGGGTTTTGCCGTCAGGTCCGGCAATATCCGGGTTAGCCTTGGCGCGAAGCAATACCTTTATCACATCAGCCGTATTGTTTTTAGCCGCCAGCAAAAGAGCCGTTTCTCCCGCCTTATCCTGCAAATTAACGTGTGATGTGTTTTTAACAAGTTCCGCTGCCACCGCCACAGATTCATTATATTGCGCCGCGTTCATTAGCGCGGTACGCCCCTCATTATCCGTAATGTACGCATCAGCACCCGCCTCTATTAAATTACGCACGGCTTGCGGGTCTTTGGCGTGGCGCGCCGCATAAAACAGCGCGGTTTGCCCGGCTAAATCACGTTCGTTTACATCATCACTCCGTTTGATTAGGCGCGCGGTTTCCTTGGTTAATTGTTCTTCGTGTTCCAATGCCTGCATTAACTTGGTGGCGCCGCGTTCGTCGGTTTCTTCGCCGTGGTACCGGTAATACAACCCTCCGCTGATAAGGGCCCCAATCACTAAAATAAATAAAATGGTATTTCGTTTCATAAAAGCCTCCGTTGATTATTGTATCATTATTACGCCTTCCGCAACGGCCCCAATTTGCTAAAATATAAGTAATATCAAATACAGAGGTTTTACAGATGTCAACCGAACATACGCAACAGCATAACAATTCGTTGGACGAAATTATCGCCCGGCGCTATGCGGAAGTAGAAGAAATCCGCCAACTGGGTGTAACCCCTTATCCAAACCATTGTGATAAACAGATTTCTTGCCAACAGGCCAAAGACTCCCCCGAAGGGGCAGAAGCCGTTACCGCCGGCAGACTGATGCAACTGCGCTTAATGGGCAAAGCGGCCTTTGCGCACTTGCGCGATTTTTCGGGCCGCGTGCAACTCTACATTGCCAAAGACAACTTGGGCGACGAACCCTATGCGTTCTTTAAAAAGCATATTGCAGTAGGGGATTTTGTATCCGTAACCGGGCACGTATTCGTTACCAAAACAGGCGAAAAAACCATTAAAGTAACCCAACTTACGCTTCTCTCCAAGGCTATCCGCCCGATGCCGGAAAAATACCACGGCTTGCAAGATACCGAGGTCCGCTTCCGCAAACGCCACTTGGATTTAATCGCCAATGAAGACGTAAAAGAAATTTTTGTAAAACGCGCCAAAATCATTTCGTCTATCCGCAAAACATTAGATGAAAAAGGCTTTTTGGAAGTAGATACCCCGATTTTGAACCCCGATTCCGGCGGCGCGATTGCCCGTCCGTTTGAAACGTACCACAATGCCTTAAAAATGCCGCTCTTTATGCGTATTGCGTTGGAACTGTACCATAAACGCTTAATTATCGGCGGTATGGATAAGATTTACGAAATCGGCCATATGTTCCGCAACGAAGGCATTGACACGACCCATAACCCTGAATTTACTATGATGGAACTTTATCAGGCATATGGGGATGTAAACACAATGGCTGATTTGTTTGACGAAATTTTGGGTAATGCCGCCAAAGCCATTGGCGCAGAGACGATTCATTTCCGCGGTTATGACGTGGATTTAAGACCGCCCTTTAAACGCCTCTATATCCCGGTGGCTTGGAAGGAAAAATTCGGGCACGATATCCACGAAGTGCTAAACGGACGCCACTTTAACCGGGCAAAATTGGAAGAAGTCGCCCGTGAACAAGGCGTAAAATTCGGCCCCAACGACAGCGATTCCTCTATTTTTGACGAACTTTTTGAAGGAAAACTGCTGGCTGAATACCACAACCCGGTAATTGCGATGGAATACCCCACCGCAGTAAGCCCGTTCTCCAAAACCAAACCGGGCGACCCGGAACTGGTGGAACGCTTTGAAGTGTTCGTAAACGGACAGGAACTGGGCAATGCGTACACCGAGTTAAATGACCCGGCAGACCAATTGCAGCGCTTGAAAGACCAAGCCGCCGCCAAGGCCGAAGCCAAAGGAGAAGATGCCAATAATGCCGATATTTTGGATGCCGATTACATTGAAGCAATGGAAAGCGGTATGCCCCCCACCGGCGGTATGGGTATTGGGATTGACCGTATTATTATGATGCTTACCGGCCAAGACTCTATCCGCGAAATTATCTTGTTCCCCACGCTTAAAAAATTAGACGAAAGCGAGAACGAGAAAAAAGAAGAAGAAAAAAAATAGAGTTGTTTTGATAAAACCCCCGCACCTTTTTATTGGGTGCGGGGTTTTTATTGTGTTGAAAGCCTTATGTTCCGCCATACCGGCCATACATTTCGCGGGCATAAATCCGGAACTCCAAACAAAAGCACTCGCCGCAGCCGCAGGGCAGATTGTCCGGCTTCTTTACCCACACCCCATCACCTCCGCCCCATTTTCCCCAAGGCTCCTTTAAATAAGGTAAAATACAACTATGAAATTTGAACGTTTTATCGCCGTGCGCTACTTAACGCGCCGTCAAGGCCTATTCGCCTTTATTACCACGCTTATCGGCGTGGCCGGTGTAAGCGTGGGGGTGGCCGCCCTTATCACCACTTTATCCGTTATGAACGGCTTTCAAACCGATATTAAAGACAAGGTTATCGGTGCGCAAAGCCATATCCTTATCTTCGGCAAGATGAGCAAAGACACCTATCAAAAGAAAATCGCCGCGCTGGAAAAACTTCCGTTAGTGGAAGCCGCCGCGCCGCATATTTACGGGCAGGGAATTATTACTTACGCCGGGCAAAGTTTAGGTCTAATTGTCCGAGGGTTGGATCCCCAACAGGAAAAAAAGATAAACAATCTGGCCGATTCGTTAGTGGACGGTTCCTTTACGCCTGACTGGGGAGAAAATGCCCCTCCGCCCTTAGTGTTAGGTACAGAACTCGCCGCCAATTTGGGGGCCGATATCGGCGATGAGGTCGTACTCATTTCCCCGCAATCTATTTCTACTTCGGCGGGGATGTTCCCCAAAATGAAGAAGTTTCGCATTAGCGGGCTTTTGCGCACGGGTTATTATGAGTTTGACAACACGATAGCCTATACCACTTTGAATCACGCCAGCGATTTCTTCGGCCTCAAACAAGGCACTACCGGCCTGGCGGTGCGGCTACACAATCTTAATGATGCCGAAAAAGCCGCCGAGCAAATCCGCCCGGTAGTGGGTTACGGCTACTCCGTCAAAACCTTTGCGCAGTTAAACAGTACGCTTTATGCCGCTTTAAAACTGGAAAAAGCAATGATGTTCATTATTTTATTTTTAATTATCGGGGTGGCTTCGCTTAACATAGCAAGCAACCTGATTTTATTGGGAACCGAAAAACTGCGCGATATCGGTATTATGCGGGCCATGGGCGCCAGCCCCAAACTCATCCGTAAGGTTTTTATGTGGGAAGCAATGGTTATTGCCACCCTGGGTATTACGCTGGGTTTACTATTGGCTTGCTTATTGTGTTGGATTATTGCTACTTTTAATATTGTGGAACTTCCCGGCGACATTTACTATCTAACAAAAGTTCCCGTACGAATGCAGTTGTGGGATATGCTTGCCGTGGTAGGCGGCAGTTATTTAATTTGCTTTGTGGCGGGACTGTACCCGGCGGTAAAGGCTTCACGCGTACACCCCACTGATGCTATACGGTATGGATGATATGATTACACTGGAACATTTAACCAAAATTTACGGACAAGGCGACGAAGAAGACCTCTGCGTATTAGAAGATGTTTCGCTGTCCATTAAACGCGGCAAATTTACCGTTTTGCTCGGTCCCAGCGGTTCGGGCAAAAGCACTCTTTTAAATTTGATTGCTATGCTGGATAAACCAACCTCCGGCAAAATTTTTGTGGACGGGGAGGAAATTACCGCACTTAAAAGCGAAACGGCCCGTTCGGCCCTGCGCCTTCAAAAAATGGGGTTTGTTTTCCAGTTTGACGGCCTTCTTCCTGAATTTTCACTTTTAGAAAATGTGGATATGCCCGCCCTAATGAAAGGAAATCCGGACCGCCAAAAAGCGCAAATTCTCTTGGAAAACTTAGGACTTGGACCCATTAGCCATAAACTCCCGGCAGACCTGTCCGGCGGCGAAAAACAGCGCGCCAGTATTGCTCGCGCGATTCGCAACGAACCGGCCCTTTTACTGGCGGACGAGCCAACGGGCAACTTGGATGCAGCCCGCAAGGAACAGGTTTTTCAAGATTTCGCCAAAATGAGTAAGGATAAAGGCCTGACTATCTTAATGGTTACGCACGACGTGCGCGCCGCCGACTATGCGGACGAAGTCTATACCTTAACCAACCGGAAACTGCTAAAAACCAAATAGGAGCATTATGGAACTGATTGAAACGCGTACCGGGCTAACGGTGATTTTTATTTTAGCACTCGCCTTATTTTTGCTGCGCCAGTACGCCCATAACCCGTTTAAACAAACGCTGCAAAAGGCTTCCCGGGGCGACCCGGAAGCCCAATACCAAATGGGGCTGATGTATTACCAAGGCAAAAAGGTATTTCAAGATTACGGACAAGCCTTTAATTGGTTGGATACTGCCGCAAAAAACGGTCATACGCGCGCAATGACGGCTCTGGCAGGGTTGTATAACGCCGGACACGGCTGCCCGCAGAATTTCGGCAAAACCTTTCATTGGTATAAAACCGCTGCGGAAGCTGGCGATTTTGAAGGACGCGTCAATTTGGCTATTTGCTATTTGCACGGTATCGGCACACAAAAAGACGAAAAAAAAGGTTTTGAACTGATGAAGGCCGCCGCCGAAGACAAAAGCCCCTTGGCCCAAACCTTAGTAGGCGATTTGTACGAACGGGGAGTGGGGGTAACCAAGGACGACAGCCAAGCCTTGCATTATTATTTAATGGCCGTAGGACAAGGGGAACCGTTGGCGAAAAAGAAACTGGCCGCTATGGAGAAAATTCCCTTAAAACGCGACCCGATGTAATTTTTGTTTAATGCAAAACGGCCCCGCGCCAATAACGCACGGGGCTGTTTTTTTATAGTAAAACTTACAGGGCTATTTTTAACTTACGCGCCAAGGCACGCAAAATATCCTTGGTTTTGGCCTCAGCCCCGAGGGCCTTTAAGCCGAAAAAGACAAACTCTTGCGCTTTGACCGTATCCGGCTCAAAGCCAAAGATTTCCGCATAGTTTAAAAATTCCACCAGTTTGAGCGCGCAGGCTTTATCTGCCGGATTGCGCGCAAACGAAAAGGCCAGAAAGGTCAACTTTTCCGTTACCGCATCCCGCACCGGGCCGTGAGAAACGTCCAACCCCAGGGTTTTCACGTCTTCCATTAACTCCTCTACCGCATTTACATTTACGTTAGCGGCGCGAAACTCGGCCTTTAAGTCAGCCGACAGCACAAACTCCGCCACGCGCAAAAACGGCCTGGGAATCGGCGCGCCGATGAGTTGCAGGCCGCGAACCACCGGGTATTGCCGTTCAAACACCTCGGTAAATTGGGTATCCATTTGTTCGTCCATTTTGCGTAAAACGAGGTCCACCACCTTACGCCGGACATCTTGAAACATAGAAATAAGCGGATAATTTTTTTCAAACGACTGCCTGATAAAACCGGCGCACTCGTCGTACTTTCCGTCTTTAAATAACCGTTCCATTTGGGCGAAAACTGCGTTGCGGTCCATTTTGCCCGCTTCGCCTGCCGCACACACGAACGCTGCCGAGCCCCGCTGAAATACAGCAAAGTGCATTTGACGTTCCAACAGCGTCGTGCGGGATTTAAGCGTAATATCCCCATAGGACAGATGTACCCCGGCAGCAGATAAGCGGATAGGCGCGTAATGTAACACGTCGCACTCATAAGCACGTTTGGGATTGGCTGTTTCGTCCGACAAGGCAGACACTACAAATTCCAACGCAATTTTTTCAATAGGCATTGACTGCGGTTTTACATACCGCTCATAGACTACTCGCCCGTTTTTAAGTTCCTTTAAATTGCTGGGGGCCAGGGCCAATTTATCCATAAAAGCCGGTTCCAAATCTACACCCGTAACCACACGGTTTAGTTCAATCGCGCGCGCGGCATACTGCATAATCTGCACCGTTTCCAGACCGCTTATTTCGTCAAAAAACCACCCGCAACTGGTGTACATCAGCATTGCGTTGCGCTGCATTTCAAGCAGCATTAATGCCGTCGGGCGGTCTCGCCACGCTTTTTCCGTGGCATATTTTAAGAAAAAGCGGTGCTGGGCATCCAACGAGCGGTCCAAAATCAAATCAATATAATCATTTCGCGCCGCCCACGGGTCTTTAAAATACTGAGCGCCCACACTTTCAAAGGTTTTCACCATTTCGTCGCGCGCATAATCCAAAGCCGCACGAAGCGGCCCGCGCCATTTTTGGTGCCAACCGGGCTTCATACCCGAATTACATCCGCAGTCGGCACGCCAACGCTCTACCCCGTGAAAACAACTCCAAGAGGTGTTTTCCACAATTTGCGCTTCATACTGCGGCGGATATTTTTCCAAAAATTCTCCGTAAACCGTCAGTTCCACACCGGAAGTTTCCTCTACTTTTTTAAGGCAGTAAGCCAAGGCCATTTCGGCGAATTTTTGATGGTGTCCGTACGTTTCACCGTCGGTAGCAATATGCATTAACTGTGCTTCGTCCCCTGCGTTATAGGTGCCTAATAAGCGGGAAGCAAACTTTTCGCCCGAGGATAAAGTATCCGAAAAAGCAATGCCTTGCGATACCGGCCCGTCGTAAAAGAACAACGCAATACTTTTTCCGCTCGGTAAATTGCAGCGGTAAGCCCGCTTGGGATCCACGCGGGAGCCGACTTCCTGCCATTTGCTTTCACCTATTTTGCGCACGCGGGCACATTGTCCGGGAGCCAAAATGACAAATTTCATACCCTCGTCTGCCAGCACTTCCAGTGTCGGCGTATTGCAGGCCGTTTCTGCCAACCAAATGGCTTCTGGTTTTCGTCCAAAACGCTTTTCAAAATCGGCAATTCCCCAGCGCACTTGTGTTTGTTTATCGTGCGCGTTGGCAAGCGGCAAAATCATATGGTTATAGACTTGGGCAATCGCGCTGCCGTGCCCGCCGAAGCGTTTACGGCTGATGCGGTCGGCCTCTTGCACCGCCTGGTAAACCTGCGGTTCCTCTTTTTCCATCCAAGAGAGCAATGTAGGGCCAAAGTTAAAACTGATGCGGGAATAATTATTGGTTAAATCTATTAAATCTTTATTACCGTCCAGCACGCGCGCCAAGGCATTAGGCGCGTAACACTCCGCGCAGATACGGCTGTTCCAATCGTGGTACGGGGCGGCGCTGTCCTGAATTTCTATTTCTTCCAGCCACGCATTTTCGCGCGGCGGTTGGTAAAAGTGTCCGTGTATGCAAAGATATTTCATATATATATTTTAGCCAAAATATACATTTTTTGCTCCAACCGACGAGAAAAGCCCTTGACTACGGCGAAAGAAAGGCTATACTATAATTAACCCGTCCTATAACGGGCCACTACAAGAGGGGCTTATGAAAAAAACATTCATACTAGATACCAATGTGCTTCTGCACGACGTAAACTGCCTGCACGCCTTTGAGGATAATGACATTATTATCCCGATGGCGGTGATTGAAGAATTGGACGCTTTTAAAAGTGAGGGCGATACCCGCGGCAAAAATGCGCGTATGGTGTCCCGCACATTAGATGAAATGCGTTCCCACGGCCGTTTGAACGAAGGTGTAAAACTGGACAAGGGCGGAATCCTTAAAATTGAGTTGGATAAACCCAACATTTTGCCCCAATCCTTAGCGTTTAACAAAGCAGATAACTCTATTTTAAATATTGCCTATACGTTAAGTAAAAAGGAAGGTTCCTACCGCAAGAACGCCGCGCCTGTAATTGTGGTAACCAAAGATATTAATATGCGCCTGAAAGCCGAAGCCCTCGGTTTAGCCTCGCAAGACTATACGTCCGACAAGGTCAACGTGGACGAACTTTATACGGGCGTAGCGGAATTGGAAGTTTCGGCAGAGCAGATTGACGCGTTTTACCGCGACAAAAAACTCCCGATGGACCCGGCGGTTTATTATCCCAACGAGTTTATTATTTTAAAGTCGTCCGACGGAAGCAAAAAATCCGCTATCGGGCGCGTGGCCAACAGCGGGGAATTTGTACTGCGTCCGCTTTCCACCCAAGAACCGACGGCCTGGGGCATTAAGCCGCTAAACAAAGAACAGCGCTTTGCAATGGAACTGCTGTTAGATGACAGTTTGGACATTGTAACCCTCGTAGGTACGGCGGGCACAGGGAAAACGCTTATCACCTTGGCTACCGGTTTACAGCGCACAATGGACGAAAACGCCTACCGCCGCTTGGTGGTGTGCCGCTCAATCGTTCCGGTCGGAAAAGATATCGGCTTTTTGCCCGGAACTAAGGAAGAAAAACTGGAAGCGTGGATGGGGGCTATTTACGACAACCTCGCGTTCTTGGCGGACCGCCGCAACCCGGATGAAGGCGAAGAAAAAGCCCATTACCTGCTGGACAGCGGTAAAATTGAAATTGCCTCCGTTACGCATATGCGCGGCCGCTCCCTCCCGGGCCAGTATATGATTGTGGACGACGCACAAAACCTGACTCCGCACGAAATGAAGACGATTTTAACCCGTGCGGGCGAAGGTACAAAAGTTGTGGTTACGGGCGACCCGTATCAAATTGATACGCCATACTTGGATGTGGAATCCAACGGGCTTACCTATTTGGTGGACCGCTTAAAAGGCCAAAAGAGCCACGGACATATTACGTTTACCAAGACGGAACGCAGCCACCTGGCAGATTTGGCTTCCAAGTTGCTTTAAGGTTATTAGCATTGAAAAGCCCCCGGTGCAACAACCGGGGGCTTTTTATAGATTTTGCAGAAAGCCCCGGGCTTGATATATAACCCGGGGCATTTTTAAACCAACTTTTTATTAGTGCAGGCCGCACTTGCAAACGTGGTCCTTTTGGTAAAGTTCCAAACTTTGCGCTTCTTGCGGGCGGTACTCGGCGGTGCGGCGGATGAGTTCGTCAAAATCAATGGTTTTAGACGGGAACATAGGTCCTTCCACGCACGCAAAGCGCACTTTTCCCTCCACCGTTACACGGCAGCAGCCGCACATCCCCGTACCGTCCAACATAATGGGGTTGAGGCTGGCGTGCGGATTCATATCTAATTTATCCATTAAACGCGATGTAAATTTCATCATTGGAATCGGCCCAATAATAAAACCGGCATTAATTTTTTCGCCCTCGTCGTGCAATTTTTGAATTGCATCCGTAACCATCCCTTTCATACCAAAGGACCCGTCGTCCGTAGTGCTGACTGTTTTATCACACAGCGCACGCATTTCAGGTTCCAAAATAAGCAAATCTTTGGTGCGCGCACCCAATACGGCAATCACGCGGTTGCCCGCCTCTTTAAACGCGCGGGCAATGGGGTACACCTCAGCAATGCCGACTCCCCCACCTATGACGGCTACGGTGCCGTAATTTTTGATTTCTACGGGTGTTCCGAGCGGGCCGGCCACGTTCAAAAATTTATCGCCTTGGTTCAAGGAGTTAAACAAACCGGTAGTCTTGCCGATGGCTTGGATAATCACGGTAATGGTTCCCTGTTCTTTATCCCAATCCACGAGCGTAACCGGCACGCGTTCCCCTCCCTCTCGTCCGCGCAAAATGACAAATTGCCCTGCTTGGGCGGCTTTGGCAACCAATGGTTTATAGATGACAAATTTTGCTACTACGCTGCTTAAATTTTCCTTTACTAAAATGGTATTTTCCTGCATACTATTTCCCCTCCAAGTAGGCATTTATGCGTTTGGCGGCTTCAATGCCGTCTTTCATCGCCAGGAGCACCGTGGCTCCGCCGCGGATAATATCTCCCCCGGCATACACGCCCGGCATAGTGGTTTTGCCTTCTTCGTCCAGCACCAACACGCCGCGTTCGGTTGTTTTGAGTTCCGGCGTAGTTTTGGCAATAATCGGGTTCGGCTTTTGCCCGATAGCCACAATAATCGTATCAACAGGCATTACAAACTCCGAGCCGGGAATTTCCACCGGACGGCGGCGGCCTCTGGCATCAGGTTCGCCCAACTGGTTGCGGGTGCATTTCAGCCCGGTTACGCGGCCCTTGTCATCTGCCAACACTTCTTTGGGCGTTACCAAATATTCAAATTGAACGCCCTCTTCCTTGGCGTGTTCCACTTCTGCGGCGCGCGCAGGCATTTCTGCCGCGCTTCTGCGGTACGCAATCGTAACGGAGTCCGGCCCCAAACGCATTGCACAGCGGGCCGCATCCATTGCACTGTTTCCGCCGCCCAATACCACAACGTGTTTACCTACTTGAATAGGGGTATCCGTTTCCGGGAATTTAAACGCCTGCATTAAGTTAATGCGGGTTAAAAATTCGTTTGCGCTATATACACCGACGGCATTTTCGCCGGGGATACCTGTCAAAGTCGGCAATCCGGCACCGCTGCCCACATACACAGCATCAAAATCTTTCAGCAAATCGGCAATTTTTTCCGTTGCGCCCACCAATACGTCCGTTACAAACTTAACCCCCATAGATTTAACGGTTTCAATTTCGTGGTCAATTACTTCGCGCGGCAAGCGGAAAGACGGAATACCGTAGCGCAAAACCCCACCAAAGGCGTGCAAGGCTTCAAAAACAGTTACGTCGTGTCCCGCGCGGGCCAGTTCAGCCGCCGCCGCAATAGAGGACGGTCCGGAACCGATACAAGCCACTTTTTTACCGGTCGGCTTGGCCGTTTGCGGTGCCTTTAATAAACCTTCGTTGCGGGCGGTATCGGCGGTGTAGCGTTCCAACATACCGATATTGACAGAGCCAAACCGTTCCTTTAAAACACAATTTCCCTCACAATGTTTTTCTTGCGGGCAGACACGTCCGCAAATAGCGGGTAAAAGGCTCGTTTCCATAATTTTGCTGGCGGCCTCGCCCACTTTGCCGTCCTTTAACAGAGCAATAAAATCCGGGATTTGCACCCCTACCGGGCAGTTGGCCTGACAGCGGGCATTTTTACAATGCAAACAGCGGTTTGCCTCGGCTTGGGCTTCTTCCTTGGTAAAAATTTGGGCCACTTCTTCAAAGTTGCGTTTGCGGACTTCGGGGGCCAGTTGTTTCCCGTTTTGACGGGGAGCGGACGGATTTGGCATAGTTACCTCCAACTAATTAAAAATAGGTCTGACAAAAACTAAATTTACAACTATACTATGTATAAGGAATTGAACTTCCTATTAATTGTTGTACAATATATATAACATTATAGCAAAGCAAAAGGAGGGGGACATTATGTGCCATAAATGTGAATGTGCCGGAGCGGGCATTGCCGCTTTTTTATTAGGAGCGCTCGTGGGCGCCGCCGCCGGGGTGCTGTTGGCTCCGGCCAAGGGCGAAGTAACCCGCCGCAAACTAAAACGCTGGGCGGATGACACTTACGAAGAACAAAAAGAATATGTGTTGGAACACGCGGGAGAATTGAAAGAAAAAATCAAAGACCGCGCGGAAGATTTCCGCCAAAAATTAGCCGACCGTGCCGAAGAAGCACGCGAAAAACTGGAAGACGGCAAAAACAAAGTGGTAAAAGAATTTAACCGCCGCAAAGACGAAATTGCCGCCAAGTTCAAAAAAGACGAAGAGTAATTTTGAACCGATAAAATACCCCCACTCTGGAATAACTCCGGAGCGGGGGTTTATTTATTTCAAGTTTTTATTTTTCAAAGGTACTGCGGGCCATATCAAAAGCCTCTTTATAGTCCATCGGTTCCGGCCCCATAAAAACTTTGCTGATGAACATTTCGTGGTTGGAAACCGCGTGGATAATTTCATCCATTAAGAATCCTCTATCCACTTCCCGTTCAATCGCATCAATAACAGAGGAAGCATCTTTGGGAGCCAAAATATCCTCAATGCCACAATGCAACATTTTAATTACGCTTGCATCCTCGTAACGCAGCCGCCCCTTAAACAGCGGAAAACTGACCACGCAACCTTTGTAATTAAGCCGTTTTTTAAGAAGCCCCTTAATCATTTTGTCCGACAGCATTGCTTGGTTATCGTTATCAATATTGGGAAACGTCATATCCGAGGGCATAATAGCATCGGCGCGGCGGAAAATATGTTTATAAGGCACAAATTCTGCATCTTCCATTTGCGCCAAAGTCTTTAAAACGCCGGACACACCGGGAAAATACTTTACGCAGTTCAATGCACCGCCATTGGAAAGCCCCGCAATAAAATCTCCCGCCAAATGAGTAACTGCCAGCGGCACATCGGAGAAAGCCGGGGAAGCATACCCCAAGTCCACGACCGGGGCCAACACCCAATCAATCCCCAAACTGCGCGCCATACGCGCCAACAAATTTCCCTTGCGGTACGCACCGTCCTGCGGAGAGGAAAAGCGGCTCAAAGAAACATTGGACGGCAAGGACGGGGCATCCGTAATAATTTCGTTTAAATCTTCGTCAATATCAGCGCAAAAAAGTAAATGGTCATATGGAGACACATCACGCATACGACGCGTAAAGTCGTACGCTTCCCGGGCCGTAGCCCCATAAAGGCAAAAACCCCCGACACCGCGGCGGGCCAGTTCTTCGGCTTGCTTCAAATCGCTTTCGCCAAACCAAAAGCCAGGAAAAACAATACGAGCAGGTTTCACAAGACTCTCCTAATCAAAGCACAGACGGCACCAGAGCCTCCTCGCTCTGGGAAGGGGCCACTAACGCGCCGTCCGACGGAATCGGGTCCGGCGTAAGTTTTGGGTCCGGCAGCACCTCGGGCTTATGCGGTGTTTTGAGCCACTGGATAAGCGCCGGGCGCAAATATTTATCCAACATTTCGTGCGAGGTTAAATCGTACGCGGTTAAAAAGGTTACTTTTCCTTCTCCCGCACTTAAAAAAGACACATTGCGCAGCACGCTGGCTTCCAAAAACATTTTTTTGTCGGCCGCGCCGGCGGCAATCAGTACATCACCTTTATATAACCGCATAGCCGGTATGGAAAGAACATCACGGTTATTGGTAGTCGGACTGATAAGAGCCAAGGCGGAAATATCCGGCCAGAAACTTGCGCTCTTGGACGCGACATTGGCTCCCAAGCCGGTGCCCAACAGTACGGTTTCCGTCGGAGTAATGCCCTTTTTTTGCAAGAACTTCATCGCAGCGTCCACGTCGCGGGTCATTTTATTAAACTGGTTATCCACCCCTTCTCTTGAAAAGGTTTTGGCCTCCCCTTCGCCCGTACTTTGCCCGTGCCCGCGCAAATCCAATGCCAAATAACCGAACCCCTCACGCGCCAGGTCGGTTTTAAAAGAGGAAAAATCTTCTTTCTTTTTATTTAAATCGTGCAATAAAACAACGGTTTTATCCTGCGAAGAAGCAGGACGGTACACGGCGGCAAGCGCCCAACCGTCCTGCGTGGACAAAGAAACCGTTTTTTCTTCCGTCTCCGCCCCTAAAAGCGGAGTGAAAACACACGCCAACATGACAGCCGGCGCGACAGTTTTTAATAAACGGACAAACATTTAGCGGTCCAACACCTCTTCGGGTTTAAACCAAAGCGCAATTTCTTTTTCCGCATCTTCCGGAGAGCCGGAGGCGTGTACGCAGTTTTGCATTACATCACCGATAAAGCGGCCGAAACTGCCGCGAATCGTCCACGGAGCGGCTTTTTCGGGGTTTGTACTGCCGATTTCCTGGCGGACTTTGGCAATAGCATTTTCACCTTGGAAAACGAAAGCGTAAATTTTATGGTTCGGCACATTGTTAAATTCACCCATCATATACTGGATTACTTCTTCCAAGAAGGGTTTGCCTTCCAAATTCTTGTAGTGCGCGCGGGCCAATTCTTCCGTAAGCGAAACTACTTTGGCCCCGGTCATTTGCAGACCGAGGTGGTCAAGGCGGTCCAAAATAAGACCGCTGATGCGTTTTTCAATAGCATCCGGTTTAATTAGAACAAGTGTTCTTTCCATATATCTCATATTCACATTATACCAAGATTAAAAAGCCTGTCAACTTTTTTGCGCGCGCAAATGATTTTGCCCAATACAAGGATACATTAGGTATAATAGATAATAACGGAGAAAAGATTTATGGTCCAAGACAAACCTATCAAATTCGGCGTTATCGGCGCCGGCAAAATCGGAACTTTCCACACCCGCACCCTTGCCAAAATGAAAGGGGTTACGTTGGTGGGTGTGTGCGACCCGGACGTAATGCGCGCGCAAAAACTCGCGTGGGCGCACAACTGCACCCCATATACCAAGCCGGAAGAACTCGTCGGACAAGTAGATGCGGTAATTGTAGCGGCTCCCACGCAGTTGCACCACCAAATAGGTATGTACTTTTTGGAACACGGCGTGCATACGCTGGTGGAAAAACCGATTGCGGTAACGATGGAAGAAGCGCGCGACTTAATCCAAGCCGCCAAACGCCACAACCTCGTCTTGCAGGTGGGGCACGTAGAACGCTTTAACCCGGCGGTGGTGGAAGCCGTAAAATATATCAAAGACCCGCGCTTTATTACCATTACCCGCCAAGGGCCGTACGACGGACGTATGGCCAACATCAGCGTAGTATTGGACCTGATGATTCACGATATTGATTTGCTCTATACTATTGTTCCCAGCGAGGTTGTTCACGTGGATGCCGTAGGACTCAGCGTGTTTTCTCCGCACGAGGATATCGCCAACGTCCGCCTGCATTTTGCCAACGGAGCCGTAGCCGACGTAACTGCCAGCCGCGCCAGTTTTGAACGCGCCCGTTTTATGCATCTTTTTCAGCCGGACGGATATGTATCCGTGGACTTTATGAACGCCCGCGTGAAAACATACCGCAAGGAAAAACCCGTCATTAATAATATGAACGATTTGACCGTTAATTATCCTAAGGTAGAAAAGCAACTGCCTATTACCGCAGAAATTTTGCATTTTATTGACTGCATCAAAACGGCCCGAACCCCTGCCCCCAGCGGCGAAAAGGGAACCAAAGCCCTGGAACTGGCGTTGCAAATTTGCGAAAAAATGAACCGTTTTGATATCCCGAAAACGGGACACTTGCACACTCCCAAACCGTTGCAGGCTATCAGCACGGTTGCCCGCGCCGCACAAGCCGTACTGGACGAAACCTTGGGCCAATTTAAAGGAGACGAAAAATAATGTCCACCATTACCCCCATTTCTAAAAATATTCTCATCGTGGCGGGGGACGTGTCCGGTGATATCCACGCCGCTTCCTTGGTGCGCGCCTTAAAGGCGGCCGACCCCGACGTACGCGTTACGGCTATCGGCGGTAAACAATTAGCCGCCGCCAGCGATACTTTTATGTATGATTTAGCCAGCCAAGGGGCAAGCGGGTTTATTGAGCCGCTTAAAAAAATGCCGCTTTGGATTAAACTGTTAAACCAAATCCGCGATTATATGGAAACGCAAAACCCGGTGGCTCTTATTGTGGTGGACTTTTACGGCTTTAACCACCAAGTATTAGGTATGGCAAAGCACCGCAACATCCCGGCTTACTATTATGTAACGCCGCAGGTGTGGGCCAGCCGCCAGTACCGCGCCAAACGCCTGGCCACGCTTACCAAAAAGATGTTCACCATTTATCCGTTTGAGCCGGAGTTCCACCAGAAATTCGGCGGCAACGCCGTTTTCCTGGGCAACCCGCTTTTAGACCAGCTGCCCGCGCCGAAGGACAAAAATTTTAAGGTCCCCAATAATAAAGAATACGCGTGGAAACTGGGTATGCTGCCCGGCAGCCGCATGGGCGAAATCAAACGCCTGACCCCGGTTTTTTACCAGGCTTTTAAACAGGTGCTTAAAGAATTTCCCAATACGCAGGCGTATATGTTTTTATTGCCGGACGCCGACGAACAGACTTTCTTAAACCTCATCGGCGAAAAGCCGCACGCCAACTTCCGTCTGGTCAAAGACAAAAACTACGAGCTCCGCTCGCAGATGGATTTCCTGCTGGCCTGCTCCGGCACCGCCACG
>UQJU01000008.1 GCA_900541355.1 Candidatus Avelusimicrobium fimicolum | reverse complement strand
TGGTCAGCTTGCGCACGGAAGAGAGATAGCCGGAGCATTTGTTAAGCGCCAGCACCGCCGCGTTGTAGCCCAGCGCGTAGGTGTAGTTGGCGTCAAAGGTGGACGGCACGCCGCAGCGGCCTTCGTAGCCGAAGAAGTGGGTGATGGCGGAGAACTTGCCGTCATACTTGCCTTCTTTTTTCATTTCGGCCAGTTTCGTGCGCAGCATTTCCACCAGCAGTTTTTCGGTTTCAATCAGCGACACCTGTACGTTGCCGTGCGGATCGCGGTCCAGCATCAGCTGGCTGGCGATGCCGGCCGGCAGGGACTGCATCAGGCCGGCCAGTTTGGCGGGCAGTTTGGAGATGATAAACGCTTTCTTTTCCGTGATGGAGGACATCTTGGCCAGTTCGGCTTCGTGGTCGGCCAGCGAGTCGTTAAGCGCGCTGATGAGTTCTTTCATTTCCGGGATAAATTCAATTAATCCTTCCGGCACTAATACCACACCGTAGTTTTTGCCCGCTTTGGCGCGTTTGGCAATGAGTTTAGCCAAATCGTCCACAACTTGGCCGAGCGTCATTTTTTTAGCCAATACTTCTTCGCCGATAAGAACTGCGTTGGGATGCGTTTTAAAGGCTACTTCCAACGTAATGTGGGAGGCGCTTCTGCCCATCAGGCGGACAAAGTGCCAATATTTGCGTGCGGAATTGACGTCGCGTTCAATATTGCCCACGAGTTCCGCATAAATTTTGGTAGCGGTATCAAAACCGAAAGAGGTTTCAATTTGTTTGTTTTTGAGGTCGCCGTCAATCGTCTTGGGCACACCGATAACGGAAATATCCACACCCTGTTGTTTTAAATATTCGGCAATTACGCAGGCGTTGGTATTGGAGTCGTCGCCCCCCACCACTACGAGTGCGTCCATTTTGTTTGCCAACAGATTGTCTTTGGCGGCTTTTAATTGTTCGTCCGTTTCAATTTTGGTGCGGCCGGATTGGATAAGGTCAAAACCGCCGGTATTGCGGTAGTCTTTCATCAAGGCCGGGGTAATTTCAATAAATTTGTTTTCTACGATGCCGCTGGGGCCGCCCAAGAAACCAAAAAGTTTATTTTTGGAGTTGGCTTTTTTAAGACCGTCCAGCAAACCGCCGATGACGTTGTGTCCGCCCGGGGCTTGACCGCCGGAAAGAACCACGCCCACGCGCACGGCCTTTTTGCAGGCGGCGGTATTGGTGCCTTTTACAAAAGTAATTTCAGGCAAGCCGTAGGTGTTGGGGAAAATCCGTTTTACGGCGGCTTGGTCGGCTACGCTTTTGGTCGCTTTACCCAATTTGGGTTTTACGGCCGCGGGGCCTTTTTTGAGGATGTTGGGAAGCACAGGCTGGTATTTGCAGCGGTGCTTTTGAAGATGAGAACAAACGCTTTTAGCGGTATGTTTAGTAGGCATTACTCTTCTCCTGTTAAGATAAAATCTTTACCTTTATTATACAAAATTCCCCCGGGGTGTATTGGGAAAAATAAAATAGTATAAAATAATTAATAATATTTTGGGTCTTTTGGCCCTTGCGAAAAAAACTGTTTTGTTGGACAATATAAAAAGGATGTCTAATTTTTATCTTCTTAATTAAGGGAATTTTCTATTTATGAATAATTTATCTGCTTTGGCTGATTTGTTAAAACGCTTTACCTGTTTGTTTGTTGCCTTTTGTTTTTTTATCCATATTGCTTCCCCGGCAATGGCGCAAGTATCAAAGCCCCGCTTTAAGTTAAATGAAAAGCAAAAAGAAGCATTAGATAAATCCCTAAACCAAAGAACTTTTGAAGCCGTTTCCACCCGAGAAAGCACCTCTTTACCCCGCATTGAACAAGAAAAACGCCTGCAACAGCAAGTCTATAAAATTGACCAAGGCCGCCTAAGTGATAAAGACAAAGCCCGTTTAATCCAGATAGACGGTTTATTAAATCCGAATAGTACCTTTTCCTCCAAAACTGCCAAAGATGCTTTTGCCACCTTTAAAACGGAACTGACCAAAGATACTGCCGCACAGAAGAAAGCCCAACTTGCCCAAGTAAACGAGCGCGCCGCCCAAGCCAAGGCGGATTTAAAGGCCCAAGCCAACCAAATGATTGACTCCGGCAAATACGATACGGCCCAAGTGGAAGAGTGGCGCAAAGGAAATGAAGCCCTCATTAATAAGTGGCAGCAGGATTCCGTTGCCCAATTAAACGCTTGGAGCAAAAAACGCAATGCACAGGCCGAGAAGATTTTTAACCAGGCGCAGGCGGACTCTTTGGCTCAGTTGGAAAAGCAAATTTTCCAAGCCGTTAAAGATTTGTTTGTTTTAAAGGATAAAGCACCCTTTGCCAAACGTAAGTTAATGACCTTGTCCCTGCGTGTGTTGCCTTTGCGCACCCGCGACGGAAAATCCTTTTTTACCCCCCAACAAAAGCAAACCTTGCACTCCTTATATACGAATGCCTTAAAATCAGCCAAGTGTGATAAAGACTGTTCCTTCCCGCTGACGGCGGTAGTGGGGCTTGGTATGGTGGGGTCGTCTGTGCACGATGCCCAATTAGTGGAAAACTTTATGGAGAAGCAGCGCGCGGGCGCATACTCTGTACCGGTGCTTCTGGCGGGTGCAAGCGCTCTCTTGGCAATGAAGCAATACGGCGTTTTGCGCGGGTTTATTCATTCCGCCACCGAGAAAGAGCGGGATATTTCCCATTTAGATTTGTTCAGTGTAACGACTGCCGTAGATGTGCTTAAAAATATTAACGGGCAGTATTTGGGCGAGGTTTCCAAATATGCCGTTTATCCGTTGACAAAGGACGTATCCAACACCGCCGCTTTTGGTAACGCGTGGGAAGATTTGGCCTTATTGTTGGCAACGGAGGGCAGTAAAGAAAGTTTGGCAATTCTTAAAGAATTTGGGGTGGACCGCTGCGTTGTATATGTTTCCAAAACCGTAACGCTTAAAAATGAATATAAAATGGCCTGCACGGGTATTGTGCCGTTCCTGGCGGGTGCTTTGCATAGTGGTAAAAGCGGCGCGGAAAATTATACCCCGCAAGGCAATTATTTACAGCCTGGTGCGTATTTAGATTCCTTTGGACGCAGTGTACAGATTACCCCCCAACAGGCTTCTCAAAACCGTAAAGGTTGGGAATCCCGCCGCGCCCTTTTTAACCAATATCTTGCAATTACAGGTCTTTCCGCCTCTGCCGCCGTGGCACGGCATTTGTTTAAGCAAAGTATGGGCGATTTGAGCGCGGAAAGTGAACTGCTTTTAGACCAAAAATTATATAAAGTGTATGCTTCTTCCGCCAAGAAGCGCGCTCCCAGACCGGGCTATGCTATTTCCGCTTACAGCCGCGGAAGTGCCGCTTATAATGCCAAGCGTGTCCGTCAGGACCGCACCAACTGGTGGTTGAAGGCTGCGCAATATGCCGATATTGCCATTTTGGTATGGTGTTTGGTGGATATTTCCAAACTTGCCTTAAAGGGAGCCAACTTGGGCCGTGCTATGTACAAGGCGATGAATATGGCCCGCTCGGGTGCGACCGTAACCCAACGCGCGATGATGCTCCGCCGCTTTAATGTGGTAAAACCGTTGCGCACGATGCGCAATATCCCGGTGCGCTTGCGCAAGGGGTTGGAGCCGGTTGTGCTCGCGCAGTTGCCGCAATTTGCCACCGTGCCCACCACAGCGGAACTGTTAAAAGTGCCGGGCGGATTTGTGCCGGCGGCCTCTAAATTAGTGGCTTCCAATTTAAAATTTTCTGCCGAAGTTGGTGTGTTGTCCGTCGGAAAGCCGGCGGCGGTACACCCCACGGTGTTAAACGAGGGCGAAGTGGCCAGCCTTAACGCCTCGTTAGCCGCAGCCACCCAGCGTGCCAATACCGCGTTTGCCAACCGCGGCACATTAGCCAAATTAACCACGGTAAGCGCGGACGGTGCCTACCGCCAAATGTTAGCCAAAGAAATTTCCCAGTTGGGCGCTTTGCCGGGCTATAAGCCGGGCGAAACGGCCTCTTTGGCGGCGGAAGTAAAGAATTTAAAAACGGTAAAAGTACCCGAAAATATAGCCTCTTTTGAACGTCGTCCGCTTCTTTCCAATGGACAGCCGGACGGAGTGGCCCTTAACAGTTTATTATCCGCAACTTTGGGTGGTGCGCCTACTGCCCAACAAACGGCCTATGTTACAAACTTGCTTACCCAAACGATTCAAAAAACAAACGCGCAATATGCCGCCAAGAGTTGGTTCAAACGGAAGTTCTCGCGCGGTTCCTATAAAAAGGCCTTTATGAGCAATTTGGCCCAAACTATGGATGCGGATAAACTCTTTTTAACCGAAGAAACCTATGGCAAAATCGGCCAGGCCCTTATGCACGCGCTTAATGGGGATGCTTCTGTTAAGGCTCCCACCTCTTTGGCAGGCATTGTGGCGGAAAAAGCCGCTCCGGCCAAAAAACAAAAGGTAGCCTCCTTGGGTACAAGTGTGCTGGTGGAGGACGGAGCCGCTCCGGCGGAGTTGCCGCTTAATGTATATGTGGCGTCCGGCTTTGGCGGTGCGAAGAAGGCAGGTTATCAGCGTGCGATATTTACGCAAGGCAAGTCGGGGGTGAAGTTTGGTTTTGGTACCGATTTATCAAGCGTAACTACTCCCGGTAACTTTAAATTGACATTGGCGGATTCCCAAATTTCCGCTTTTGCGGCGGCCGCAGAACGCGCCAATTTAACTTCTCCCTTTGAACTGAAACTGACCTCCACCGGAAAACCCGGCTTCTTTAATTCCTTAAAGAGCCCCTTTGTAAACCGTTGGAATTTGTTCCGGGCACAAAAGGCGGAAACGGGCAAATGGTCGTTTAAAAACATTTTAACACGCAGTAAAGAAGATATGTATGCGCACTCAATTCCGGTTTTCCGCCGGACGGAAGCGGGCGGACTTGTTTCTGTGCCGCTTACCTTAAAGGCTGATACCTATTTGGGCTTGAAAGATGCGCAAATGGTGTTAGGCCCGTCCGGCTCGGTAAATTTCTACCGTGGCGGTCAGTTGCTGACGGGGCTTTCCCCTTTCTCTTATGGGGTGCGCAAAACGCAGTTAAAGCCGTTTATGGACATTGTTCGCCAAGCCCCTGCGGGTATGCGCTTTGACCTGACCGTCAAGGGTACACCCAGCAAACTTGTGCCACTCTATATTGCCACCGGGCTTAGTTTGAGTTCCGCTTCGTCCAGTTTAATTGCCCCTCTTGAAAATATTTACGGAGACCGTATTACAGAGACGGATAAAACAATGATTTCTCTTGCATTGCCGTATATCCCGTCTTTGCTGACGCCGGTGTTTTCTCCGCTGGTAATGAAAATCGGTGCGTTAAAAACCGTTAAAATTGCCTTGGGGACGGCCTTTGGCGGCCTCTTGTTTGCGGGGGTGTCCGGCTTTGGCGGTAAGGTAAATGAGGATAATTTGCCCCCCATTTGGCCGTTGTTTGTATCTGGCGCGGCCATTGGTTTGTCCTCCGCTTTAAACCGCTCCGGGCTTAACCTGTTAATTGACCGCATTGGCGGCGGCGGTTCCCTGCTTACCAGTATGGCGTTTAAAAATATGGGTTCTATGGTAATGTTACTGCCCCCTATTTTAGCCAATACTTTTGCCCCGGGCGCGACGGACTTTTCGCTTGCGTTCCCGGTGTTGGGCACGATTTCCGCGTTGTCCTTCGGCAGTTTGTATTTCTCGCGCATTGACCCCAATATCGGCAAGGTGGCCGGGTTTATGAAATTTAAACCCGTGGCTTTGCGCGGCGGTTTCTATCCGGCCCTGACAAATGCCTGGCAGAATACCCGTACCCTTATGCGAGACGGATGGGGCGAAACATGGGGTTCCTTGCGGATTTTAGCCAGTAAAGAACTCCTGCCGCTGACGGCTGCTGCCTTTACCTTCACGGGCTTTGAAGCCGCTACCTTTAACAAAGCGGCCAACCAGTTAATCCGTCCGTCGGTAAAAGGATTTGACTGGATTAACAATAATATTCACGAGGATAACCGCAATAACTGGGTAGCCTTGGTTACAAGCGGCACGGTAGTAGCCTTCCCGCTTTTGGTGCGCTTGCGTGCCAAATCACTCTTGGGTGCGTTAAAAGACCCGCTCCGCCCCGGTTTGGAATATCAGCGTATGCTGAAACTTTCTTACGGAATGAACATTTTGGGCGGCGCTACAATGATGACCTTCGGCTTTGACGGTTTTACAAGCCCCGGTTTCTTGGGTATTGCTTTGGTTGGTATGGGTACGGCCAACGTAACGCAATCTTTGCAGAAATTGGCCAATATGAACGTGGTTCGCGGTGGATATGTGGCCGCCCGCACAAAAGGCCTTGCCGCAGCCGAAGCCGCTGTTGTACGCGATAAGGCCGCTACTACGGCAATGACGGTGTTTTCACTCTCCCAAACGGGTTTGGCCGCCGTGCCGTTAATGGTCAGCCATTATACGGACGGACATATCAAAGCCGGAATTGAGGCCCGCGCAGATGTGCCGAGGACCTCGCTGTGGATGCCGCTTACCTCTATCGGGCTTAGTATGGGATTAGCCGCGCCTAGTATTGGCTTATTCCCCAAGCAAATTCCTACGGGTGCATTTGGGTTAACCAAGGGAGTTTTTGGTTCCTACGGCCAGGCGTTTGGGCAAACATATAATTGGTTTACCCCCCAACAGGGCACACCCTACGGAACCCCGTCCGGCTTTATGCCGATGCCGACCCAAACGGCTTCCCCGGCTCCGGAAGAAAAGAAGTAATTTTAGTGCAAGCCTTTTAAAACGCCCTCTTTTAGAGGGCGTTTTTGCGTGCGGGGGTACAGGCGATTTTTTGGAAATGCCATATTAATTTGGACAAAGAGACTCTTTTCTTTGGAAAAAATCCGTATTTACAATAAGCCGGGAAATGAATTGTTTGACAGAAGTTCGGAATATAGGTTTCCCCGTCCTGTAAGAAAACTTTGAATCTTGCGTGAAATTTTTGTAAAATAATTTATATAAAAAGATTTGCGCCCCCATAGCTCAATGGATAGAGCATCTGCCTTCTAAGCAGGGGATATAGGTTCGATTCCTATTGGGGGTAAATATAGAACCCGCGGAAGCGGGTTTTTTATTTGCCCCCAAAGCCGCATAAACTGCTTTATGCGGCGTTAGGAATCGTTTTATAACTACTGCTCACAATAAACCCCGGGCGTAAACCCAGGGAGTTTCATTAAAAAATTTCTCTATTATCTCCTTCGGAAACGATACCATCTCTCTTTCAATATAGGCCCAAAGCCCTATAAGCGGTTAGGTCTTTTGGCCCTGTTTATTTTTGTATAAGAAGACTACATTATTAAAAATGATTTAGAATTTTGTTATAAAAAATAGTGGATTTTTTGGGTATAACTTTGTATATTGAAAGGGTACCCGAATTAAACTGATGATAACAAGAGAAGGAGTACTTAAAATGAAACAAGTCATATTAGCCCTGATGTTACTGGGTTTGGCGGTCCCTGGTTCTGCCCAAGCCGGTAACGCTCCTGTCGTTGCAGCAAAACAAGTAAAAACTGTTACAAACGCGTTTAAAATCCGTGTTCCTACGGCGCCAAATGTGTCTAGCAAAGTACTTAAACAGCAATATGCTTTGGTCAGCCGTTCTTTGGCGATTGCCCAACAAGTGCATAGCCAACAGGTGGCCCAAGTGCTGACGGATGCTTCTCTCGTCGCAAAAGATCGCTTGGCTGTTTTGGAAAAATTGGATGCCGAAACGGCTGAGTTGACGGCTAGCCTGAACGAACGCGCTATGAAGGCGCAAGCCCAATGGGGAGAACGCTTGCTGCAAGAACGCAATCCGAATTTCTTTCCTAAAAAAGATTCCGACATTCCGGGTATGCTCTCCGAATCGGCCAAGCCGACGGAATATCCCGATATGTCTCCGGCTTTCTTCCGCGAGGTAATCGCCTTGGTGCCTGCATATGAAGAACTTCCCGAAGAGTTAAATATGCTTGCTGTGGCCTTGGGTAAAAAATTGGGCTTTATGGAGCAAACCATTACCCAGTTGAAAGAGGTCAAACTGGCCGCCAACAAAAAGATTGTAATGAGCGAAACCGAAATGGAAAAACGCTTTTACCGCAACCAAGTAAAAAAGGCTGACCGGGAACTGGCGAAACTTTCCAAACAGGCGGCCCAAGCCGCGGCGGATTTGGTGGATTTAATGAATCTTTATCCGACCTTGTACAAAGATGCTTTGGCTTTGGTGGCTATCAAATTGGATACCTACCCGGTTAAAACGGACTTTGTAAAATACTTGCGTGGCAAAGTGCGCTTGCCTTCTACGATTAAGAAAGAAGACGCCCCGCGCCGCAAAATTGGTTTTAACTAACCGAATAGTTTTAAAAAGCCCCGCTTACGGCGGGGCTTTTTTGTGGGCTAGGTTTTGTATTTTATAAACTTAGGTTTTTGCTATAATAAGATTATATTATAGCCTTTATGGAGAATCCTTATGCCGACGATGCAAGTAAGTGCAGAAGCAAAATCTATTAGTGAAATTTTTTCTAAATTTTTCTCTATTCCTGCGTATCAACGCGATTATGTTTGGCGAGAAGAAAATATCGAGGCTTTTTTCAATGACATTTTAGAGAGTTTTAATAGTAATGCAAATAAAGATTATTTTATGGGTAATCTTTTGTTGGCGCGTCACTCAGAGAATAGTGCGTCGTATTTTGTTATAGACGGGCAACAACGTTTAACAACCAGTTATATTTTACTTAAATTGTTTCTGGATTTCTCTAAAGAATATGGCACGGAAAACGAACAATTTTATATTAAACTCTCTTTATGTAATCCAACATCAAGAGGCTTGCAGTATAAGATAACTTTCCTATACGAACAAACGCAAAAATTAATGGATGAATTTATAAGACAAGAAACTTTGGAAGATTCCTTACTTTTTATTAGCAAAGTCCATAAAATGGGGTCTTGTTCTCAATCTGAATATAGAATGTTGGAGGCATATCGTCATTTCAGCAAATTGCTAAAAGAGCAATTTGCTAAAAATAACATATTGGATTGGTCATCTATGTACGAATATATAAGTTATTTCCAACAACATGTTATTTTTTCTGTCATTTATACCGAAAATACACAGGATGCGCTCGTATTATTTCAAAATATGAACGATAGAGGGGTTTCGTTAACAAAAACAGATTTATTAAAAAATTTGTTATTCCAACACTTAAAGGCAAATACTTTGGTTGAAAATGAGAAAAACCTTTCTCTTAAATGGCGTGAATTTGTTAAAACCATTGAGAAAAGTAAAAATATGAATATTACGCCAGACCGTTTTTTGCGCCATTATATAATGGTCAAAACAGGACGTTCCGATATTCAAAAAGGCAATGTCTTTAATGAAATTGCAGATAAAAAAGATATTTTAAATATAAGACAAAATCCAATAGAAGCCTTTGATGATATTTTGGAAAAAGCGAAGTTGTATGTGAATATTCGGGCTTATGGAAAAAGGACCTCAGCCGGTAAGGAAATTCAGGGGTTATTAAATATGCAAGCCCTAAAAGTAGAGCAACAAGTATTACTCCTTTTAGATTCAGAAAAAATGCCAGACGACGTTTTTGAGGATTTTTCTTCCAAAATAGAAAATTTATTGTTTGTCTATATGGTTTCTGGCGTATTAACAAAGCAATATGAATCATTGTTTTGTCGTTGGAGTTATGAGGATATACAATATATAGATTCCACGGAAAAATACGAGAAATTTTTAAATGAAAAATTTTTACCCGAACTATACAAAAATAAAAAAGTATTTGAAGAACGTTTTAACCAATTATCCCAACAGGGGCTGGTAAAGTACAAGCAAAAATACATTTTAGGGAAATTGGCCCAGTTTTTAGAACAAAAACGAGGCGAATTTAAATCATTACATGATGTGATGAAGAAATATAAAGAAATAGAACATATTTGGCCTCAGGAACCGAACGAAGCAGTGAAGCAAGCGTGTAATTTATCTCCTGAGGATTATGCCGCTTATATGCAAAGGTTGGGCAATCTAACATTGCTGAATAAAAAATTGAATATACAAGCCAGTAATGCAGAATTTTCTGTAAAGGTGCCTTATTATGAAAATGAGGATTTGTTGCTTACTAAATGTTTAGTTAAGAATTTGGATTGTTATGGAAAGCCATTTGCAAATTGCTTGCAGAGTTACCATATTTCCCCTTTTACTACTTGGAATGAGCATTGTATAGAGGAGCGGCAGCGCAGTTTAACCTCTATGGCTCTAACAATTTGGGGATTAAATAAAAAATAAATTTAAGTTGAATATGGGTCTATTACCCCGCTAAAAGCGGGGCTTTTTTGTGGGCTAGGTTTTCCCCTCTCTTTTTTTAACGATGCTTGTTTTTATCGGCGAGTTGCTCTGTAAAATGGTACAATAAACTAACTGTATTTTGGGAGTATTTTATGGCCAGAAATTTATCGTTTTCCTATTCTAAAATGGGTATGTATAAGGAATGCCCGCAGAAGTACAAATTCCGCTATGTCCATATGTTGCCCGAGCAACCCAAGTATTACTTTGCGTTTGGCTCTGCGTTGCACGAGGTAATGGAATACATTTACAACCCGGCAAACCCGGTTTTCCCCACTTTGGCGGAAGCATTGGTGTTTTTTGAGAACCATTGGAACAAAACAACCTATGAACAAAAAGGCTATGCGTCGCTTGAAAAGGAACTGGCCGGATATGCAGAGGGGCGGCGGATTATTGAGTCCTATTATGCCAAAAACGCGGCTACTTTTGCGCACCCGCTGTCCGTGGAAATGAAGAGTACACTGGATATTGACGGGCTGAGCCTTATCAGTATTTTGGACCGTATGGACTATTTGGGCGACGGAAAAATCAAAATTTTGGACTATAAAACGGGCAAAACTGTCCAACGTGAGCCGGACCAACTGTATATGTATCAAAAGGTTGCCGAAAACTCCCCCGCCATCCGCGCACTTGTTGAGCAAAAGGACCCGGGCGTAAAAGAAATCCGCGTGGCGCAACTGAGTTTTTACCATTTGCCCACCTTGCACGAAATGACGTTTGAACGGGCAGAGGATAAGGAAATTTTTGAATTTTGGCAGGGCGTTTTAAAGGTAGCAGACAACATCCGCGCGGGCAATTTTACCCCCACCCCCGGCGAAAACCAATGCCGCTGGTGCGATTACCGCAACATCTGCCCGGTTTTTACGGGTAAGGAATACACTGGGCCGACGGGGTTTGCAGCGCGCAAGGCGGCTTTCGCTATTGCCGAACAACCCAAAAGTGAGCAAGAAATTTTAAGCGAAAAAATTGACCGTTGCGGGGCGCTTTTGGACGAAGCGAAATCTTTGCAAAAAGAAATTATTTCGCTAATGCGCAAAAACAATTTTGAGCGCCATTTCGGCAAGCAGTACAAGGCTGAACTTTCCCGCGTGGAAAAGTTGGAGTTTACCGACAAAGAAAAAGTGGTGGAACTCTTGCGCACGCTAAAACTGTTAGCCAAGGTGCTGGTACCTACGCAAAGTACGGTGGCCGGGCTGTTAACGGACGCAGCCGTTCCGGCGGAAGCCAAAGCAAAGTTGCAGGCATTTGCCAAAAAAGAAGAGGACATACAAATTAATTTAACCAAGGCGGAGTAGTTATGATACGGAAAACCGATTTTCGCTTAAAACTGTCTTTTTTAGCCGTGTTGGCGGCAGGGGTGCTGTTTACGGTGGCGCGCTTGGCCTTGTTGGTGCTCAACTGGGATTTTTTTAGCGTTTTGTCCGGGGCGGAAATTTTTTCCGCCTTTTTAAACGGCCTTCGCTTTGATTTCTCCGTGATAGCCCTGTTTATGGGGCCGGTACTGTTTTTGTTAAATTTACCTGTGCGCGGGCGCGGTTGGGTGAAATTTTGGACGGTCGTACTATTTGCTGAACTTATTTTTGCGACGGGCTTTTTGATTGGCGATTTAATTTATTTTCCCAAAGTAAACCGCCATATTGCCGAGGAAATTGTGCAGGTGGCTAACGATTGGGGCTATGTGTTAAAGTATATGCTTACACAGGTTTGGCTGCCGCTTATTATCCTTTTGGGCGGCTTTGCGTGGGCGGTGCGCGCGTTTTGCTGTTATACGGATAAACACTTTCAGGCCAACCGCTATGGTAAAATCCGCACGGGAGAAATCCTTTTTTTGATTGTTTTATTCACTTTTTTAGGTATCCGCGGACATATCGGGCGCGGCAAATCTATTGGCGTGGCGGACGTATATAATTACGCATCTTCCCCCGCCGGAGCGGCACTTACGCTAAACGGCGCATTTACGGCTTATCAGGTGGGCAGAAAGGGTGCAATGGAAATTTCCAACACGTTCCCGGCGGAAAAAGCACTGGAACTAACGCAAAAACGCTTTGTAGCCGCAGACGAAACGGTGCCGGACGAAAATTATCCGCTTATGCGCCAAGCCCAGCCGGAAAAAAATCCCCTAGCCAAAGGTTACAACGTAATGATTGTTCTTTTGGAAGGCTGGCACCCGTATTATGTGGACGGTTTATCCGGACAAGACTTTGGCGCAACCCCGGTATTTGACGATATTTTAAAGAACGGCGTGAATTTTACCAATGCCTATGCGGCGGGGCTGCGCAGTATTTTTGGCTTTGCGGCAGTTTTTGCGGGTGTGCCTCTGGTACCGGGGCTGCCTATGTTTGGCTATGGCCTTGAACTGACGGCCTTTTCCCCTATGCCTAAGCACTTTGCCCGGGCGGGTTATTACACTTTTTTTGCGCAGACCTCGCACCGCGATTCTTACCGCCTGTGTGCATTGGCTTCCTACTTGGGAGTAAAAGACAGTTACGGGTGGGAGGATATTCCCGAACGGTTAAAATACAAGGACCGCGCCCCCTTTGGCTATGATTATGATGCCTTAATGTTTGCGGCTGATAAAATTAAAAACCGCCAAGAAAAAAATTTTATGGGTATGGTGTTTACGGGTATTACGCACGAGCCGTTTGCCTCCACCTTGCCGCAGTTTGACAAATATCCGTACGATTCCTGGGAGCACGGCTTTTTAAATACGCTGTCGTTTGCCGATTGGTCTATTGGCGAGTTTTTAAAGCGCGCCAAAGAAGACGGTTGGTTTGATAATACCATTTTTGTATTCGTGGCGGACCATACCTCCGGTGGTCCGGCGGACGATTCGTTAAAAAATCATTTCCGTATTCCGCTGGTTATTTATGCGCCGAAACTTTTTAAGGGGCAGGAAGCCAATCAAATCGTTTCGCAATTAGATTTAATTCCCACGCTCTACCATTTGACGGGCCTTACGCCCGCTTATACGGCCTTTGGGCGGGATATGTTTGATACTTCTTTTAAACGCGTGGCGCTGGTATCGGAGGGTGTAAATCTCGGGCTTATTACGCAAGACGGAGAAATGCGCCATAGCGGCGGGAAAATTTTATCCGCTACTCCCGGTATGGATACCGAAAAAGCAGAGGAAACGCTCTTGTCCTTGGACAAGGCAGCCTATACGCTTTTGAAAGAAAACCGTTGGTATAAGCCGCAAGAAACAGGGGTCGGAAAATGAGCGGGAAACTTTTTGTTGCGCTGGATTTGGGCACATCTTCTTGCCGGGCTTTGGCCTTTAACCAAAGAGGAGAAATTATTGCGCGCAAAAGCCTGATTCTTGCGCCAAAACGCCCCCAAAACGGTCTTTCTTTTTATGACGGGAACGAACTTCTGCGCGCACAAAAAAATGTTTTAAATTCTCTTTTAACGCAAGTCGGCGCGCAAAATGTCCGCAGTATATCCGTATCCTGCCAACGCTCTACTGTTGTGTTGTGGCATAGGCAAACGGGCGAGCCGTTGGCCCCGGTGCTTACTTGGGAGGACGGCCGCGCGGCGGCGGAAGCGGAAAACGCACCCGTCAGTCAGGCGGAAGTTCACGCGATAACGGGTTTATATAAAACGCCGTATTTTTCCGCACCTAAAATTGCTTGGTGTCTTAAAAATTGCCCGCCGGTAAAACAAGCGGCGGGCGAAAAAAATTTGCTTATCGGGCCAGTGGCCTCTTACTTTATTTGGCATTTAACGGGCGGTAAAACCTTTGCCGCAGACCCCACACTTGCCCAACGTATGTTGTTATGGGATATCCGCACGCAAACTTGGAGCGCGGACTTGTGCAAGGCTTTTGGAATTGAGCCTGAAACTTTGCCGGAAATCCGCCCGAGTGCGGCAGATTACGGAATGTATGAATTTGAACAGGTAAAAATTCCTCTTTGCGTGTGTGTCGGCGACCAACAGGCCGCCGCTTGGAACCGTTTAAAGGACGGGCAAACGCTTATCAATTATGGTACGGGCGCGTTCTTGCTGCATAATTCGGGATGCAAAAATATTTGCCTGCCGGGGTTATTAACTTCCCTTTCTGCTTCTTGCAAAACCCCAAAAAGCGATTATTTGTTGGAAGCCCCCGTCAATGCGGCGGGAAGCGCGTTCCAATGGTTGGGCGCGCAGGGGATTTCTTTTGATGCTAAAAAAATAGACAGTTTGTGCGCTCTTTCGCAAAATCCTGTATGGTTTTTGCCGGCCTTGGGCGGCTTGGGTGCGCCGTATTGGGATTTTTCTTTGTCGCCTGTGGTGGCGGGGTTATCCCCCCTTACGCAAAAGGCCGATTGGGTGGCCGGAACGGTGCGCGGTATAGCCTTTTTACTGGCGGATATTGTAGCCTACTTGCGGGCCAATAAGGTGCCTGTTAGCGGGCCGGTGGCGGTATCGGGCGGACTTACTCATTTAAATTATTTAATGCAGTTTCAGTCCGGTTTATTGCAGTTGCCGTTGGTGTTGCGTGGCGAAAGCGAAAGCACAGCCTGGGGTGCGGCGCATTTGGCGGCTGATTATTTACAAGAGTCCTTACAAGTAAACACAAACGGGGAAAGTTGTTCCTTTTTGCCGAACCTGTCTGTGGAAGATGCAAAAAACTTGCACCAAAAGTGGCAGGCCTTTTTAACTTGGTGCAAAGCGCAACCCAAATAATAGCCTTTACCTGCCGATTTTCCCCCCGCTTTTTAGCGGGGTTTTTTAGACACAAAAAAACTCCCTAGGCATAAGCCTAGGGAGTTTCACATATCTAAAACTTTTTTACAGCACATCCGCCATATTTACTTCTTGCGGTTTGACCGTGGCGGCCTCCACCGTTGCCTTGGCAGCAGCCTTGGTTTTGGCGGCGGAATTTTTTACAGCCGTTTTTCTGGCGGCCGCTTTTCTGCGGCCTTGCGTAGCGCGGCGTTTGGCCGTATTTCTGTTGGCGGTTGTTTTTGCCTTGGCCTGATTAACTGTTGCGCGTGCCTTGGCAGCATCGGCTTTGGCCTTGGCCTCGGCGGCGGAAGCGGTGTCTTGTGCTTTTTGCACAGCACTATCACCCTGCGCCTTAACCGCGTTGGCGGCCTCGGTTACTTGCGTGTCAGCAGCGGATAAGCGGCGGTTAATTTCTTCTTCCATAGCCGCTTCTTTTTGCGCTCTGGCTTCTTCTAACTGTTTTTGCAAGCGTTCTAATTCCGGGTCGTTTTGGTATTCTTGCTCTACTTGCGCGCGGACCTCGGCGGCTTTGGCTTCTTGGGCGGCCTTGGCTTGGGCCAATTCTTCCTCTTTTATCTGTTGAACGCGGGCTTCATCTTGCGCGAGTTGGTTTTCCAGTTCTTGTACTTCGGCTTGTTTCTGCGCCTGAATTTGCAAGGCTTGCTGAACCACCTCAGCCTTTTTAACGCCCAGTACATTGGACGTTAAAGAGTTCGGCAGATATTGCTCGGTAAGCGTGAAGGCATTGTCGCCGTTGTTATTGGCGGCGCTGACTTCGGCCCCTTGTTGGATAAGGAGCAGGGCCGCTTTGTCGTTTTTGGCCTTGATAGCCGCTAAAAGCGGGGTGTTGTTGTCGCGGTCGCGCGAATTGATGTCCGCACCCGCCTTTAACAGCGCCTGCGCGGGGGCCACGTCCGTAGCGTAAACGCTATAAACGATAGCGGTGCGGTCTTGAAAATCCTTTTCGTTGACGTTAATATTCTTTTGTTTGAGGAGTACGTTCAAGCACTCTTGCTGTTTTTTAGAAGAGGCACGCATTAACGCAGTTACACCGTTATTGTCCTTGGCGTTTACATCCGCGCCTAAGGAAAGTAAATTGCGCAAGGTGTCGGTTTGCCCTTGTTCTACGGCGTAAAAAATCGGCGTGCGACCGGAAAGGTCTGCAATATTTACATCGGCCTTACCCGAACGGATGAGCAGGCGGACGGCATCGCTGTGGCCTTCGGCCGCGGCGGCGGACAGGGCGGAAAGGCCTGTGGCCGGGTTGCGGTAGTTTACCATAGCACCGTGCGCCAAGAGGACTTTAATATTATTAACAAGTCCCTTTTGCGCCGCGTAAATAAGTGGCGTATTGCCCGAGTTATCCGGCAGATTGACGGCCGTGTTATCAAGTGCGATTAAGTTGGAAATTAATTTGGAGTTATCTGTGCCCGAGGCATAAATGAGGGCGGTTTTGCCCAAATCGTCCTTGGCGGTTACGTCGGCACCGTGTTTAACCAAGTAGGCTACCACATCCGTATTGCCGGCGGCCGCGGCGGAAATAATCGGTGTTACACCGTAACTGGACGCATCATTGACGACGGCTTTTCCGTCCTCTACCAGCATTTTGATAATTTCCATATTGCCTTTTTCGGCGGCAATCGTGAGCGGAGTGATACCCGCGTAGTTTTTTTCGTTTACGTTTACGTTGGCATACATTAATGTACGCACGCGGTCCACATCACTGATTTTTACGGCACGCACCAAAGATGTATCATACACATATTTGGTCTTGGCGCGCGGGCGATTGCCTAACGTGTCGCCCTCGTATTTCTTTTGTTCGGCGCCAAACAAGGTTCCGCGGTAAATGTCGCCGGGGATTTGCGTGGCTTGTTGGGCAATGGCATCTGTGGCAGAACGCGGAGCGCGTTCGCCCAACACTACGCCTTCATACCCTGTGTAGTAGTCGTCTTGGCTGTCGGCGTTTTGCGCCACAAGCGGACTGACGGCTAGTGTGAAGACAAAAATGAGTCCTAGTTTTTTCATATAAGTATTCTCCCTCCAATTATATTATAACCAATGCGGCGGGAAAAGTTTTAAATTTTTTGTGGTGGGGCTTTTTTGTAATCTGAAAGAATTATGTTTAAATAATTCTAAATTTTTGATATAGGGCTTGCATTTTTTTTAACTAGGTTGTATTATAGTTAGTATAAAGGCCAGTAAAGGCCGACGGATTTATCCCCCAGAACCCTTCGATTTACCCCCCGAACGGTTCTGAACAAAAGGGCCGGGCACATCCCCCGGCTCTTTATTTTTGGTTTTCTAAACAGAAAAACCAAGCAAAAATATCTTGTCCTTTTTCTTGCACAAGAAAAAGAGTGGCGGGGCAGTACCCATAAAAGGCCGTAACGGCGGGTATTTTACAACTCGCCTTACAGGCTCAAACAAATAAAAATACTCCTCCGCATTATACGCACTCCCCAACGGGCAAGACCCGCAGAACAACTACAAGCGAAAATTTCTTAATATAAAAACCCGCACTCGTAAAAGTGCGGGCTTTTAAAACACAAGTGGTCTATGCAACTAAATTACAGAGCGATTACGCTCACCGGGGTCCTGCGGACGGCGGGAGCAATGCTGCCCTGTTCGCGGTCGCTCTTATAGAGCGATTGCGCTCACCGGGCAGGTGCCGGCGCAAGAACCGCATTCAATGCATTTAGAAGCATCAATGCTTCTTTTGCCGTCTACTTCGCTAATAGCGGCTACGGGGCAAGAAGATTCGCAAGCACCGCAGTTAATGCAAACATCCGGGTTTACTTTATAAGCCATAAAATAAGTCTCCTATTAGGTTAAGTTTGTATATAAATTATACCAAAATTGTTTGGCGGCGGGTATGGGCTGCCCCCAGTCCGTCGGCGCGGTCCTCTTGTATTAACAGAATGGTTTTGGTAAAATATAAAAGTAAGGAAAAACTAACTTTTATGGAAAAAGAAACTTCTCGCACTTTACACTCTTTAAAACCGGGCAACACCGCGAAAATTAAAGATATTCAAACGGATGCTAAAATGGCCGAAAAATTGGCGGCTATGGGGCTTGTCCGTGGACAATTTATTACCCGCAAGCCCGGGTCCAGCCCGGTGGTTGTCAGCGTTTCCGGTACCGAGGTGGCTCTCGGCCGCGAAACTGCTAAAAAAATTATCGTTACTGCCAAAAAGAATACTTTTCTTTTAGCCGGAAACCCCAACGTGGGCAAGAGTCTTATCTTCTCGCGTTTGACAGGCATTGGTATTATTTCCTCCAATTTCCCCGGTACGACGGTTGGCCTGAACTACGGGCAAACCGTATTTGACGGCGATTCTTACGATATTATTGATATCCCCGGTCTTTACCGTTTGGAAGAAGAATGGACTTTGGAAGGGAAAAAGCATAATTTGTTTAAGGAATTGGAGTACGACTTTATTGTGTGCGTGGCGGATGCTTCGCACTTGGAGCGCAACCTGTATTTTCTGTTGGAAATTATGCAACTTAAAAAGCCCGTCATTTTGCTTTTAAATAAATACGACGAGGCGGTGCGCAAAGGGATTCAAATTAATGTGAAGGAATTGGAAAAGCAACTGGGTATCCCGGTTATTCCGACTGTCGCTACGACGGGTGAGGGCTTAAAAGAACTTTCCTATCAGGCGGCAAAAATTGCCTCGCACGAATCTGTTTTGAGCACTTTGAATATTCCCGCCGACCCGGAAGAAAAATGGCACGTTATCGGCCGTATCATACAAAAAGTGCAAACGGTTAAACACAAGCACGCTTCTTTTTGGGAGCATTTGCAGGGTTGGGCGACCACACCCGTAACGGGTCTGCCGATAGCCTTGTGTGTGTTGGTTGTATCGTTCTTTTTGGTCCGCTTTGTGGGAGAGCACCTCATCAATCTTCTAGACCCGCTGTATGAAAATTATTATGTTCCGTTCTTGGAGCATATTTTCGGCGGGATAAAAGACAATGCTTTGGGGATGCTGTTGCTTGGCGATGGCGGCGAAAACTATTTCGGCGTGCTGACCGACGGCTTGCATATTGCGCTGATAGACGTAATGTCCTATGTGTTGGCGTTTTATGCGCTGTTGGGCTTTTTGGGCGATTTGGGCTATCTGCCGCGCCTGGCTGTACTTTTGGACTCCCTGCTCCACAAGGTAGGCTTGCACGGATACGGTTCGTTGCCTATTATGTTGGGATTTGGTTGTAAGGTGCCTGCGGTAATGGGTATCCGCGTGTTGGAAACCCGCCGTGAGCGCATTATTGCCTTGGCGCTTATTTTGGTGTTGGCGCCGTGCATTTCCCAAACTGCGATGATTATTTCCATTTTGTCCCCCTACGGCTTAAAATATATGCTGATTGTATTTTTCGCCCTGTTTGTAAACGGTATTTTGGCGGGTACGATTTTAAACAAACTGATGAAAGGCGAAACGCCTGAATTGTTTATGGAAATTCCCTCTTGGCAGATTCCCCAATGGCGGCCTTTACTGCGCAAGTTGTGGATTCGTATGAAGGAATATTTGGGGGATGCCCTGCCGCTTATTTTGGTGGGCGTGCTGTTTGTAGATTTAATGCAACTTTCCGGGCTGACGAATTGGATAGCCCAGATTGCGCGTTACCCGGTGGAGCATATTTTGGGTCTGCCTGCGGACACGACGCCTTTGCTGATTTTGGGCTGCCTGCGTAAAGACGTGTCTATCGCTTTGTTACAGCCGTTTAACCTGCCGCCGGCTGAGTTGGTGGTGGCGTGCGTGTTTATGGCGATGTACTTGCCGTGCGTGGCGACATTCTTTGTAATGTTGCGCGAAAGCGGCTGGAAGGACACATTTAGAGTGATTACGCTGACTCTTTGTATGGCATTTTTATCGGCGTGGGTGTTACGGCTGATTTTGATGTAATAAAAATTGTCAGATAAGATACATGAGAAACCCCCGGCAAACATTTTTACCGGGGGTTTTCATTACTGTTGCAAAATAAAAATATCCATAGGAGTACCCATTTCACCAGGCTGGGAGTGGGATAGATTTTGCTCGGCGGGTGTCCCCCCCATACTTTTGCAGGCCGATACAGCCGCCGCATTGGTGGCGTGTGCCCAGCACTCAATGCGCCCGGGGTAGGCTGAATTATCATAATACATTGCGTATGCCAGCGGAATATTGCTAGTACCGTATTTCCCAGCAAACCCTACTACCGCGCTTCCGGCCCTGCTGATTACGCCCGAAGAGATATCCACCCAGTAATCGTTGCAATGCATATGCCCTGCCGTATTGTAATTGCACCCGTTTAATCCCCCCACATCCAGCGATTCCAAATCTTGTGTGTAAGTACCCGTAGCCATATAATTAGCCTCTACGGCATTTTTGATAGTGCGTACATTGGGCATTAAGCGGGCCAAGCGGGACTTTATAACGGCCTTTTCATACTGCGGTAAGGCGACGGCGGCTAAAATTCCGATAATCAGTACCACCACTAATAATTCTATCAGCGTGAAGCCGGAATTTTTGTTTTGCATAAGTTTCTCCTTTTTTTTAAACTGCTTTTGGAAAATTTACGCAAAAAAACGGCTGCTATATTTGAGCCAGAAACGCTAACCCAAGTATATAACAGCCGTGGTTTGCCACCCTTTCGGGCGGCAAACACTAAGAGTGAAACGCGCGGGTAATTAGGCCGCTTGCTTCACTCTTTAATCGGCTGTTTTTGGAGCGTTTCTGTGCCGTTTTTCAGCGGCTCTCCGTATTCTGCATACGGTTCCAAAAACAGATAAATTTTTACCGGGGATATTCCTCCCCGGGTCCTTCTTACAAAATCCTCTTAATCCGTAATGTTGTAACTGCCGTAACGGCCGATATCCACAGGCACCGGAATTTCCGTTCCTAGCGGGCCGTCAAAATACATCGTGCCCGTTAAATGATAGTCCAATGTACCGCTGCCCATACTGATAAGCCCCAGTAACTTGCTGTTAAAGGCAGACATCGGCACCGTGATTTTGGCCTTGGCGTTCTTGGTGGCGTGCGGTTCAATGCGCACGTCTTTTAGCGTAACATCGGCCATTTTATCGTCGTTGGCAGTTAACACGCCTTCAAAGCGTTTTACCGTGGCGGCTTCGGTTTTATTGGGGTTGGTAATGGCTACCACCACATCAAAACCGAATGAAGTTAAATTGTAATCCGTCAGTTCCACACTTTTTAAGGCGAACTGGCAGTTGGCTACATTTTGCGCTTCCTTTACCGAGGCGCACGCGGCGAGCATACCCGCGCAAAAAATAAATAAAAAGAGTTTCTTCACTTAATCCTCCCAAATTACAAGATAATAAATTGTATAATAAATTAACCCTTTTATGGAGAATTTTATGAATCCTTTGCAACAAATCATTTACAACCGCTTTGCCCGTTATATTGCAGTGGAGACCACTAGTGACCCCACCAGCAACGTAACCCCCACCACGTCTAGCCAAATTTCCTTTGCACATAAATTGACTGACGAAATGCGTAAAATCGGGTTTTCCGAGGTAGAGGTGGACGAATACGGCTTTGTAACCGGGCTTATCCCGGCTAATACCGATAAAAAGGCCCCCACTATCGGCCTTTTTGCCCATATGGATACGGTGTGCGATTATAACGGCGCCAACATCCGCCCCGTTATCCACGAAAATTATGACGGCGGTACGCTGACCATCAATGCGGATAAAAAGATGTTTTTATCGCCCGAAACAGCCCCTAATTTGAAACTTTGCAAGGGCGATACTATCATTACCGCAGACGGCAATTCTTTGCTTGGCGGAGACGATAAAATGGGAATTGCTGTCATTATGTCCTTGGGTGAATATCTGTTGCAACATCCCGAAATTAAGCACGGCCCGGTAAAGGCCGCCTTTACCATTGATGAGGAAACGGGTACGGGCATTGCGTATTTTGATGTAAAGAAATTTGCGGCCGACTTTGCCTATACCATTGACGGTGCGACCTTGGGCGACATTGACTGCGGCAATTTTAATGCCGATACCGTAACCATTAACATTACAGGTAAGTCCTGCCACCCCGGTTCCGCCAAGGGTTTTATGGCAAACCCGGTGCGCATTGCGGCGGATATTATTTCTTCCTGGCCGGAAGATAAATTGCCCGAAACCACGGACGGCGAGGACGGATTTGTCCTGTTTAAAGACATTACCGGGGCCTTGGATACCGCTTGCGTGCAAGGTATCGTCCGCGAGCACGATTTGGCTAAATTTGAGCAGTTTAAAAAAGACTTATGCGCCCTTGTGGAAGAAAAAAGAAAAAAATATCCCGCGGCCAAAATTGAGATTGAATTTAAAGAACAATACCGCAATATGCGTGAAATTTTAAAGAAAAATCCGCAATCTATGGAGTTGTTGGAAAAAGCCTTAAAGGAAAATCAGGTTCCCTACCGCTTGACGCAGGCGCGCGGCGGGACTGACGGCTCCCAACTTTCTTTGCGCGGCTTGCCTACGCCTAATATTTTTGCGGGTTACGAAAATCCGCACGGTCCGTATGAGTGGGTGAGTATGAATTGGGCGGAAAAAGCCTTTCACATATTAGAAAGCGTGATTAAAGATGCGGCCAGATAACTTGTAGTGCTTTTGATTGTGTCAGCCCCGGGGATATTTTCCCGGGGTTTTTTTGGATGGAGAAAATCCTCCTTTTTAGTCTGCCGAAAACTATAAAAAATACCCCCGCCTTAACAGCAGGGGTACTTTTCTTTTAAATGTTACTTATTTTGCGCCTTGGTACGGCTGGGCCGCCTGTTGTTGGGCGGGCATAGTACCTTGGTTGGCGGAATCTAACAGGTTTTTAGCGTCGGAAATTGTCGGGTCCAATGCTTGGCTTACCGCATTGTAATTAAAGCGGTAAGAGATTTTAAAACTCTGCGGATTCTCCGGCGGAACTTTTACCAAAATGGAATAATTGTCCGGGTCCACGGCCGTGGAAATATCCCAGGTAATTAAGTTTTTGGCAGCCGGGTGCTTGGCTTCAATAAACTGTTGTAACGTATAGCCGTTCATCAAGCGGTAGTTTTTTACCTCGTTTAATACCGTATCAAGCGGATTCGGGGCAGGTTGGGCAGCCGTTACAGGGGCGGGTTGTTGGGGCTGATTGCCCAACATTTCGTCCATTTCGGCGCTTTGCGTTACCGTTTGTGCCGGCTGGTGCTTATCAGCCAACAGGTTAAACTGCGCCGGGATTAAGTTCATAAACGCGAGCATTACATAAATAAGCGCAGCCAACAACAGAGTAACCAGGATACCCACGACGGCCTTTGTCATATTGCCGGAAGACTTTACATCAGCATTTTTTATGTCGTGTTGGGTGTTGATGTCGTCATCTAATCCTTCAAAATGCAATCGTTCCGTTTGGGCCGGTTCCGGTACCATAGGCACCGTTTTGATGTCCAGTTTCGCACCGCGTTTGGTTTTAATGGTGTTTTCCAAAATCACTTGGGAAACCGTAACGTCTTTCGGCGCGTCGGCGGCAGGTTCGGCCTCTTTTTCGGTCTGTTTGAGCGGGGCTACCATTTCTTGCAATTCGGTTTTGCCCTCACTAGTATCTTGTGCCTGTTTTTTGGTGTTTAAATTCGTCAGTTCCTTAGGCAGTTCATTAGAAGCCTGGGCCGGAGGAACAAAGTCCGAAATCAAATAGGTAGAACCTTCTTTAAGTTCAATTTCGGTCAAATCATTGGGATTGCCCACCGGGAGAGGCTTATCCGCTGTCTGGTCGCTAAATTGCGGTACTTCCTGCGACGCTGAATTATCTTGGACCGGTTCTTCTTGTGCCGCAGGGGTTTCTGTTTGGGCTTGTTGGTTATCCAAGCCAAACATCTGTTCTACCGATTGCTCGGGTTGGTTATCTCTCTCGGCAAAGGCTTCGTTCAAGTCGTCGTCGGTAATCAGTACACCTTCGGGTTTTTCGGCCTTGGCACCAGGCACAAGTTCCTGCATCGTTTCTTCTTTTTCGTCGGTATCTTCCGTTTGTGTAGCAGGTTTTACTCCCGCTTCATTTAAGGAAGGCAAATCGCCGTTAAACGCAGGGGCCGTGGCGGGCTGTTCTTGCGGTTGTTGCGCCGGAGTATCAGCAGGCATATCCGCCGGCAACTGGTTGGCCGGAAGCACGGGCTCTTCCTTGGCAGGTTCTTCTTTATCTGCCGCGATAGAGAGAGCGGGCTCTTCGTTGGTAAAATCTAATGTTTTATTTTCCGGCAAAGGTTCCGCGGCGGCTTGTTCTACCGTTTCAAAGCCTTGTGCGGGCTGTTCCTCTTTTTGTTTAAGCCCTTCGGCGGCTGCCAAGCCGGCTACCGCACCAGCAGCAGCCGCAGCGGCCATTTTAAAGGTGTTTTCTTTCTTTTCTTCTTCTTTTTCTTTAATAACCTGGTCTAAAACGTCTTCTTTGGGGGCGGCGCCGATTTCAGACAGGAACGCCTCTTTGGCGGCTTCGTCCGCTTTGGGGGCTGTTTCTACGGTCCCGGCGGTAAGGCCGGAAACTTCTTTGGTGGTTTCCTCTTGGGCTTTTTTGTGAGCATCGGCTTGGTCTGCTAACATTTTGGCTTGCTGAGGAGTCAGCAAATCTTGGAAAGTGCTTTCTTTTTCTTCCTGGGTCTGAACCGGTTTTTGACCGTATAAGGAATCCAAGGCGGAGCGGAGTACCACGGCTTCTTCGGCTTTTGAACCCAAGGATACTTCGGTCGGGGTGTCGTGCTTGGTTTCGCCCAAGTCCACGGGGCCCAACATATCAAGCGGTTTTTCCTCTTTGTTGGCCGCCGCGACAATATTTTCCGCTTGGGAAACTAAGTTTTCCGTGTTTTCAATGGAGTCCGATTCCAAATGTTCTTCTTCAATCGGTTTGCGCGTAAGGGTGATGGTGTTTGCGCGCCCGTCGTCTTGCGGCGGAATATAGGCCGGGTGGTCGCTGGTTTCAAAATTGCGGGCGTTTTGCGTGGCGATCGCTTCGTCCAATTTGGATTGTACATTGTCCAGTTTGGATTGCAACCCTGTAATTTGGGTGGTTAATTGTTCCAACTTTTCCAGTAAGATGGCAATTTGTCCGTCCGCAGGTGCGGCGGTGGCAGTAGCCGCGGCAGTTGTGGCCGTTTCGGCAGCCGCAGGCGTTTGAGCCGGCTGTGGCTCGGTAACGGCATCAAATTCAAACACGCTGGAAGCTTTTACCCACTCTTGGCTTCCGCCGGAAGCGGCATTTTCTGCGCAAATCAGCGTATCAGGGGTAAAGCCGTTAAGCGTTACCAGTTTATTCTCGTCGTAAGGACCTTCTACTTTATCATTGATATAGACCCAATATCTCATTGTGTAATCACCCTATATAAAATAAATATAACACGGTACGATAAAAGCATAGCAAATTATCGCACAATTTAACAGTATTTTTTTATCTTTTTATTTTGACGCGGCGCGTGCCTGTTTGTAACTTTCCAACAGTTCCTCTAATTCCGCACGGCTGGTTTTGCGCTGTTGGATGTTACTTAACATATCGGTTAAGAGTTCCACCGACGAGCCGTTTTCCAACATTTCCAATATAAATTGCGAAATACGGCGGTTGTAAGTGCCGTTTAATTCCCCCACCAGTGTACGCAGGGCGAACATATGTTTTTCCCGGTCTGATTTCCAAAAGGTAAACGGCGCGAGCGACTTGTCAAAAAATTGGAGCAATTCTTCGGCTGGTTTTGTGCCGAGGTAACTTTTCATCAGTTCCGGTGCAAGACCTTGCGTGATGGTTTTGGCTTTGATATCGCGCAGGTACTGTGCCTGTTTGGCGGCTTCTTCTTGGCTCATAGTTCCCAAAAGCACTTTACAGGCAAGTTCCTTGTTGTCTTTTTCGTCGGAACAATGGGGCAAGGCTTTTAGCAAATCAGCCATTTCGCGTTCCAACTGGACGAAGGTCTTTTTCCCGGCGAAGCGGTCTGCCAGGTCGTATTCGTAGCCGCTGTATAAATCTTTTTTGGCCAAATTTTGGCGCAAAATTTCCTTTTCCCGCACCAAAGAGGCTTGGCGGCAGGCTTTGTCAAAACTGTCGGCGGTACCGTCCAAAAGTACGCGCACGGCAAGGCCCAGATTTTCTTCGGGGCTGGAAACGTGCGGCAACTTTTTAAGTACGGCCTCAAAGGTGGCGGCAATATCGCGCGGGGATTTTACCTTTAAATAACGGCAAGCGATAATCAGCAAATCTTCTTCTAATAATTGCCCGTTTAACCGTTTGGATAATTCTGCAACATCTTGTGCATCTTTGGGTGTAATTTGGCAGAGCATTGTGTGGGCCGCCAGAGAAGCGCAGAGCGGGGCGTCCGGATTGATGGCGAGCAACTGTTTGTGCAGGCGGTCAAATTCCGGCTTGAATGAAATGCTGGCCGGCTGCGTATATAGGAGTTGCAACTCCGCTGTTAATTTAACGGTTAAATGGTATTTGTCTGCCGTTTTAAAAATATCTTTTTTATTCTGGCGGATGATTTTGGGCGAATTTTGCAAAACCGCGTTGGCCTGTTCTAAAAGTTTATTTACGGCGTGCTGGGCTTTTTCCTCGTCTTTTAAATCGGAGTCTTGCACATCTTTCAAGGCGGCGGCAAATTCCTCGTCAAAATACTTACGTGAGGAAAAAGAGGAATATACTTCCAACAGTTTAGCCGTATCTTTGGCGGGTGTTTCCAACGCGGCGCAAAGTTCGGTCATAGAAGTTGCGTTGTTGTAAATGCGCAGTTGGCGCAAGGCCGCCGGAATAGTGATTTCATCCAACAAAATTTTGGCAATTGTCGTATCCGTCATTGGCGAATCGGAACTTAACTGGGCGGCAATATCGGCAATATCCTGCTGCAAGCGGGGCAGTGATTTTTTGTTTTCCAGCGTATAGACGAGTTTGGCGGCATAGTCGTCATCAATACCGGGTAGCATATTGTAAATAGTACCCAGCATACCGCTTCTTTTGTTGGCTTTTTCGCTCATAACGTATCCTTTCAGCAGGCTTTCAACAAGGTGGTTATCTGCTTATTTAATTCGTTTACCCGGTCTTCATTTTTGATAAATGCCAGGTTGGCCTGTATGCTCTCTACCGAACATTTAATGCAGGCTTGCAATAAATGGCGCGCACAGGCAATGTCCGACAAAATAATTTCGGCAATATTGCCTTTAATGGTTTCCACTTCTTTTAAACAATGCAAGGCCGCACTCGCCGCCGAGGCCGGAACGCGCGCCGCAAACAAGAGGGCATCTTGTACGGCTTGCTCTCTTTCGGGTGCTTCTTTGGGCAGTTTTTTAGCGGTTAAATAGGCGGCGTATGCTTCTCCGTCTTTTTGAACATAAGATTTCAGTTCCGTTTTAAAGGCGGCCAAGCGTTTTAAACTTTGGGTAAGTTTCGGGCGGATATCTTCGGGCGTGGCTTTGCGTTTAAGCGTAGTGCCTACCGCCATTATTGCAAGCGCACAACCCATCGCGCCCGCCATAGCGGCGGCAGCCCCCCCACCCGGGGTCGGGTCCGGGGAGGCTAATGCTTCTGTAAATCTGTCAGCGGCGGTGTACCATTCCATAGGTCGCCCTTACATAATGGTTCCGGATTCAAGGTCGGAATATTTTTTAATGCGCAGCATTTTCAGGCGGTCTTCGTCAATGCCTGTGCGGCTGAAAAAAACGTGTTCAATCGCGCTGGCGGGCATAATGTAACTGCCGCGTTTTACTCCCTTCGGGTCGGTTTTTAAACCGAGCCACACGCAGAACGTGGTAAGGTCGTTAAAATCTTTGGTTTCCAATTCGGCGGCGGCGCGTTGGATTTTTTGCGCATCTCCAAATCCGTTGGTCAGTACCGCACTATGGAAACCGCAGTTTTTTGCGGCGCAAATATCGCGGTGCGTATCGCCGATGACGTACACTTGGTCGGGTTCCAATTTAGTTTTGAATTTCTTTTCAGCGCGTTTAACGGCCGCTTGGAGCATTTCTTCGCGGGTTTGTCCGTCTTCGCCGTATCCGCCCACGGTAAAATAAGAGGCTAATTTGCTGGGTTCCAATTTGATTTTGGCGCCTTCTTCCAAGTTGCCGGTTCCCAACCCCAAGATAACATCTTTATCCTTGGCGAGCATCTTTAAAAATTTTTCCACACCGGGTATTAAATCGTATTTTTTGCAACGGACGACGGCGTGTACTTCGGTAGGCAAAATTTCCAAATATTTGGCTTTCATTTTTTTCATTTCGGCGGCAGTAGGTTTTTTGCCTTTTTTGATAAGGGAATAGACAATGGAGAAATTATCTAAATCCGTCCGGCCCGAAATTAAACTGTGGTCAAACTCCGGCTCCACGCCGTAGAGTTCCTTAATGGCTTTGCGCAAAGAGGTGCGTCCCGCGCCGCCCGCGTTTACGAGCGTGCCGTCCAAGTCAAATAAAACGAGTTTTTTCATTTCTTTTCTCCTTTGATAATGCCGGTAACGATATAGGCACCCGTCATAGCAAGTACCATACCCAGCACTTTGTAAATCGTAATTGTGTCCTGTTTAAGCAGAACGGACAAAACAAACGTCAACACCGGGTAAGACAAAATAATCGCCGTTGCCTTGCCCAAGTGCATATTACGGATAGCCGTGTACCAAAACGTGTTTCCAATGAAATAGTTGCACACCGCGCTAAACGCCAAGGTCCCCCACAAAATACCCGAGGACGTAACAAACAACTGCGGCCCCTGTATGGCCCATAGCACACCCGTCAGCAGCGCAAGCGCCGGAATAGCAAAAATAGCGCGTGCCGCCGCAATTAACGCGGGCGGCATATCGGCGGGCAATTTTTTGGCAAAAATATGGCTTAATTGGAACATCCACAAACTGCCCAAAATCAGCAAGTCGCCCTTTAATTGGACGGACATCCCGGTATGCCACAGCAAAATGCCGACGCCGAAAATGATGAGCGCCGAGCCGAAAAACTGCTTGCCGGTCGGTTTTTCCCCCAGTAAAAAGTACGCCATAATGAGGGAATAGACCATTTCAAACTGGTTTAAAACGGCGGCATTGGTGGGCGTGGTGTAATTAAGGGCCAACATAAAAATCGTCATTGGCAAGGCTGTGCCGAACGTAGCCATTAGCAAACATTGTTGCCAAACACCCTTTTTAAATAATACCTTATGCCCGCCTGTTTTGAGCAGATACGGCAAAAAAAGCACCGTTGCCGCCACACAACTGACCAGCATATACAAGGCCGAAGCCGCATAGGGCGTGGCAAATTTGGTTACCACGACATTAGATGCAACAAAAAACCAAGCCAGCCAAATGGCGGCTACCGGGGATACCTTAAACATATATTATATTTTACCTAATTTATAGGGTTAATGGCCCTCTTTTTTAACAGTAAGGCTGACCCAATATGCCCCCGCACACGTTACGGTAAGGCCGATTACTTGGTGGAGGGTAATGTTTTCAAACCCGACCAAGGCGGAAATCAGCAGTGCCAGTACAGGGTAAGAAAGATAAATTGCGGTTACTTTGCTTAAATCAAGTGCGCGGATAGCCTTGTACCATACCACCATCGCAAGGCCGTATTTTAAAATACCCGTATAGGCTAAAACGGAAAACATTTGCACATTGGGTTTTAATACAAAGGTTTCCTTCATCATCCACATAACCGCCAAAATGACCACAAGCGCAGGCAGGGCAAACAGATTGCGCGCCATACCAATTACGCGGTGGTCCAATGTTTTAGGAAGTTTTTTGGCTAAGGTGGAGCCTGCCTGCAACATCCAGGTACTGCCGACAATAAGCAAATCGCCTGTCCAACGCGGGGTGTATTGCTCTTTCATAAGGATAATCAGCACACCCAGTACAATTAGTGCGCTTCCGGCCAGTTGCTGGCGGCTGGGAAATTCGCGCAGAAAAATACAGGCAAATAAAAGGGAATAAAAGAGTTCGCTCTGCTGTAAAATAGCCGCGTTGCCCGGCGTAGTGTAGTGGAGTGCGATAAGCGAAATGGTAAACGGCAGGGCCGTGCCGAAAGTGCCGATAAACAGGAATTTCCATAAAGTTTCTTTGGCTAAGAGTTCTCCCCATTTGTGGTTTTTTGTAATCCACGGGGTGAAATAAAGTACACCGATAAGCGTGCCTAAAAACACGAGCAAGGCGGGGCTGATTACCCCTACGGCAAATTTTCCCGCTACGGGAGAAAGGCCCACAATAGCCCAGCAGACCCAGGCGGCCAGTAAAGGTTTCATTTTTGTAAGACTCCGACGTAAACTAAGATATTATATTATACCATTTTGGATATGAAATATTGTTCGTTGCCAGATGCTTTTAAAAGGGTTGTTTTATTTTTTTTTTGATAAATTTTAAGTTGTAGTAAAATTTATCAAAAATGAGGTGTCGTGTGAAAAACTTGTTTACGGGCCGATTAGGCGGCTTTACGCTTATTGAGTTATTAGTGGTGGTTTTAATTATCGGTATTTTGGCGGCGGTGGCTGTACCGCAATACGAAAAGGCGGTTTGGAAGAGCCGGGCGGCGGAACTGCGGACGAGTACGCGTACATTGGCGACGGCGCAAGAAGCCTTTTATTTGGCCGCTAACGATTATCCGCATCAGTTTGACGAAGTGGATTTGGACATTAACTTACCCAATCACGGGCGGTCTTCCCAATGCGGTTTAACCACGCAGGACAGCCGCGGAAATGATACTTATGAACCGATTGTAAATAATAATTGGGGCAGCAGACACTTTTTATCTTCTTCTATGTTTTTAAAAGGGCCCTATAAATGCGGCGGGTTTACTTATGTGCACCCGAATACGGTGGCAAATGGGGTGAGTGCGGACAAAATGTATTGCTGGGAATGGACGGGCAGCAATTATACGGCCAAACCGGGCGATTTTTGCGAGCACGTTATGCAGGGGCGTTATGTGGCGACAAATTGGGCTTACCGTATGTACGAACTGCCGTAAAGATATGTTAAACCCCCGGGGTATTGAATACCCCGGGGGTGTTCTAAACCATTTTAAACATTATTTGCAATATACCCAGCCGTCTGCGCTTTCGCAATCGCTCCACATACTTCTAACTAGTTTATATCCCTTAGGGTGGTTGGAATTGGCGCGAACTCTAAACTCCCCGTTTGCTCTTGCCAGTAACTGAATCGTATATTCTCCGGCATAGGGATAAGTGCCTACCGCATACCAGGCATCGCCTTCGCGTTTGAAATAAAAGAACTCGTCTAACATTGTGTCATTGCCGCCGGTGGTAATGATATTACCGTTTTTATCCTTTATTTCAATACCCATTTCATCCAATGTGCACAGTTTATTGCCCGTTGCCAGTTTGCACACGGCCACATTATCGGCAATGTTGCGCATTACAGGAATCCATTTCATCAGGCGGGCTTTCATTACCGCCTTTTGGTATTGCGGCAACGCGACCGATGCCAAAATACCAATAATTAAAACGACAACTAACAGTTCAATTAATGTAAACCCTTTGTTCATAAGATCCTCCTTTAAATACGGCTATTTATATTCTAATAGAAATATCCTATTTTTGCAACTCCAAGAACTTCTGCTAAAAATAAAAAAAAATTGTATAATAAAAGTGTTATTTTTTATAGGAGATTTACAAATGTACACCTTAACCTTGATTTTGCACTTTATTGTTTGTATTCTTTTGATTTTACTCGTCCTCTTGCAGAGTGGCAAAGGTTCCGCCGCGGGTATTTTCGGCGCGTCGGGTGCGGATAACTTATTTGCCAGCCCTACTGCCTTTAATGCTATTAACAAATTTACCGCTATTTTGGCCCTTATTTTGATGTGTACCTCCGTCGTGCTGACGATTGCTTCCAACAAAAAATCGTCCGTCTCGGTATTGGACTCGGTAAAAGTTCCGGCGGCTACAGCCCCGGCGGTACCCGGCAAATAATTAGGTTGTCGCCTTTTTTCGGCGGTGATTTTAGTTGCGCGGTGCATATTTTTTTAGTAAAATATATATGTAGTCGCAAAGATGTTCTTTAAAACCCTCATTAGTAAGATTTTCGCGCAGGTGGCGGAATTGGTATACGCGTGCGTTTGAGGGGCGCATGCCGCAAGGCTTGAGGGTTCGAGTCCCTCTCTGCGCAATAAATTTAAAAACCGGACGAAAGTCCGGTTTTTTTAATTTATACGCAGAGAGCAGGCAAACTGCTTTGCCTGCGTAGGGACGAGAAAGCCGGAGCCTTATACGAGTTTGAGGCTGAAAGCCGAAAGGCGGGTATGGCGATGCGGAATTGCGAGTGGCAGAGGTATTAACGCGGCGACTTGTGGCCGAGACCCTATAATTATACAAAAACCCAGACTTAATGTCTGGGTTTTTTATTGAAATATTGAGCAAGAGCGCGCACCAACTGCTTGGTGCTCGTAGGGACGAGAAAGGCGCAGCGATGTTTTGGTTTGTGTGCATATAGTTCCACGGCAACCGCGAGCCCGGCCTGCAAGAAAATTCTGGCAGGAATTTTACTGGAAGGCGAGTCCTAGTTTTAATACTTTGCCCCAACTGCCCCTGCGGGGCCGCCCATTCTTACGGGATGACGTCAAAAAACCGGGCCTAAACAGCAGGTCCGGTTTGGGTTAGATTTTGTTCCTGTTGGACAAAAAGTCTTTTCCGGCTTATTTGGCTAACGCCACCAATCCGGGCAGTTCCTTTTTGGCAAAAATAGACCGGGCCTAAATAACAGGCCCGGTTTGTGTAGATAGTTTTTTCAGTTGGCAAAGTCTTGCCGGATTATTTGGCTAACGCCACTAATCCGGGAAGTTCTGCCTGTATAAAATAAGCCCGCGCCCTTGCGGACGCGGGAAAAAACACTGTCTGTCAGAATTTCCGGCTTATTTGGCTAACGCCACCAATCCAGGCAGTTCCTTACCTTCCACAAATTCCATACTGGCACCGCCGCCGGTGGAAACGTGGGAAAGTTCTTTTTGGTTAAATTTGCCTTTTTTAAGCACGTTAACGCTGTCGCCGCCGCCGATAATGGTGGTCGCACCGGCTTTGGTGGCATCAATCATCGCCTGGGCCACGGCAAAACTGCCTTTGGCGAAATTCGGGAATTCAAAAACGCCCATCGGTCCGTTCCAGAAAATCGTTTTGCATTTGAGCAATTCTTCGCGGAACAAGGCAATCGTTTTCGGCCCAATATCCAACCCCATTAAATCAGCCGGAATATTGATATCTTCCACGGATACGGGTTCGGTGGTTTCGGCAAATTCTTTACCGCAAACGTGGTCCACGGGCAGCAAGATTTTAACGCCTTTTTCTTGGGCTTTGGCCAAAACGGCTTTGGCTTCGTTTTCTTTTTCGGCATCAAACAAAGATTTGCCGATTTCGTGCCCTTGCACTTTGAGGAAAGTATAAGCCATACCGCCGCCGATAACGAGGACGTTTACTTTGTCCATCAAATTGTTAAGCAACATAATTTTATCGGATACTTTGGCACCGCCGACCACAGCCGCAAACGGGCGGGCAGGGTTTTCAAGGGCTTTACCTAAAAATTCCACTTCTTTCTGCACGAGGAAACCCGCGCAGCCGGGCAAATAGTCCGCAATGGCGCTGGTGGAAGCGTGGGCGCGGTGAACCGTACCAAAGGCTTCCTGTACAAAGATTTCACCGTGTTTAGCCAATTGTTTGGCAAATTCGGCATCGTTCTTTTCTTCTTCGGGGTGGTAGCGGAGGTTTTCCAAAAGGGCGATTTCGCCGTTTTTGGTTTCGGCTACTACTTTATCGGCTTCCGGGCCTACGCAATCTTTGGCGAAATGCACCGGTACACCGAACAATTTTTCCACTTCGGCGGCCACGGGAGCCAAACTAAATTCCGGTACTACCTTGCCTTTCGGGCGGCCCAAGTGGGCAATTAACACGATGCGGCAGTTGTTTTCAAGCAAATATTTAATGGTTTTTTCGGTAGCGACGATACGTTTGTTGTTATCTACTTTACCGTCTTTCAAGGGTACGTTGTAATCCACGCGCACCAATACTTTTTTATTTTTCAGGTCCATATCCTGAATTTTTTTGATGCTGTCAAAATTCATAGTTTCTTTTGGCTCCTTTAATAATTCCCCCCGCCCTGACAGCGGGGTTTCTTTACTCTTTAATTTTACAAAATTTGGACGGTTCCGGCACGATTAGCGTTTTTGCGATTTGGCCAGTAACTGTAAAATTTCAATATACAGCCAAACGAGCGTAACCATTAAACTAAACGCGGCGTACCACTCCATATATTTAGGCGCGGCAAAACGGGAGGTCATTTCGTCAATAAAATTAAAGTCCAACAAAAAGTTTAAGGCCGCCACAATGCACACCACTACGCTAATGCCGATAGACAACGGCGAGTTAGACGTTAAATAAGCCGTGCTTACGCCAAAAAGCGATAAAATAAACGAACCGATATATAACACACAAATAGCAAGCGTAGCCGAAAAAATACCAATCATCAGCCCGCGCGATACTTTAATAATTTTTGTGCGGTAGATAAAAAGCATCGCAAAAAACACGAGAAATGTAATTGCCACGGCATTAAACACAATGCCTTTAAATTGGGCATTGTATTGGGCGGAAATCGCTCCCAGCAAGACCCCCTCCAACAATGCGTAAATTGGCGCGGTAAAGGCCGATATGGACGGTTTAAAGAATGTTACCATCGCCAGCACAAATGCACCAATGGCAGATATGCCCATTGCCAAACCGGAAACTTGCGGGTTTGTCCAAGTAAACATTGCTCCCACCACACATAAAAACAGCAGGCAGAAGGTTTTGTTAATAGTGCCTTGCAACGTCATTGGCTGCACGGCACGGGCAGATTCTTGCGCGCGTTCAAAAGCGGCTTCATTAAACATAGGATTATTAGCCATATTTTCCCCCTTTTTTAAGTTACTTTTATTCTATAAAATATCGGGCAAAAATGGGTAATATAAATGAAAAACACCCGCTCAATTAGCGGGTGTTTAAAGTTTTTGATTAAAAACAACTTTATTTGTAGATTCTTTCGTCTTTAACGTGAGAAGCAACGTAATTCCATTCCGTAGCGGGCAAACTAGTTTTTAAGAAATTCAAGGAACCTTGTGTCAAGAAATGATACCAACGTCCGGATTTGCGTTTGTCTTTTTTGGAGTTCGTTGCGTTAAAACCTAACAAAAAGTCCAAATTGCTTTTGTCGGGGTTTCTGCCAAAGACCGGATCCCCGGTATCGCCGTCAATAACTTTCCAGCAGACTTGAAAGCATTGCGTGCCCGTGCAGACATTTACAATGTCCACTTCTGCGCACTCACGGCTGTTGAAAACCATATCGTCGCGGTTAAGAATCATTTCCGGAAACGTATCTTGCAATCTTTTTGCATTTTTCGCAACAAACAGGTCAGAAATCGGCAATTTTTCAACGGCGGCTTTCAACTTGGCGTTGGTGCCGTCAATGGCAATAAGCAGTAATTTGTCATTTTGGCGGAAATCTTTGGGCTGGATTGTTACCCCTGCCACGCGTACATTAGAAATCCAGCGTTGTACGTTTTGGATGGTAACTTCGGGGGCTTCGCCCGCACCCATATATTTAATGTGTTCGCCTTTTCCGCTTAAATCAATGCACGCACGGGAAGCCAACAGTGTATTGGGGGCAATGCGGACGGCTGGACATTCTTTAACAATGGGATCATTGTTTGCGTACACGTCGGTAAAGCGCGCTTCTACCGTCATTTTAATCATAATAACACCCTTTTCGTGGGCATTGGTAGAAGAAGATGCCGCTAATTTCTTTTTCAGTGCGGTGTTAAGTTTTTGGGAGACATTTGGGGTTTGTGCATTTAAAACAGCCGCACAACCGCAAAAAGCCAACAGTAAAACTAATAATTTTTTCATAGGTTTTCCTCGTGTTGAAAATATCCTTCTTTATTAATCATATGATTTTTAGTATCAAATTTCCAGGGTCAAAGGGCCTAGACGCATATAGGCCCCCAAAAATATCCCCGGCATCAGCCAGGGATATTTTTAAATTTTTTTTTCTATACCAAAGATAAGGATGTTATCTTTGTTCATACGTTGAGATGGCGGAGTGTTTCGGCAGTAATTTTAATGCCAGTGCGGCTTTCTCCGCGGTGATAAAACTTTTGTGCGTTGGGAAGAGTGCTTTGAATCCGTTTTTTAAGGCAGGAGTGCGCACCGGCATAGCAAACTGGTAATAATCGGTATTGGCGATTTTAATATGTTTGAACGCCTTTAAATTTTTGCTTGCGGCACCGTCGCCCTTGTTGTTGTATTCATATTCAAAACTTTCTTCTTGGTTGGGCGCATCAAATTTAGATAAGTTAATGCGGAAAGTAAACCAGTCTTGCAAGGCGTTTTTTTGCATATCTTTAAAGCAGTCGTTTTTAAACGCCACATTGACCGTACCCAAGCCGTTTTTTTCATTGTAATCCATTAAAATTACGCTGCAAGTATAACTTTCGGTCCAAACTTCCGTATTATTGGTGCGAAGATTTTGATAATAGTTAGTCCAGGAAATTTTAGCCTGCGCTTTGGCTTTGGCCGGGATAGAGTTGTAAGCCTTTTTAGCGGCGGCCTGATTGCGGGCGGCTTGTTTGTCGGTTGCTTTTTTCCAATCCAAATACGACAAAATCTTTTGATTGCGTTGAACCCATTGGGGAAAAGTGGAATTTACGGCAGGTTTATACGGTTGTGCCGAAACCACCGCGGTTAATACGCCGAGCATTAAAGCAACTGCTAAAAGTTTCTTCATACATCCTCCTAAATGATTCTTTATATATATTTTATACAACTATTTAAATTTTTTCCAGTTCCCAAAAGACCTACTTTCCCCCAGGGCCAAAGGACCTAAAAAATAGCGTAGCCCGCTCCCATTTTCGCCCGCTAACATAAAAAAACCGGGGCACTTAAAGTACCCCGGTCAGTGTACAGGCTGTTAAATTACATCATACCGCCCATTCCGCCCATACCGGGCATCGCGGGGGCGTGAGCGCCTTCTTTTTCGGGAGCATCTGCCACCAGGGCTTCGGTCAAAAGTACCGTGCCGGTGATAGAGGCCGCATTTTCAAGCGCGGTGCGGACCACTTTTGCCGGGTCCACTACGCCCGCTTTCAAGAGGTCGCAGTATGTGTTGTTTTCGGCATCGTAGCCGTCGGCGGCGCCTTTCATACTAAGCACCTTATCCACCACTACGGCACCGTCTAAACCTGCGTTGGCGGCAATTTGTTTCAAGGGAGCCGTCAAGGCTTTTTTTACAATATTGATACCCGTGCGGATATCGTCGTTGTCGGCTTTCAAAGATTCCAAAGCGCTTTGGCTGCGGGCCAACGCCACACCGCCGCCGGGCACAAGGCCTTCTTCCACGCCGGCTTTGGTCGCGTTTTTGGCATCTTCCACTTTGGCTTTTTTGGCTTTCAATTCGGTTTCCGTTGCAGCCCCTACGCTGATAACGGCTACACCGCCGGAAAGTTTAGCCAAGCGTTCTTGGAGTTTTTCTTTGTCGTATTCGCTCTTGGAGTTTTCAATCTGTTTGCGGATTTGTTCGGCGCGTGCCGCGATGGCTTCTTTGCTGCCTTTACCGCTGACGATAGTGGTGTTTTCTTTATCCACTACTACGCGGGCGCATTGGCCGAGCATAGCGAGTTCGGCTTTGTCCAACTTAATGCCGCGTTCTTCGCTGAGCACTTCGCCGCCCGTCAAAATGGCGATATCTTCCAGCATTTCTTTGCGTCTGTCGCCAAAGCCGGGGGCTTTGACCGCGCAGCCTTTCAAGGTACCGCGGAGTTTGTTCACTACCAAGGTAGCCAACGCTTCGCCGTCCACATCTTCGGCAATGATGAGGAACTGTTTGCCGCTTTGTACGATTTTTTCCAAAACCGGCAAGAGTTCGTTCATAGAGGAAATCTTTTTATCCGTAATAATGATATACGGGTTTTCCAATACGCATTCCATACGTTCGGAATCGGTTACAAAGTAAGGAGAAATGTAGCCGCGGTCAAACTGCATACCTTCCACAATATCCAGTTGGGTGGTGGCGGTTTTGCCTTCTTCTACGGTAATTACGCCTTCCGCGCCGACTTTTTCAATCGCTTCGGCAATCATATTACCGATTTCGCGGTCGTTGGAAGAAATGGTAGCGATTTGGGCTTTTTCTTCTTTGGTCTTTACGGGTTTGTGCATTTTGGACAGTTCCGCTTTGGTGGCTTCTACGGCCATTTCAATACCCTTTTTGACGAGGGTCGGGTTGGCCCCGGCGGTAATGTTTTTAATCCCTTCGGTCAGCATCGCGTTGGCGAGTACGGTGGCGGTAGTGGTACCGTCGCCGGCGACGTCGTTGGTTTTAGAGGCAACTTCGCGGATTAACTGCGCGCCCATATTTTCAAATTTATCTTCCAATTCAATATCTTTGGCGATGGTTACACCGTCATCAATAATAAGAGGAGAGCCGAATTTCTTTTCCAATACTACGCTTCTGCCCTTGGGGCCGAGCGTAACTTTTACAGCGTTTGCAACTTTTTCAATACCCGATTTCATTTTGGCGCGGGCGTCGTCGCCATACATAATTTGTTTAGCCATACTATTTATTTCCCCCTATTACCCTAAAATACCCAAGATTTCGTCTTGGTGGATGATTAAATACGTTTCATCTTCCAGTTTGACTTCGGTGCCGGAATATTTGCCATACAGCACGCGGTCGCCTTTTTTAACATCCATCGGCGCGCGTTCGCCTTTTTCATTTAATTTACCGGCGCCGACGGCCAAAACTTCGCCTTCCATCGGTTTTTCCTTGGCGGTGTCAGGAATGATGATTCCCCCTTTCATCGTTTCTCTTTCAATGGGCTTTACGATAACACGGTCGCCCAACGGTTTAATTTTTACTTCTGCCATTTTCACTCACTCCTTATGAAGATATTGTAAATATAACGCCCGTGAGGTTGTTAGCACTCACTTTGGCTTAATGCTAATTTAGCATTTCTGTTTAAAATTGTCAACCCCCTTATTAGAGTGCTAATAAAGGGGTTGCTAAAATAAGGCTTTTTCAGGCGGAAATTACTTTCTGGAAAAGAAAGTTTTGAGCCGTTGCTTAAAAGTCGGTTTATGAGCCGGAAGAATTTTGATAAGTACCGCAGAAATATTATCCTGCCCGTCTTTATCGTTAGATACCCGCACTAATTGCTTACATAATTTAACAATTGGTAACTGGTTACCCTTGCGCAGAATATCGCCCATATCGTTTTCGGAAAGCCCCTTATACAGACCGTCCGAACAGAGCAAAAGCGTATCACCGATTTTAACAGGGAATTTTAACAGGTCAAATTCAATGTTCTTTTTAATGCCCATAGCGCGGGTGAGCACATTTTGGATTTTAGAGTGGTCGGCTTCTGCACGGGTTAAAAGACCGCGGCGGACGTGTTCCATTGCCAAAGAGTGGTCCGTGGTGATTTGGACAATCTTTTTATCCCTGAACAAGTAAAGGCGCGAATCGCCCACGTGTACAGCGGTGGCAAAATCTCCGTCAAAGAGTATGCCTGTTAAGGTGGTGCCCATCATACGGTAAATATCGGAAGATTGCGCCGTAGAATAAATAGCGGCATTAGCCAAATTGGCGGCCATTAACAGTTTGCGTTCGGTCAGGTCTAATTTAGGAAGAAAGTTCTCTGGAATTTTGAGTTGGTTCGTATTTATCTTGCGGATAGTTTCCGCCAGTACCGAAACGGCAATGTTGCTGGCAATTTCACCCGCGCTGTGCCCCCCCATACCGTCGGCTACAACACCAAGTCCCAAGTCGGAAGAGATGAGTACATTGTCTTCGTTTTTTTCACGAATTTTACCAATGTCGGTTACGGCAGCAAATTCTATGTCAAAACTGCTCATAACTCCTCCTTAAATAAAAGGGTTCCCACACACGAAAGCGTAGCGAATATATATAACAGCAAAATCAGGAAACCGTAAGCGTTGTTATCTTGCGCGTTGCGGTTGAAGTTGTAGAGCGGCAAACTGATGGCATAATCCCATACAGACAGGTCCATTTTGTTTTCTCCGCCGTGGTAATATTGCTGTAAGAAATGGATAAACAGCGGCATTGATTGCTCGTCAAACACGCCGGGTACCACACGGTTGATGCGGGTTTCCAGGAACGTATAGGTTTCCTCTGCGTTCTTTCCGGAAAGTTCGTTAGTGTGATCAAGTTCGGCAAAGGTCTGGCGTTGCGTTTTAATACCTACCAGTTTTTCCATACGGGCATTGGATTCGGTGTTGCCATTTCCCGCCACCTTGATATGATCGGTTAACGCGGTTAAGGTATTATTGGTTGTTACCGTCAAACCGGACACCGCATATACCCACATTCCGCCAATGCCGAGCACCATTAGCACAAACGGGAAGATAATGCTGTTTTCCCGCCTGGCAAGGAGGTAATAGGCCGATAAGAAACCACAGAATAGAGCCGCATAAAAAATAACCTGTACAGTAATATTTTGGCTGGCTGGCGGAATAGACAAATGCGCCGCCAAAAATGCGGTGCTCATAGAAAAAATGAGCAGGGCCGTACCCAGAACGCCTTGGCCTATGGTTCGGTTGATGCGCCAGCAGAGCGAAAGCCCCCACGCGGCCGCCAGTACCAAGTAGCACAGGTAATATTCCGGCGTAAAGAGATATTGCCCGACTTGGGATAAGTCCATAAAGGCCGCTTCGGGCGTGAATAAGCCCGTCATATACGATACTGCCGCCAACGCTATTAACAGCGTGGTAGAGCGCGAAAAAGCCTTTAACGCAGACGAGGCAAAGATGAGCAGCAGGGTAATGACCGCTACACCCGTCATCATGGCTTGGTTGGGCTCGTACTGGGAGGTAAAGAAGGGGTGTATCAGGTTGGATAAAAATCCTGCTGTTAAGTCTGTGTGTACGGAGCAGATTTTACCCAAAGAATAAAAGACGTAAATAATCCCCGCCGCAAATGCCATAAAGAGCGGCACAAAGAGGATAAATTTAACCATATCCGTTGCGGTTCCTTTTATATCTAACCCTTGGTCTGCGGCACGCGGCTTGCGCACCTGTTTGGCAGGCACAAATACATTGACGGGTTTTACGTCCTGCGCCGCCAACATTTGCGGGGCGGGTTCTCTTTGGGGAACCTTAGGAGTATTCGGAATATCCGCCGCGGCGTTTATACTGGGCATAAGCGACGGCAGGCGGGCCGAAGAGGTTGTTTTGGGCCGTGCGACGACTTCCTGTGCGCGGGCCTTGGTAATGTTTTGCGTAGTAGGCAGTTCCTCTTTGGCTATTTTTAACGGGCCTTCTTCGCCCAAATCAATCGCGCGGCCAGAGTTGCCCATCTTTACGCGCAGTTGGTCTTCGGCACGCATTTTTTGGAAATACAAATAGGTTTCTTTGGCGGTTTGAAAGCGGTCGTCCGGGTTTTTGCTCATCAGTTTTTGCACCGCAAGCGCCAACCAGCCCGGCATATCTTTACGGATTTTGGCAGGATTGGGAACCGGGTCGTTGATGTGTTTTTGGATGATGTCAATGGTGTTTTTGCCATTGTACGGAAATTGCCCCGTCAACACATAATACATACTGGCCCCAATGGAATAGAGGTCTGCACGGGTATCTAAATCCTTGCCTAGGGCTTGTTCGGGCGCGATAAAATACGCTGTTCCGGCCAGTTCGGTTGTTTTAGTGGAGCCTTTGCTTTTATCCACCTTTTTGGCGATACCGAAATCCACCACCTTGGGCTGCATTTGCGGGTTAATTAAAATGTTGGAAGGTTTGATATCCCGGTGAATAATTCCCTTTTCGTGTGCGGCGGATAAACCTTGCAAGACACCTTCAAATAAATCCAAGATAATTCCGATAGGCAGTACCTTATTGCGTTTTAGCATCATAGAAAGGGTTTGCCCCTCAATATAAGACATTACAATAAAGTAATACCCTTTTTCCTTGCCTACGTTATATACGTTTACAATGTTGGGGTGGTCCAGTTCTGCAATAGCGCGCGCCTCGGTTAAAAAGAGTTCCACCGCCTTTTTATCATTAGCCAAGGCCGGGCTTAAAATTTTTACGCAAACAATGCGGTTTAAGGCTTTGTGGCGTGCTTTATAAACGGCACCCATACCGCCTTCGGCAACTTTGTTTAAAATTTCGCAACCGGAAATTTCTTGTCCAACCAACGAGGGAGTATTATTCATAAGTTCCTTTACAACTAAAAAATCTTTAAATGATGATACAAAAACTGCTTGATTTTATGGTAACCAAGCAATAGAATATAACTATAAGTAATCTTATCATATTTTACGGGAATAGTTACAGGCTTTTTACAGGGAGCATTTTATGAGCGAAAGCAGTTTTACTTTACTTAGGGATATTGGCACGCTGCCGCTGGAAAATAACGAGGAGGTCCGTTTTAGTATAGATGCCTACCGCGGGTATCGCTATGTATCTGTGCGGCGGTATCTGCTGACAGATTCTTTCAGCGGGGCCACTCGCGACGGCGTAACTATGACGCCGGAAATCCTGCGCGCCTTGGACCCTCTGCTAGCGGCGTTGCCTGATGATATTAAAGCGGTAAAAGACGGCACGATTGGGAAGTTTGCCAAACGCCCGGGCATTTGCATTGTGGCCTCTGTCGGTACCTTTAAGGGGCGCCGTGGGCTGGATTTGCGCCAATGGCAAGAGGATGTGGGCTTTACCAAAAAGGGTATTTGGCTGCCGCTGGAAAAACTGCCGGAAATTAAAAAATTGTTTGCGGCCACCCGCGAGGCCTTGGACGAAAAACCCGAGGATGATTTTTAACTTTTTCCCGTGCAAAAAAACCCCGCTTTTTAAGCGGGGTTTTTTCACTAGCCTATTTGTGTAATTCTTCGTGTGGAACAGGGATATTGTGATGTTCCGCCAGCATTTCCTTGGCGTTTTCAAATACGCGGTCCGGCAAAATATCCCGCATACATTTAAAATGACCTAAGGGACACTTCTTCCCCCCGTGCAAGGCACACGGGCGACAAGGCAAATCTTTTACCTCTACTACGCGGTGTCCTTCCCCGTACGGAAAGAAACCCAGTTCGCGTGTGGTCGGCCCAAAGATAGCCAAGGTCGGTACATCAAAGGCGGTGGCAATGTGCATCGGGCCGGAATCATTGGTAATAAAGAGTTTAAAGTGCTTCATTAAAGCCATCAAATCAGCCAAACTGGTTTTGCCGCATAAGTTGGCGGCGTGCCCTTGGGAAAGTTGGCAGATTTTTTCGCCGAGGTCGGCATCTTTATTCCCGCCGCCCACGAGTACGGCCTGTACACCCAGTTCTGTTTGCAGGCGGCTGATAAGTTGCACAAAATATTCCATCGGCCAGCATTTTGTCGGCCAGGCACTTCCGGCGTGGATACCGACAAGCGTTTTGCCTTCTAAATTAAAATCTTTCATCAGGCGGGCGACATTTTCCTCGGCAGACGGAGCATAGCGCATATTGAGTTTTTCGGCCTTGAATTTTTCCTTTACAATGCCTTGCAAGAGCGACAGGTTGCGCTCCGCATCGTGAATCATCCAAGAGAACGGTACCGTTTTAGTGTATAAAAACCAACCCTCGCTAGACGTAAATCCAATGCGCACGGGCACACGGGAAAGCCAAGCGATGAGCGCGCTTCTAAAACTGCGGTGCGGCACGAGCAGGATATCAATGCCGGAGGCTTTAATAGCCTTAGCCGTTTTCCAGACACCGACAATTTTATTCCAGCCGCGTTTATCGTTTAAAATAATCTCGGAAACCTCTTTCATTGGTCTAAAAATATCTTCCGTCTGCGGGCGGGTAATCACCACGATTTTAGCCTCGGGAAAGAGTTTAGCCGTCTTTTGGATAAGCGGAGTCGTCAGTACGCTGTCACCAATGAACGAGGTTTGGAAAATACCGATTTTATTTACCTTTTTACCGGCCAAATTGGCATCTTCATACGCCCAATCGCCCAGTTTAGGTTCTTTATATTTGATTTCAATGCCCCACGGTTTAAGTGCTTCCAAGTATTTTTCCAAGGTGTGTTTTTCAAGTACCGGGGAAGTTTTGTGGAATTTTACAAACATACGGCGCGCTACGGAGTTCTTGTCATAGCGGACGCGGTGCGGAATACGGCTGAAAAAGCCCATTAAAATACTTTTTAAGGTAGCGTGAAGGTCCAAATAATGCGTAAAATGCCCCGCGCGGATTTGGCGGATATTGGCCCATAAACCCTTTTTGGCGACCATAATTTCGTCAATGTCCGGGTGTCCGGCGAGCACTTGGGCAAACTGCGGCTTTACCATTAGTGTAATGCGCGCGTTGGGCCATTGGGCCTTGATATTCTTATATACCGGAGAGGACAAAACAATATCCCCCAGCGAAGAAAGACGCACAACTAAAATATTCGGGTTATTTTCGTTCATAATTATTTACCACTTCCATTATACGGTTGGTTGCTCCTTTAAAACTAAGCGCCGTTTTCCGCGCTTTTTCGGACATATTTTCCAGTTGTGCCGGGTCAGCCAGCAACCGCAGCACCGTTTCTTTAAAATTGGTCTCGTTTACCAACACTCCCCCGCCGCTTTCCAATAAAGACTGGGCAGTTAAGGGAGCATTGTAAAAATAGCGGCCGAACAAAACGGTTTTAGATAAAATCGCCGGTTCTAACAGGTTATGCGCTCCCCTCGGTACGACCGAGCCGCCCACAAAAGTAAGCGAAGCGCAGGCATAGAGAGATTGCAGCAGACCCATTACATCAGCGCAAAGAATATCGGTGTTTTTATCAAATTTTCCGGTGCTGATAAATCCGTAATGCAGTCCGCTTTGGCGCAGGGCCGTTTCTATTTCCGGTTTGCGCTCCAAATGGCGCGGGGCAAAAATAATTTTGGCCTCTGTTTTAATAATATCCGGCGCAGAGCGGAAGAGCATAGTTTCTTCTGCCGGGTGTGTGCTGCCTAATACCAAAATTTTACGTCCGTTCCAACCGAGCGAAGTCAGCATTTTTTCTACTTCGCCCACTTTTGCAGGATTGTCATTTAAGGTGTCGTATTTTACGTTGCCGCAAACAAAAATTTTATTTTTTTCCATACCCAATTTCTCGTAATGACAAGCGGCCTCTTGCGTTTGTAAGGCGGCAAATGAAAGCGTGGAAAAAATTTCTTTAAAAAGCGGTTTGATAAAAGAATACGCGCGTGCTGATTTGGCAGAAATGCGCCCGTTAATAATAGCCGCAGGCACACCCGCTTGGTGGGCGGCCGCCAGCATATTGGGCCAAATTTCCCGCTCTACCACAAACAGACGGTGCGGTTTTGCCAAGCGGATAAAGCGCTTACAGGACGGATAAAAATCCAGCGGGGCCAAAAAGGCTTGGGTAATGTCGGGGTTTTTTAAGGCCGTTTCTTTGCCCGCTTCGGTGGTGGTGGTTACGATAACCTCTTTTTTATAAAACTTTTTTAGGCGGGAGATAACCTCTTTCATAGACATTACTTCCCCCACACTTGCACAATGGAGCCATAAAGCCCCTTGGGGTATTTCCCCGTCTTTTTCAAGGCCAAAGCGTTCTTTTAATTCTTGGTATAAGTGTTTTAAAAGGCCGCGCCGCGGTGAGCACAAAAAGCCCAGTGCCACACCCAATGCGGCCAAAGGAAAAATGAGGTTAGTCAAAAATAAGAGAAGTTTTCCCATATATATCTTATTATATGATATTTGTCTGGCCGTCGGCTACTGAGGCATAAAAAAGCCCCGGTGTGCGCCGGGGCCGGTAAAGAAGTTGTTGGCTTATTTGGCGGAGTCAGCGTCTGCGGTGTTTTTCTTTTTAAACAGGCCGCCGATACCTTTGATAACATTTTTGGCGGTATCCACTCCGGTTTGCGCCACTTGACCCGTGGTTTTAACGGCTCCGGTGGCCACGTTTCCGGCGGTACTTGCCGTGCCGGCGGCTACCTTGCCGGGCGTTTTGTAATTTAAAATACCGCCCAGTACGGAGCCTACGGTGTTTAATACATCTAATTTGCCGGACGGGTTATCCATTGTTCCGCCGATTTTGATGACGACAGGCGTTTGCGACGTAAGTACGGTGGCGGATACTTTCATATCCAATGCCTGCGTATGGAAGTTGATATTGCCGCTTCCGTTAATGTTTGTCAGTTTGGACGCAAAGGTCGTCTTATCCACCTTCATTACACCGCTTGTAAAGGTATAAATCCCCTCGCCGTTGGTAAAGGTAATTTCGCCTTTTTGCGCGTTAGCCTCCGCCGGGAAAATATCCACATTTAACTTGCCTGCCACATTTCGTACCAATGTAATAGGCAGGAGCAAAATTTTAACGTATTTATTTCCTTTTACAAACGAATCAATATCCGTAATCGCACCGGGTTGCAGTACAAAGGAAACCTGTCCGTTGGCCTTTTTCATTGTTTCGCTTACACCTGTTAAGTTGGCATTTAAGGTAAAACCGTCCGCGCGGAAATACGGCACGCTGATAGGGCCGACTTTAATGTTGCTTTTAATGTTCATTAACAGTTCAGGCCCGGCTGTTTTGTTTCCGGAAGCGGTGTCCGTGTCATTTTCTGTTTCGGCAGCGGCATAGGAAGGAAATTCTTTTAAGGTAAATTTATCCAGTTCCGCATTAAAAACAATGTTCAGTACATCTTTAATGTTTTTGTACGAGAACGAGGAGGTAAATTTTTCCCCGTTTAAAAATCCGGTAAGCGACGGGCAGGCAATATCATTAATGGAAGTGATTTTGACGGTGCCGTTCAAGTCTTTTACTGTAAACGGTGCATACATTGCACTTACATTTTTTAATAGAATTTGGCCGCTGATATCTTGTCCGTCATTTTTATCAGTGGCTTTAAACGCGCCCGTAATAAGTCCTCCGGGTTGGAAATCCGCCACCGTATCGGTCATTTGAACGATTTGACCTAAGTCGGTAGAAAGGTCCGCCTTAACGGAATAAGTGGGGGCCGCCCCCGCCCAACCGGCAGTGCCGGCTAACGAGAACGCGCTGTCCATTACCGAGAGTTTGGCTTGCGAAATAACCGCAGTAGATTTTTCCAAATCTGCCACGGCCTTTACTGCCATATGGATAACCGGGAGCGAGAATTGCGGCAAGTCCGGCAGAATTTCGGCTACGGTTTGGTTGCTGATTCCGCTTAACGTGCCCGACAGGTCGGCCTGCGGGGCTTCAAAGTTTTTGATACCGCCCTTTAATTGCAGTTTTACCGTTTTGTAAGTGGCGGAAATATCGTTGACGGTAACGTACGCTTTGGGCATATTTAAATTGGCCAGAAATGTGCGCAAGGAAATGCTGACAGGCACCGTCATATTCAGCCCGGCGGCAGAATATTCAGTCGTAAATTTGATTTTGATGTCAAAAGGACTATCCAAATCAAACTCGCGGATTTCCACCTGTAATTTGTTGACCGAAGCGTCCATACCCGTTTGCAAATCTTTATAAGTAAAATTGCAATTATTGAGTACGATTCTGTCCGCCAACAGAACAAAGGACAGGTCGGAACTGTCATTTTTATTGTTATCGGCGGACGCAACGGCGGAGTCCGAAGCCGGGATGAGGGTGTCAAAGTTAAAAGAGCCGTTTTTGTTTTTAATGACGTTTACGTCCAGGCCGTCCACCAATACGGTAGCAATTTCCACCCGCTTTTTAAGTAGCGGCATTAAGGCCAATTTGACTACCAACTTATCGGCTTTAACAAAAGTGCCGTTTTGAAAGGAGGTGTTTTCGGACAAGGCAAAA
>UQJU01000007.1 GCA_900541355.1 Candidatus Avelusimicrobium fimicolum | reverse complement strand
GGTGTTAATTTGCCAGCCGCTGGAAAGGTCCGTATCAAAATTTTGGTCTTCAGCCAATACGCCCAAGGCCACACGCGGATGCACAAAATACAAGGCGGAAATTTCCCCTCCAAGGCCCGGATGACCTAACTTAGCATCGTGCGAAATATTATCCGTTTGGTCGTCCACATTTACCTCGCCCCAATCGGTCCCTAACTCTAATGGGGAAGCCACAAAAGCCGCTCCCAATAAAACATCTCCCGTTTGATAGGCACGGGCTTGTGCATTAAACGCCAGTCCTAAAAGAAAAACGGCAACAACTAGAAATTTTTTCATTTTTTCCTCTCCGTATTTTTATACTTACCGGTAGGTAAGTATAAAAATTATATCATATTCATTACCCGAGCGGGGATAATTTTTTAAAAAACATTTTTTGCTACAATTTATATATGGAACTATTATCACAAGTAGTGGATATTTTTTTGCACTTGGATGTGCACTTGAACGCTTGGGCCGCCTGGATGGGAATTTGGCTCTATATTGTTATTTTTGCAGTCGTTTTTTGCGAAACGGGCCTTGTGGTTACCCCCTTTTTGCCGGGCGATTCCCTGCTGTTTGCCTGCGGGGCCTTGGCGGCTACGCACGGCAGCGCAATTAATTTGCCTTGGTTGATACCCGTCATCTTTGCGGCGGCGGTATTGGGCGATTTTTGCAATTACGAAATTGGCAAATGGCTAGGACCAAAGGTGTTTACCAAAAAAGACAGTATCCTTTTGAATAAAGACCATTTAAATAAAGCACACGCTTTTTATGAAAAATATGGCGGAAAAACCATTATTTTGGCGCGCTTTATCCCCATTATCCGCACTTTTGCCCCGTTTGTAGCGGGAATTGGCAAGATGACATATTTCCATTTTGCTTCGTATAATGTAATCGGCGCGGCGCTGTGGGTACTGCTCTTTACGTTGGGCGGCTATTTTTTTGCGGATTTACCCGTCGTGCAAAATCACTTTCACTATGTGATTGTAGCGATTATTATCCTTTCACTTTTGCCGGCGGTATATGAATTTATCAATGCCAAGCGGCAAGAAAAGAAATCTTAATTCTGCACATCCGGCAGATCCACAGGCAATACGCCGTGAGCAGATTGGTTGCCCAAAATAATGTCTGCCGCCGTTTGCAATACATATTTATTTAACCCGTAGGTAGCCAACACCACATCTGCCTCCGGGTAATTTTTTATATCGTATGGGCTCATTGTAGAGATAAATACCGTGTTCGGGTTTTCCCCTATCAGGCCGTTAATAGCGTTTTTTTGGTTGATATTGGTTTTATCGGCCCATTGTAAACTGGTTACAATCAGCAAATCGGCGCCCTTTGCACAAGCGGCGGCACGCTGGCTGTCTTTCTTGCGCGGGGTCAATGCCGCGTTGTAACTGCGTATCGTCCACCCCTTTTGCAAAAACGGTTTAGAAAAACTCATCAATTGGTCCGCAAAGCGCGCCGGGGCGAAAAAGACCGCGCACACTGTCGGCTTTTTATTGGCGGCCGGTTTAAACGGAAGCAGTTTTTTTCTGTCCCGGACCAACGTTACCGATTCCGCGCTGATTTTGGCTAGTGCCATATGGTAGGCTTCTTCAATAGGGGCCGGAACTGCACGGGAATTATCCAATAGACCCATTTGTTTTTTTAAATCAAATACCTTGCGGGCGGCATCCTCCACCGCCGCTTCCAAATGCTTGGCTTGCACCTCACGCCACACTTGCGAAAATACCGACACGGGTTTTACATACCGCCCCAGTAAAATCATATCCGCCCCGCTTTCCAGCGCGCGCACCGCGCAGCCGGGAATAGTACAATAGGAGGTGGCGCTCTTCATATCCAAACTATCGGTAACAATTAGGCCTTTAAAACCCATTGTGCCGCGTAATAAATCTTGCAAAATCGGGCGCGAAAAGGTAGCCACGTTTTTATTGTCCAAGGCCGGATATAAAATATGCCCTGTCATCACGCCCGGCACGCCTTGTTTAACGGCAGCCTCAAAGGGAGCCAAATGGATTTTTTGCAGTTGGGAATAACTGGCCCGCACGACCGGGACATCATAATGGGAATCGGCGGAGGTGTCCCCGTGGCCCGGAAAATGTTTCACTACGCTGACAATATCCGCCGCCTTAAATCCGTTAATCAGCGCACCGCCCATACGGGTTACGCTCGCCGGGTCCGAACCGAAAGAACGCACCCCGATAATGGGGTTATGCGGGTTACTGTTTACGTCCAGAACCGGGGAAAAATTAATATGCACCCCCGCGCGGCGCAATTCCAACCCGGCCAAATAGGCGATTGTGGCGGCTCCTTCTTCGTCGCGTGCGGCAGAAAGCATCATATTGGTAGGCAAATAGTCAAAACCCAGCGTAATAGGCGTATAGACTGTGCCGCCCTCGTAATCAATGGAAATAAACAGCGGAATTTTATGCGGACTGTTGGCGGCCCAAGTTTGCAGTTTATCCACTAATTTTTTTGTTTCTGCCAAAGAATAATTCCCCCATTGGATAAGCACACCGCCGATTTTTCCCTGCTCTATCGCCGGGCGGACCAATTCCGCGCTGTCCACATCTACAAACACCACCAGGGTCTGCCCCAGTTGTTCCTCCGGGGACAAATCTTCAAAACGCGTCTGCGCCGCCAGCGGCAAGGCACACATAAGACAGACGGCCAACAGGAGTTTTTTCATTAGTAATTAACCTCTACTACCGGGATTTCCGCCGGGGCCAAAAAACGCAAAGGAACGCCCCAGTAAAACATACCCGACGTAATGTAAAATTTCATTTGTTCCACTTCAAACAATCCGTAAACGCGCGGAAATTGAAGGCGTACCAAATATTTAAAAGGGAAAATCTGCCCGTTGTGCGTGTGCCCGCTGAACATCAGGGCGGCACCGTGCCGGGCGGCTTCTTCGGCAAATACGGGCGTGTGGCTTAAAAAGATAAGCGGTTTTTGCCTGTCCGCTTTTGCAAGCACCGCTTCGGCCTCTTGGGGGGTCATATGCACGGTTTTGGCATCTTTAATTCCCGCCACTTGCACGCCGTTTGGCATTTGGGCCAGACCATTTTCCAAAAGAGTAATGCCCGATTCTTTAAAAAATTCTTTGGAATTTTCGTACCCGACATAATACTCGTGGTTGCCAAACACTCCATAAGTGCCCTGCGCAGTAAGTAAATTTTTAATGCGGGCAGCATACTTCTCGCGCTCCGGCCCGTATTCAAATACATCTCCCAATACCAGCAAGGAATCCGGCTTTTCGGCTTCAATACGGCTCATCACTTTGTCAAACCGCTTATACGATACCCCCATTCCCAAGTGAGAATCGGACAAAAGCGCAATTTTCATTTTGGGCGCACCGGGCACCGTTACAGAAATACGTTTTAAGCGCGGAGCAGAAACTCCCCCATAAATGGCCATACCAAACACGGTACACATTGTTGCCACGCTCAAAATGCCCAGACACGCACGGCAATTAAAATGACACAGGTTTAAAATCCAATGCAAGATAGCAAAACCGGCACAAACACAAAACCCCAAAAACACCAGTCCCATCCACGCGTAAGAAAAATAATAAAGCCAACTTTCCCACACGCCCCAATGCGTGCGCGTGTACCCCAACCCCGCAAACATTAGTATTGTCAAAAGTAAGGGAACCCACGCAACCGGATATTTCCACCCTAACTGCGGGAAAGATACAAACAACCAAGCCCCAACCGTTACCTGCATCAGCCACATAATCACCGCAGCCACCACAAAAAATGCACCCACAAACCTCTCCTTTTTCTAAAAAACTGTTTTTTATATTTTAAAAAATTTTCCATAATAAGTATAATATACCTATATACGTATCATATTTAAAAGAGGACTTAACAACACTATGACCGTAAGAGTTAGATTTGCCCCGTCCCCGACTGGTTTCTTACACATCGGCGGCGTGCGCACGGCGCTTTTCAACTACCTTTTCGCTAAAAAAAACAAAGGCACTTTTTTACTCCGCATTGAAGATACCGACGAGGAACGTTCCACGCAGGCCTCTACTGATGCTATCTTTGAAGGTATGCAATGGATGAATTTGAACTGGGACGAAGGCCCAATGCCCGACGGCACCAACAAAGGGCCGGACTTCCCGTACTACCAGGCCCAACGTGCCGATATGGGCATTTACAAAAAATATATTGACCAACTGTTAGCCGAAGGCAAAGCCTATAAATGCTATTGCACCGAGGAAGAACTGGAAGAAAACCGCCAAAAATGCTTGGCTGAACACCGCCCGCCCAAATACAGCGGCAAGTGCAGCCACCTGACGGAAGCCCAACAAAAAGAGTTGGAAGCCCAAGGCCGCAAATACGTTATCCGTTTCCGTATGCCGCAGGAAGGCGATGTGGAGTGGGACGATATGATTCGCGGACACGTTAAATTCGCCAGCAAGGATTTGTACGACCTCGTCATCCAAAAAACGAGCGGTTATCCCACTTACAACTTTGCCGTAGTGGTAGATGACCACTTAATGCGTATGACGCACGTCATCCGCGGGGATGACCACATTTCCAACACCCCGGCGCAAATTCAAATTTATCACGCGTTGGGCTGGAAGGAACCGATTTTTGCCCACCTGTCTATGATTCACGGACCGGACGGCAAAAAACTTTCCAAACGCCACGGCGCGACCAACGTAGTGGAATTTCGCAATATGGGTTACTTACCCGAAGCACTTAAAAACTACTTGGCCTTGCTCGGTTGGGCTACACCCGATTCCCAGCAACTCTTTAAACCCGGCGAACTGGAAGAAAAATTTGATATCTCCGGCTGCCAGCCCAGCCCGGCCGTAATGGATCCGGAAAAATTGAACTGGATGAACGGGGAATATATCCGCGCTACGCCGCTTAACCGCTTGACCGACTTGGCTATGCCGTTTATTGAAAAAGCGGGTATTAACGTGTCCGGTACGGACCGTGCCAAACTGGAAGGCATTATCGGTTTGGAACAGGAAAAGTATAAACTTTTAACCGAAATTCCGGATTTAATCCGCTTCTTCTTTGAAGAGCCCGTATTTGAACAGGAAGCCTTGGACAAAGTATTTGCCAAGCCCGAAGCCAAACAAGTGTTGGAAGGCATTATCAAAGTGTATGGCGATTTAACTGACTTCACCGAAGCCAACTTAGAAACAGCCGCACGCACTTATGCCAAGGCCAACGGTATGAAGGCCGGCCAAATCTTCCACCCGGTGCGCGTAGCCGTTTCCGGCCGCACGCACGGACCGACCTTGTTCAAAATGTTGGAATATATGGGAAAGGAAAAAGTCCTCGCGCGCCTTACTAACGCGCTGAAATTCTGCAAATAGCAACGCGCCCCAGGGGGCAGGGAGAGCCGTGAAATATTGGCTTTTTGACGGAAGTGATGTAGTCGGGCCGTTTACGCCGCAGGAACTTGCGGCGCGGCCCGGCTTCGCCCCCACCAGTTTGGTCTGCCCCGAAAACAACAGCGACCAGGAAGACAGTTGGAAAATGGCCTCTGCCTTTGAAGAACTGTCCGCCGAGCCTGCACCCGCCGAAGAAGAAGAATTAGATACTGACACTTTTGATAAGGAAATGGACACTCTTTTAAAAGAGCGTTCCCCGCTGGCAGGCGCGCAAGAACCGGCCACAGAGCCGCCGTCTTCGCTTAAAATCCCCCAAAAACCGGCCAAACCCGGGCCGATTGAAGATTATTTCAACAATATGCAGGGGGGCGACTTGGGCAACATTTTAGGCATCCCGGACCCAAATGAAAATTCGGATATGAACTTGGCCCGGACACTAGCCAAACAATTAAATAAAACTACTCCTCCCGCAGACAAGATAGTAGATCAAGACCCCTTTGACGAATTTACAGAGGAGCCGGACGAAGAACCGCAAGCCAAGCCTGAGCCTGTGGCCCCCGCCGTTGCAAAGCAAATTGCTCCGCAAGAGGAAAACAAAGCGGAACCCGCTTCTATCCCCATGTCCGCCGAGCCGGAAGAGGAAATGGAACTAACCGTTCACGGGGCGAAAACACAAATTTTATCAGACTCGTCCGCCGGACAAGATACACCGGAGGAAAAGCCCGCAGAAGTGGCTAAATCCGAACCCGCGCAAGCGGAATCTAAGCCAACAGAACCCGGGCCGGAACACCCGGGACTTACCCCCGAGCCGACGGAGACTGAATCCAAAGCCGCGACAACTTTCACCTTACCCGTAGTGGATCAGCCGGAAAGCGAGTTGCCGCCTATGCCGCAAGGCCCGGAACCTGTGCTCCCGGCTGAGCAAGAAGTTCCCTCGGCAGATATTGCCGCACCGGTTATGGACGAATCCGCCCCGGCCACGGATACGCCTTTGCAAAACGAATTTGAAACACCCAAAGAGCCTGTTAATCCGCCTGCGGACCAACCCGAACAGGCCGAGCCGGCTCCGCAGGAAATAAAAGCAGCATCTGACCCGGAAACTACGGTTGTTCTTGCCACACCCGGAGATGAACCCGCCACACAAGGGGCCGAGGTGCAGGAATTAGCCCAACAGGACAACGAGCCAGTAGAGGACATTTTGGTAGGGGCCTTAAAGGTAAAGGCTACGCCCGAAATTCAAGAACCGATTAAAAGTGTGCCCGTAATGCCGACAGTTAATCAAGTGCGCCCAAGGCTAAAACCCACGCCCGAAATTCAACAGTTTTTAACCGATACACAAAATGAGCGTATTGCTCACAACCGCAACAACAAAAAAGCAATGGCGGCCTTAGCGGTATTGGTGGCACTTTTGGCGATAGGCATTTTATTAATGTTTAACCCAATGCCGGCAGACGGGCAAGATAAAGACGCTCAAAACACCCCGGTATCCACCGAACTGGTGCCGGAAGAAAAAACCATCCCCGCCACGGATGATGAAATTTTACCGCCCGCACCGCCCCCTGCCGTTAAACCGCAAGCCGTTTCCGCTTCGGACAAGGCATTATCAGCCGTGCAAAACTATACACTTTCCGGCGGACGGGGTACTGTGGCCGCGTATTTGGACCACTTATACCGGGATAAACTTTCCCAGGGATATACAGGGGCATGGTCCGCAGAGCCTTTGCATAAAAACGCATATATTGTAAAATACAGATTAACCAAAACCCGTATGGAACCCATTGTATATGTATTCCAAGCGGACGTTTCAAAAGGGACTTTAACCGGCGCGCTAAACAATGTGGCGCTGGACTTGCTGGGCAAAATTCAATAACGACGAGAGGGCTAATATGATATTGATGGACGATTTATTTAAAATGATGAAAGCAAAAAACGCTTCCGATATTCACTTAACGGTTGGCGTGCCGCCTGTATTGCGTATTCAGGGCCGCTTGTATGCCACACCGTTTGAAGCCTTGACCAAAGAAAGCGCCCAGACACTCATTTACTCCATTTTAACCGACGAACAACGCCAACAGTTTGAAGACAAGTTGGAGTTGGACTGCTCTATCGGTCTTAAATCCTTGGGCCGTCTTCGTGTAAACGTCTATAAACAAAAAGGCTGTGTGGCCGCCGCCTTGCGTTCTATTCCTAACGAATTTAAATCGTTTGAACAACTCAATTTACCGCCCGTGGTGTATAACATTATGAAGTTAAACAAAGGGCTTGTGTTGGTAACGGGCTGCACCGGATCCGGTAAATCAACTTCTTTGGCCAGTATGATTAACTACCTGAATATGAACGAAAGCAACCACATTATGACGGTAGAAGACCCTATTGAATTCGTGCACCCGCATAAACGCAGTATCGTCAATCAGCGTGAAGTGGGTGCTGATACGCTTTCGTTCGCAGACGCCTTAAAGCACTTTTTGCGTCAGGACCCGGATATTATTCTGGTCGGCGAATTGCGCGACCGCGAAACGATGGAAGCCTGCCTTACCTTGGCAGAAACCGGGCACTTGGTGTTTGCTACACTGCACACCAACGACGCTGTACAGTCCATCAACCGTATTATTGACGTGTTCCCGGCCAACCAACAGACCCAAATCCGCACACAGTTGTCCTTCGTGTTGGAGGCCATTTTATCCCAGCAGTTGATCCCCACTTTAACGGGCGGTCGCGCTATGGCGTGCGAGGTGTTGCTTGCTAACTCCGCCGTGCGCAGTTTAATCCGCGACGGCAAAGCCGAGCAAATTATTTCCACCATGCAGACCAGTGTGGGTATGGGTATGATTACAATGAACCAGGCGTTGGGAGATTTGTACATCCGCAAGCAAATAAGTTACCAAGAGGCCATTTCTCACACGGGCGACCCGTCCGGCTTGAAAACCTACTTGCAGCAAAAATTAGGTACGGCCAGTTTCAAATAATAAAAAATACCAAGCGGGGCTTTTAAGTCCCGCTTTTTTATGCTTTAAAACGCATAAAAAAGCCGCCTCAAAAGGGGCGGCTTTTCTTTGGGAAATTCTTATTATTGGGAACGGTTACTTACCACCTGCGGACAAACGCGGATAAATATATCTGTCCCCACCGCATCGGAAAGTTCCGGTGCCACTTTATCCACAAAGGCATTTTGCGTCCAACCGGAAACATACGGCGGAGGCAACAAACGGCGGACGTGGGTGGCCAAAAGGCCCCATTTGTAATCCGTTAAATTATTTTCATCTTTGGTGCGGATAGAAAACGTAACCGATTGGTCTTTATTCAAAATCGGGGAGTGCATATGCGCGCGGCGCAGGGAGCCTTCGCCGCCTTCAATAAACATTGGTTGGGCAATAATCACAAGCACTTCTTCCGTTTTACCAAACGAAGCCGCCGCATAATAAGGCTGCAATTCATCGCTCCAAGAGGCCAAGGTGCTTTGTACGGTGGAGCCTGGTTCAGTCGTCAGCGGGATAAGCATTGCATCGGAATCGTGCAAAACCGTTTTCACAAACGAGTCCGAGCCGTTCTTTTGCTGAAACGCCACATAAGAACCGGATTTATATGTTCCCTCCGCCGGGAAATACGGGCTTGCCACCACAATTTGCTTACCGGGATTTAATTTCCGCAAGGACGTAAGCAAATTGGAAAGTTGCAACTTTGAGCCTTCGTTCCACTCCGTTGCAATAAAAATACGGTTTTTTCCGCGCAGCAGTTGGATGTAAGGCACGGAATTAACGTGTACGACATTTCGGTCAATCAGCACATCCACCTGTTTTAAATGCTTGCGTAAATAGGACAAATCTTTGGTGGCCGCCCTGTAAAATTTAGAATCAGGGAGCAAGTTCTGTTCGCCCGCCCATACTTTTATCGCGTTTAAATCGCGCTGTCCACGCAAGGCGCGCAGTTTCCACATATGTTGGGCCTGCGTAATGGCAGAATTAATACCAGGGGTATAATAAACTTTGGGAAAGGCATTTTTAGCAACCTTTTCCATAGCACCGGCCGGAACCTTTACAGGCGGGAGTTTCCCGCGCTGGGCTTGCGCCGCGCCGGAAAAAGCGAGGATAAAAAGAGATGACAGCATCAGCGTAAGTGTTTTGTTCATACTGTTATTATAAGTTTGCCCGCCAGCCAAAACAAGGGCCAAAGGGCCTAGGCGGACATAGGACCGTTTGAAAGTGTGTCTTTATTACGCAGAGTGCGGTGATAGGTAATGGCAAAGCGGTGAACCTCGTCGCGGATTTCCATCAGCAGGTTTAAGGCCGGGTCGCCAATGGGCAGTTTAATGCTTTCCTCCGCACCGGGCAGATAAATGCCCTCGTGGGTTTCGGCAAGTGAGATAAACGGGATATAAATGCCTGCGCGGTCAAAGGCGTTTAATGCGGCGGTAATTTGGCTCTTGCCACCGTCTAATAAAATTAAATCGGGCGCTTGGGACGGGTCCTTTTTTATTTGGCGCAGGCGGCGGAAAACACTCTCTTCCATCATCGTAAAATCACTTCCCCCGCGCTCGGGCAGTTTGGAGCGGATTTTAAAGCGGCGGTAGTGTTCGTGGTTTTTTTCGCCATTGATATAGCACACGACGCAGCCCACCGCTTCGCGCCCGAATAAATGGGAGTTATCAAACGCTTCAATATGCGCAGGCAGTTTATTTAAACCGATTACCTGTGCCAGCCGTTTTAACTTATCCGTATTTTCCATAGCGGTTGTGATTTTGTCATCTTTAAACTGGCCCACCAATACCCGCTCCTGCATATGGGCCAAGGCGTGCAGAAAATTGCGGTAAACAGCCGCTTGTTCGTATTCCCACTTGGCGGAGTGTTCCTTCATAAGCCGCGTGATATTTTCGGTAATGTTGCCAAAGTGCCCGTCTAAAAATTGCGCCATACGCTCGGCAATTTTGCGGTAATCTTCATACGAAATTTTACCTGCACACGGAGCCGGACATTGCCCGGTATGATAATAAATACAGGTGTTAATTTTGCGCGGGTCCAATTCCTTTTCGCGCGAAAAGTTCCATTTACACGGTCGCAAGGGGGCATATTTGCTCTTCCACAAAAACCGCATTAAACTTTTTACAATGCTAGATTTAGGATACGGCCCAAAATACAAGTCTTTTCCGCGCACCACCCGGCGCGTTAAATGCAGGCGCGGGAAGTCTTCCCCCATTGTCAGTTTTAAATAAGGGTAACTCTTGCCGTCTTTGCCCAACGAATTAAAAAACGGCTGGTATTGCTTGATTAATTTTTCTTCCAATACCAACGCATCACGTTCGCTGGCGGTAGTAATATAATCTATTTTAGCAATAAGCGGCAACAGACAAGGCAGTTTCCACCCGCGGGAATACAGGTTAGACTCTTGGAAATATTGTTTCACCCGGTCAGACAAATTTTTGGCCTTGCCTACATAAATAATAGTGCCCTCTTTGGAGCGCATTATGTAAACACCGGGTTTATTTGGTAAAATATCTAGGCGCGGGTCCATAAAATTATTGTAACATTTCAGGCGCACTGCCTGCTTAACCGAAAAAAATCAGTTGACCCCGCGGCAATAAAAGGATAAAATATTAGTAACCCGATTTTTCTATTAGAGGAACTATATAAATGGCAAAACTTAAAACTGGTCGGCACACTAGCGCCATCAAAGCGCAGCGCCAAGCCGAAAAAAGAACTTCCGCTAACAAGGGCTTGATTAAAAAAGTCCGCTTAGCCACCAAAACTGTGAACGCTTCCGCTACCACGAAAGCCGCCACACTCAAAGAAGACTTGAAGAAAGCCGAATCTTGCATTGACAAGGCCGCCAAAAAGAACGTAATCCACTGGAAAACGGCTGCCCGCAAGAAATCCCGCTTGGCCAAAGCCGCTAACAAAGCCGCTGCCGCCAAATAATAAGTCTTGCAACACCTTTAAAACCGCCCTTTTCGGGCGGTTTTTTGTGGCCACTTTTTCCACTTGCGCAAAAATATTACTGTACCAGCCACAAAAAAGGCGCCCCGTTAAAAGGCGCCTTTTTTCGCAAGTAAAAATCTTACGCTTCCGGCACGTGTTTGTATTTAAAAATAAAGGCAAACAGGATAGCCACCACCAAGGAGAAGCCCGCAAAAACGAACCACGATTCGCTCCACCCGGTCATAATGGTATGGGAAACATCCGCCGGATATACCGCACCTTCCGGCAAAAAGCCGTTCGCCGCCGTATAAGCATTAATATGGACGTTTACCAATTTGTTAATGACCCATTGGGCGCCTAACGTACCAATCATTGCGCCAAAGCCGTTGGTCATCAGCATAAATACACCCTGCGCGCTGGAACGAATCGCCGGGTCGGTTTCTTTATCCACATACAAGGAGCCGGACACGTTAAAGAAGTCAAACGCCACCCCATATACAATCATAGAGGCTACTAACAGCACAATGCCGCCCGCGGTGGACGGATTTCCAAGGCCGAAGAACCCAAAGCGTAACACCCACGCAATCATACTCATAAGCATTACCTTTTTGATACCAAAGCGTTTCAGACAGAACGGAATCAGCAAAATGCACAATGTTTCGGACATTTGGGACAGCGAAATCAGCGCGTTGGCATTATTGGCCCCCCAAGAGCCGGCAAAACCAGCCAAGGAATTAAAACCGTTAATAAACGGATTGGCATAAGCGTTGGTAATCTGTAAGGACATACCCAACAACATAGAGAAGATAAAAAAGGTAGCCATCTTTTTTTCTTTAAAAAGCGCAAACGCTTTGAGGCCCAATGCTTCGGCCAAAGATTTGGCTTTTTCCGTGCAAGTGGGGCAGGCAGGCAAGGTAAAGCAATACAAGCCCAAAATCACACCCAAAATGCCGGAGAAATACCATTGCATATAGGTATTTTGGAAACCCGTAAAGTTGGAGGTCAACATCGCACAAATAAAACCGACCGTGCCGAATACGCGGATGGGCGGGAAAGCGGACACCGTATTAAAACCGCCTTGGCGCAATGCCGTATAAGCCACGGAGTTGGAAAGAGCAATCGTGGGCATATAGAAGGCCACACTAAACGTATAGCAGGCAAACACCAGCGCAAAACTCACTTGGGGAAGCGAGCCGAAATAAGCCGCTCCGGCCATACCGGCCGCCGCCAATAAATGGCACAGGCCCAACAGTTTTTGCGCAGGAACCCAGCGGTCCGCCACAATGCCGATAATAGCCGGCATAAAAAGCGATACAAAACCTTGTACCGCGTAAAACCAACCGATATTTTCCGCCAATCCGGCCCCGGCCAGGAAGGTACCCATAGAAGTAAGGTACGCGCCCCAAACGGCGTATTGGAGAAAGTTCATTGCAGTCAAACGAATTTTGATGTTCATAAGCGAATTACCGCCGAAGCAGGGAAACTCCGGCTGCAAACCTCCATAAAATTGGCGGGAAACGCCCTGGGCGCAACTGCCCCCGCCGATAAAACCATTGTACAAAAAAAGATATAATATAGGAAATAAATTGAAAAACTTTTTGAGGAGGAAATTTCTATGGCAGATTATAGTTTTGACGTGGTATCCAAGGTGGATTTGAACGTAATCGCGGAAGCCGTCAGCGCCGCCAATAAAGAAATCACTAACCGCTATGATTTTAAAGGCACCAATTCCACAATTGAACTAAACCAAAAGGATAACGAACTGAAACTCGGTTCCAGCGACGAATATAAAGTAAATACCCTGCGCGATATCATTTTTACGCGTATTGCCAAGCGTGGAATTCCGCTTAAAAATATGTTACCGCAAAAAATTGAAGCCGCTTTGGGCGGTAATGCCAAACAAACGGTAAAAATCCAACAAGGAATCCCATCGGACAAGGCCAAGGAAATTACCAAAGCCATCAAAGATGCCAAATTAAAGGTTTCCGCTTCTATCCAGGGCGACCAGTTGCGCGTATCGTCCAAATCCAAAGACGAACTCCAAAACACGATGGCCCTTTTAAGAGGGGGCGACTTCGGCGTGGAACTCCAATTCACCAATTACAGATAACTTATGCGCAAACTATTACTTATTTTAAGTGCGGTTTTAATAGCCGCCCCGGTCGTAAAAGCGGCCGATATGTCCGCCGCGTTGGATTTTTATAAAAAACAGACACTCACGATTTCCGCCGACCCCACCCGCGACGAGCGCGCCTTCGCCAAAACATTGGCAGATAATGTAGGCACTTGGGTATCGCAAAACCCCGGGCAAGCCGCTACGGCAGATGCACTTCTGCTTCAAACGCGTCTTTATTTACGCGCGCAGGACAATGCAAATGCGCTGGTTTCGCTCTTTAAACTGCGCAAGGTCTTTCCCTCGGCAGATATCAACGCATTAAAAGCGCTTTTGCCGCAAGCAGCCGAGGCCGTAAAGGCAGACGCGCGCGAAACGGCAAACCAACTCTTTGCACTTCCGCTTCCCGCGGAGACCGACACGGAAGCGGACCGCGAAGCCGAAGCCTTGTATGCGCTTTCTAAATTGCCGGGACGCACCTTATATGCGCCCGCCGCGCAAGCGTTTGAGACCTTTTTTGCGCTTCATCCCAAGTACGAAAACGGCGACAAAGTGGAATTGTGGTACGGAGATTTGCACCGCCTAAACGGCAACTATTTAGCCGCTATTTCGCAATACAAAAAAGCGGGAGAACTGTATCCTGCCACACCTTATAAAGCAGCCAGTTTGCGTCTTATTGGGGATATTTATGCCGACAATTTAAAGGACACCGCCAACGCTACTGCGTATTATACGCGTGTACTGCGGGAGTTTCCCGGCTCTTCCGAAACGGGCGTCGTTTATAAGCATATGGCCATTTTGGACGAAAACAACAAACAGTTTGACAGCGCGCTTATTAATTACGACAAATCCATTGAACTGCTGGGCAATACAAAAGCCGCATATGAATCGTACCGCGGCAAGGCTGATGTGTATGTAAAAACCAAGAATTACGGAGAAGCATATAACACTTTGTTAAAAACGGCCAATGTGTTTAGCGCGGACGAAGAAAAATGCACATTCTCTCTCTTGGAAGCCGCCAATGTAGCCAAAAAGCGTATGCACGACCAAACCAAATATATGCAGGCATTGGAAAAAGCCCTCGTGGCGCATCCTGCCGGGCCGCGTGCACCGCAAATCATGTTTGATTTGGCTTCCGCTTACGAACAACAAGGCCGAAACACGCAAGCCATAGAAATATACAAACGGCTGATTATTAATCATCCTACCAACAAATTATCTTCCCGTGCCCAAGGCCGCTTAAACAGATTGCAGAAATAAGATAACTTAAACCTAAAACCGCCCCGGGGAAATTTCCCCAGGGCGGTTTTTATTTGTTCATATAATAGGCTTGGCGATGAACCCAGTCGCCGATTGCCTCTCCTTGAGTCGTTGGGGTGTCCCGCCCTGACAAGTTTTGACAAATTTTGTTGGAAACAGTGCTATCTATATCGGCCCAGCAAATAAAATAGTTATTTTGGGGATATTTTTCTATAAGGACTAAATCCTTAATATCTTCACATAAAAAGGCTGTCTGAATTCCCCCACGCCCGCTAATCTGGCATTTAACATCTGTACTGGAAATTTTGCGTGGGCTTTCCTTTTTAAATCCGGCGGGCATAGCAATAATCAGCGCATCCAAATTGGCGGCATAGCGGTTGGTTTGCATATAAAAATGCTGTTGGGCTTGGTCCACGGCGCGGACGAGGTTATACATCGTCGCCGCGCGGCTGCTGCCCACCGCCACCCGGTACGACGGCATTGCGGCCGCCGCCAAAATACCGATGATAAGGATAACGACTAGAAGTTCAATCAAGGTAAAGCCACGGCTAACAACCCAAGTGGCAGATCCGGAACTAAATTCAGGATGACCCTCTTTTTTTATAACGATGTCGTTCCCGAGTGTGTGGCGGCCCGCAGGGTTACGGGATATGTTGTTTATAAAATTAAGTGTCATACTGGAAGGTTTTTGTCCAGTATCTGTCGTTTTCCTCTTCTTTAATAACAACAGATCCTGGACTACGACATTCCAGGATGACGACAAGAATAAAGTATTCATAAACCCTTTCATTTTTTCTCCTATTAAAACCTTTATATTTGGGCAAAACAGCCTTTTATACGCATTTTTATACGGCGGATACATCCGGGTACAACCAACGCGGAATATCAAAATTTTAACAAAAAAAAAAAACGAAACAACCCCTTTACAATAAACGGCGAAACGACAAAGACAAAAACAACGAAATCCCATATAAAAACACTACGGGATGACGGCAGGGAAAAGGGTGTTATAAAAATCGGGGGTCATTCTGAACTTGTTTCAGAATCTACCGATCGGGTTGTTAAAAACAACGGCAACAACTAACTACCCAAGCAGTAGATCCTGAAATAAATTCAGGATGACCTTCTTATTTGAATAACAACAGATCCCCGACTAAATTCCTCGGGGATGACAGCAAAAAACAATAAAATAAGGCTGTTATAAAAATAAAAGCCATACTGGAACCTTTGCCGAGCCCCCCGCATTCCACCAAGCCACAAAAAACCGCCCCGGGAAAATTTTCCCGGGGCGGTTTTTTATTCCTTCAAAAGCCGTTATTTTCCGGCGCCACAGCATTTTTTATATTTCTTTCCGCTGCCGCACGGGCAAGGGTCATTACGCCCAATCCGGGGGCCTTGGTGAACAACCGTTTCCACCTTGGCGGGCGCAGTTCCGTTTTCCGCACGGAGTTCGGCCTCGTGGTTCTTCATCCACTTTTTCATTTGGCGGATACTTTTAAAGTCCACCCCGTCCTTTTCCATACGTTTGGCGATATCAATAAAGCGCTTTTTGATGGCCGGGTCCTGCAATTTACTTTTAATCATTGCAGGCAGAGAATCAATCTCCCGCTCAATGCGCTCCTCAATAGATTCCTTTTTGCCGTTTTTAGCCGGCTCGGCCGCCGGGGCCGCTGTTTCTTCTTTTTTCTTAAATGGATTCCACATATTGTGCAACTCCTAATTATTCGGAAATAAGTTTTTCTACAAAATTCTTAATAATTTCCGCTTTTTCAAAATAATGTTTTTCCCGCGGGATTACCAAGCGGTTGGGGTGCTTTTCCCAAATTTTCAAAATACGGTCGTCCAAGTCAAATGCCTGCTGTAAGTTTTCGGTGCGGACGTTGGTGGCCTGGTAAAAATCTTTCTCGGGCGGCGGAGACAAATGAATTACCGCATCATAGCGCGCCAGTTCCGCTTCCAAAGAACTGTGCATAGATTTAAAAAAATCTTCCGGGCCTTTGGGCCAATACACCGCTCCGTCAATAGACCCGCGGTCGCATACCATTATTTTGGCATTGGAGGTCTTTTCGGCCAATTCTTCTAACTGGTGCACAGTATAAAAAATAATATTTTGGGCGTGTTCAATGTGCACAGGGCTGTTGTCCTTGCGCGGAAAACCGCCGCTGTAAATCAAGGTTGCGGCTTCCTGCACGAGGGCAATTTTGTTACCGAAGGTTTCCTTCAAAATAGAAAGAGCCGTAGTTTTGCCGCCGCTGGGGCCGCCGGTTAAAACGATTTTTTTCATAAGTTATCCTTTAATAATTTTTTCTACAAAATTTTTAATGGCTTCCGCTTTTTCAAAAAAGTGTTCGGTGCCGCCCACAACTAAACGGTTGGGGTGCTTTTCCCACATTTTTAAAATTTTGCGGTCAATTTCAAATGCCTTGTCCAAGGTTTCCGTACGGACGTGCGTAGATTGGTAAAAGGCCGGGTTGGACGGCGGCGACAGGTGCAGTACGGCATCATAGCGCGCCAGTTCCGCTTCCAAGGATGTGCCCATATGCGCAAAAAATGCGTCCGGGCCGTCCGGCCAATAAACAGACGCATCCACTGTACCGCGGTCGCACACGATAAGCGGTGCCTCGGATGTCTGTTCCGCCAATTCTTCCATTTCCTTCGTGGCTACGAAAATAATCTGCTGGGCGGCTTCAATATGCGCGCGGCTGTTATCCTGCCGCGGAAATCCGCCGCTAAAAATCATTGTGGCGGCTTCGCGCACGAGTTCCACTTGCGGGCCAAAGGTTTCTTTCAGCACCGACAGGGCTGTCGTTTTACCGCTATTGGGGCCGCCGGTAATGGCGATTTTTTTATGCTTCATTTTTGTCCTCCGCGGCGTCCTTTTTAGGGGCAAAGGCCGCCTTTTGGGCTGCTTCTAATTCTTTTAAGTATAACACTTTTAAGTCCTCAAATTCTTTGCGTTGTTCTTTGGGGATATCCCGCACAGTAGAATTGCGGTTCTTCATTTTCAAAAAATCTACAAACTTATTTTTTTCTTTAACGCGGAAATCCAAATGCGGCCCCGTAGACAGGCCCGTGCTTCCCACATATCCCACCGTCTGCCCTTGTTTGACCTTGGCCCCGGCCTTAATACCCTTGCCGTAGCCCTTTAAATGTCCGTAAGTGGTCATATAGCCGTTGGCGTGGCGGATTTCCACATAATTGCCAAAACCGCCTTTATATCCGGCTAATTTTACCGTCCCGTCCGCCACAGCCTGAACCGGGGTACCCGCGGGGGCGGCATAGTCTATGCCCAAATGCGGGCGGCGGATTTTTAAAATAGGATGTAACCGCCCATAAGAAAAGCGAGACGAAATGCGGTAATTGCGGAAACTGATGGGAGATTTCAAGAACATCTTTTTGCTCATTTTGCCCGTTTCATCATAAAAATCATCTTCAAAATAAAAAGCGTAAGTCGTTCCGCCATCTGCACTTTTATAAGAAGCGGCGAGCAAATCCTGGCTGGTTATTTCGCCCGATACTGTATAATTTTCTTCCCACAGGGCGGCATACTCGTCGCCGTTTCGGGTATCGGTATTAAAATCAATCGTCCACGAAAAAGCATCCGTAAAATCTAAAATAAGGGGTACTTGTAATCCCTGGGCAAGCATAGAGTTAAACAAAGAGCCTTTAATTTTTCCGGCGGCAGTTTTAATGCGGGTTTTAATTTCCACGTCGCTTACCCCCGCCACCAATGCACCATCCACGTGGGCCACATTGGCCACATAATAGCGTTTAAAACCTTGCGTAAGAAGCAGCATAATAAAATGTCCATCGGCATCTACCGACAGGGAATAGGTGTCGTTCTTTTGAAGTTTGCGCGTATCAGCCACCGTGGAAAGTTTGCCCACAATTTGTGCAACGTCCTGATTAGAAAGACCCGCTTCCTGCAAGGCTACATAAATCGGTTTTTCTTTAATGGTAAATTCCTGCACCGGAATTTCGCGCTCACGCAAGTTTTCCAGTTCCCGCGCATCTTTGATGTGCGAAATATGCAACGCCACTCCCGTTGCCACAATAATTACACTCAACGTAAGCGTGTAAAATAAAATATCGTGGTAGCGGCGGTAATGCTGTTGGATAAAAGCCAGGAATTTTTCTTTCATAAGCGTAACAAGGGGCGGCCGTTAAGCCGCCCCTTTCTAAACTATTTTTGGTCCTTTAAGAAAGAGCACAATGCAATAGCATTGAGTTTCACTTTCGGGTCATCCGCGCGGGAAGGCAGAATAACCGGGATTTTCGGGCCGACGAGCACAGCCGCCGCTTCCATATGGTCGCCAAAGAAAGCCAAGGCTTTGTAGAGCGGGTTGGCGGCATCCAAGTCCGGCAGCATCAAAATATCCGCATCTCCGGCCACTACTTTGCCTTTAATACCTTTTTCGGCCGCGCGTTCGGGCGAGAGAGAAATATATAAATCGTACGGTCCTTCCACCGTGCAGCCGGTGATTTTTCCTTCCGCGTTCATCTGCGCCAAGGCCGCCGCATCCACAGTAGAGGGGATCTTTTCGTTTACTTTTTCCACCGGGCACACGCAAGACACTTTCGGCGTTTCCAAGCCGAGTTTGTGCATAGTGTTCACGGCATTTTGGATAATTTTAGCCTTTTGTTCCAGGGTAGGGGCAATCACAACTGCGGAATCAGTTACCGCAAAAGGCTTGTGGTATTTAGGAGTGCTGAACAGCACAAAGTGGGACAAAAGCGCGCCTTCCGGCACCAAGTGGGCTTCTTTGTTTAAAATCGCCTTCATATAATACTTGGTATCCACAAGACCTTTAATCAAAAAGTCGCCTTTACCGGCCAAAATTTGGTCCACAGCCAGTTTGCACATAGTAGGAACATCTTCGCAATCAATAAATTCAAATTTGCTGTCATCCAGACCTACCTCGGCTACGGTTTGTTTGACGGCAGCCAGCGGCCCAATCAAAATACCGTGGGAAATAAGGCCGTTTTGGTCGGCCATTTTGATAGCCGTCAACGCTTCTTTATTGTTTGCGCCCGGCACTACTACACGGTTTGATTTCCCTTTTACTTGTTCAATCAAATCGGCAAAACTTTTGAATTTCATACTTTTCTCCTTACAAGACTAACTTTATAAATCAACTGTACTTCTTTACAATCTTAGGATTATCCAGCGCACGGCGGGCAGCCTCGCGCAGGGCGTCCTTTTCCTCGCTGCCCGGGAACACATATACCGGGGCAATCCAACTGACATAAGTGCTAATGGCCTGCGGTATATATTTGCTATACATCAGCCCGCCCGTAAGCGCAATAAAATCCACTTTCCCTTCTAACACTACGGCCATTGACCCAATGTATTTGGCAATTTGGTAAATCATCGCGTCTTCGGCCAGTTTGGCTTCTTCGCGCGTGCAGCAAATGAGCGAGCCGGGGCGTTTTTCACCCGTGCGGATAAATTCTTCCAAATCTTTTACGTCGGAAGTGCCCGTATAGGCTACCAATCCGCCCTTTCCGCGCAGTTTAAGGCGCATATCGCGCAAGGTATATTTGCCCGAATAGCACATTTGCACCAGAGCGGAGTTTGGCGTACCGCCGCTTCTTTGCGGGGTCATCGGGCCGTCGCCTTCGTAACCGTTGTTTACGTCCACCACTTTTCCCTCGCGGTGCGCACCCACGGTAATGCCACCCCCTCCGTGGCAAACAATACAATTCATTTTTTCGTACGGTTTGCCCAATTTGCCCGCAATCAAACGGGCCACGCGCTTTTGGCTCAATGCGTGAAAAATGGAAATACGCGGATTTTCGGGCATACCCGAATAGCGGGCCACGGGTTGCATTTCGTCAATTACGACCGGATTGGCAATAAAACTGGGGCAGCCTGCGTACTGGGCAATATCACGCGCCAAAATGCCGCCTAAATTGCTGGGGTGGATTCCGCCATAGCGGCCTGTTTCCAAGTCGCTGACCATTTGGTCGTTGACGGCATACACACCCCCTTCTACGGAGTGAATAAATCCGCCACGGCCGATAACCGCATCAATTTCTTCCAGCGGAACTTTGTGGTCCAGCAGGTAATCCAAAATCAATTTGCGGCGCAGGGGCAACTGTTCGGTAACGTTTTTGCCTTCGTACGGTTCCAAGTCGGTCAACGAATAACGGACTGTAACCTCAAACACGGATGTATTTCCGCGGTAATAGCCGATATCGTCCGAGGTGGACCCCGGGTTAATAACTAGGATATTGTAATCCATTTGTGCCCCCTGTAAGCCTTAGTTATATTTTAACAAATATAGCGGTCTTTGGCCGGGCTATTTACGGCAGTTTGTCTGCCAATTTATCAGCCCATTTTTTTAAGAAAAACAACTGCTCCCGGCTCAGCCCTTGCCGGGAAAGCATATGGCGCAGAAGCGCCTTGCGTTGGGCGGACGAAAAACCGGTCTTAAACCCGGACTTTTCAAACAAAATGTCCGCAGATGAAATAAAAATTTCCTTTTGCGCGTCCGTCGGACTTGCGGGTGCTTTGCCGGGGCGGCGGATCGCCTTAAAATCAGGACGGCGGGATAGTTCGTAACAAGTCAAAATAACGGCTTGGGCCAAATTGATAGACGGCTGTTTGGACACCGTAGGGATATTCAGCACCACATCACACCGCTCTATATCTTCGCCAGACAGGCCGCTCTTTTCGTTGCCAAACACCAAGGCTACACGCCCTTGCGGAGCGGTTTGCAAGCGTTCGTTTAACACCGGCAGCGGAACGATTTCCTGCTTGATTTCGCGGTTTTTAATAGCCGTAGCGGCCAAAGAAAAGGATGTATCTTGTAAGGCTTCGCCCAAGGTTGCACATTTTATAGCCTGCCGCATAATATCGCCCGCACCAACCGCACTGACAGATTCGCGCCAAACAGGTTCATAGGGGTCCACTACGCGCAAGTCGGACAACCCGAAATTTCCCATTGCCCGGGCGCATGCCCCAATGTTATTGGGGTCGCGCGGGCGTACTAACACAATGGTTACGGGATTCATCTGTTTAATGCCTCCCCGATAGATTCGGCAAAGGTGGGGTGAGCAAAAATCACTTCTTTTAACTGTGCCACCGTCATTTTGGCGGCCAAGGCCACACTCACCGCGTGGATAAGTTCCGCCGCGTGCGCACCGGCAAATACACCGCCCAACAATTCTCCGGTTTGGGCATTACTGATCAGTTCGTAATATCCTTCGGTCTGGTCCTGCGCTACGGCACGTCCGTTGGCAAGCAAAAAAGCCTTATGGGTTTTGACGGGCAAACCTTTGGCTTCGGCTTGTGCGCGCGTAAGACCCGTTGCCGCAATTTCGGGCGATGTGTAAATAGCACGCGGGACACGCTCGTTGTGATATACAGCAGGAACACCGCACAAGTTTTCAGCCGCCACCTCACCTTGCCGGCTGGCTGCGTGGGCCAGTTGGAAAAGGCCGTTTACATCTCCGGCGGCATAAATATTACCCTTTAACTGCAAAGTTTGCGGATTCACTTGTACGCCCTTGCGGTTCCAGTTTACGCCGATATTTTCCATTTTAAGTGCGCTTAAATTCACACTGCGCCCAATAGCGGCTAATACCGCATCAGCCGTTACGGTTTGCCCATTGGAAAGCGTAAGCGTATAAGTTCCGTTTTCGCAAGTTACTCCTTCCGCGCTTACACCTGTGAAAAGTTGAATACCCCTTTTTCCAAAGGCTTGTGTCAGCACGCGGGCGGCCCCCTCGTCTTCCAACGGCAACAAGCGCGGCTGCATTTCCACAATGCTTACTTTAACCCCCAATTCGTTCATAAAGTCGGCCATTTCACACCCGATTACCCCCCCGCCGACAATCACTAATTCTTTGGGCAGATGAGGCATATCAAAAAGGGTGGAATTATCGTAAATTTTATCTTTTATTTGGTCAAACGGCGGCGGGAAAAAGGCTTCGGAACCGGCGGCCAAAATAACGCCGTCCGCTTCCAGTTGCTGTTCCGTTCCGTCCGCTTTTTTCACGCTTATCGTATGCTCGTTTACAAAGGAAGCCTCCCCATTTATTACCTCTATACCTGCTTTTTTAAGCAAAAAAGACACCCCTTGCGTCAGTTTACGAGTAGCGGCGCGTTGGCGGGCTTGGATTTTTTTCCAATCCAGCAAATTAAACAGTTTGTCCGCCTGTTCCTGTGCGCCGTCCGCACACAAGGCTGAAATTGTTTTAACCGTATGAAAGCGGTGTGCGGCATCCAACAACGACTTTGACGGAATACACCCGCAATTTAAACATACTCCGCCGACTTTATTCTTTTCCACCAGCGTAACGCTTGCTCCCAACGAAGCGGCCTTTAATGCGGCAGGATACCCCGCAGGCCCGCCGCCGATTACGACGATATGTTTCATATTTCCCCCTTATACGTCATTTTGATTATATTTATTCTAGCATTAAAAACAGTATAATAAAAAACGAGAAACACTATGCCAAATAACCCTTCTTATATCGGACACCGTGAACGCATCCGTGAAAAATTCGCGGCGGCAGGGTTGGACAGTTTCCTGGACCACGAAGCCCTGGAACTGCTTTTAACTTATGCCGTGCCGCGCAAAGACACCAAACCGATTGCTTGGGCTTTGCTTAAAAAATTCGGTTCGTTGGCCGCCGTACTGGACGCGGCACCGGACCAACTTTCGCAAATAGACGGGGTAGGCCCCGGAACAGCACAGTTTTTAAAACTGATTCGCGCTGTATTTAAAAAATATTCGCTTGCCGAAGTAAAACAACGCGTAACTATCCGCACCCCGCAACAGGTGCTGGAATACTGCAACGCTTCGCTTTCCGGAAAGCAGGAGGAGTGTTTAGAAGTGATTTATCTTTCTGTGCGTAATACGGTTATGGGCACGGAAACGATTGCTTCTGGATTGATTGACCGGGTGGCCGTTTCGCCGCGCAAAATCGTGGAGTGCGCCCTAGCGGCCAAAGCCCCTGCCATTATTTTAGTGCATAATCACCCGTCGGGAGATGCCACCCCTTCGCAGGAGGACATAGAACTCACACGCGAGGTACTGCGGGCGGCAGAACTTTTTGGCATTTCGGTACACGACCACATTATTATCGGCAAGGGCTCTCATTATAGTTTAAAGGCAAATGGGAAAATATAATATGAACATTTTAAAAGAAGTCTTAAAGTATCAAGTTTATCCGGCTATGGGATGTACGGAGCCGGTTTCCGTAGCACTATGCGCCGCGTACGCCGCCAAAGAATTGGGAACGGACATAGAAAAAGCCGAATTTCAGTTAGATGCCGGAACCTATAAGAACGGTATGGGGGTAAGAATACCCAACACGGACGGCGAAAAGGGAAATCTGTTAGCCGGAGCAATGGGGATTTTACTAGCCAAGCCGGAACTGAATATGGAAATTTTATCCGCCGCAGACAAAACCGTCTTGGCCCTAGCCAAAGAAATGCTAAAAAAGCATTTGCTGACTATGGAAGTTGCCCCGCAGGCGCACGGCTTTTACATTGCCTGTACACTAACAGGCAAAAACCATAAAATCGCCAAATGTATTATTGCGGGAAGCCATACGGACGTGGCGTATTTATCGTGCGGGGATAAAATAAAAGTAAACCATTTACCGCTTGAAAACTGTGCCCAAAAAGCGCACGATTTTAAAAATGCCCTAAAAAAAGCCACCCTGCAAGATTTATTAAATGCCGCCGATAATGCGGACGAAGAAGATTTAAAATACATCAAAAAGGGCGTAGAAATGAATTTAAAAGCCGCCGAACTGGGCCAAGCCTTGCAAAAAGTAGGGTTTTACATTAAAGAACTGGTACGCAAAAAACTGCTGCAAATGGACTTAATTTCGTCCACCAAAATTTTAACCGCCTGCGCCGCCGATGCGCGTATGGACGGGCAAGCCGTTCCCGTTATGGCTAGCGGGGAATCGGGCAACCAAGGCGTCGTAACCATTTTGGTACCGTGGAAAGTAGGCAAGGAAATGGAAGTAGAGGAAACCACCATTTTAAAGAGTATTGCCCTATCCCACTTGTTAAACGGTTATGTAAAAGTCTTTACCGGGGAACTTGCGCCTATTTGCGGCTGTGCGATTGCCGCAGGGGTGGGGGCGACGGCGGCTATCACTTACCAACAGCGCGGCAACTGCGTGCCCGCTGTTACGCTGGCAATTAATAACATCATCAGCGATATTGGCGGTATGTTGTGCGACGGGGCAAAAAGCGGGTGCGCGCTAAAAGTCGTCAGTTCCACCGACGCGGCAATCCGCTCCGCCTATATGGCTATACACGATTACGGCATTACGGAAGTGGAAGGTTTTGTCGGCCGTACGGCGGAAGAAACGATCCAAAATTTAGGCAGTATTTCCACCGTAGGGATGAGCCGCGTGGACCCGATGATTGTAAACATTATGCAGAAGAAATGCAATAAATGAAACACAAGGACAACGAACTAATCTTTTCTTTCCACCAGAATATTTTTAACAAATTCTTGGGGTACCTGCTCGCGCTGGGGATGATTACGCTGACCTTGTGTTTATTTCACAACCGGGAATTGCTTTTTATCTATATTCTCAGTATGGCGGTAAGCATTTATTTTTTTACGCTTATCTTTTTTCCCCCGGCCGTGTGCAAAATTTACCCGGACCATATAGAGTGGAAACAAACAGAAATGACGAGTACATCCACGAAAAATTACCGACTGTTATGGCCGGAAGTAAAGGGGTTTTACCTAGCCGAGCGTCTAGTGTACTGGAAGAGGAATCTCACATTAAAAACAGTATTATTCTTGGTAACAGAGAATTACCACTCATACAAAATTCAAAACTTCGGATTCTTGTTTAAAAAGGACCGCGACTCATTGCTATTGGAGTTAAAAGCCCGCGGTATAGCGGAACTGCCCGTTCAGGCCGAGGACTCCGCAGAAGAACTTATCAAAAAATTTCAGTATTAAAGGAGAACACTGTGTCAAAAAATACCGGCTTAAAAAATTCTATCGTACTTTATGAAGCCTATCCTTATGCTCGCCCTATCGCCTTATTAGTGGCAGGTTTATTTATTGCGGGATGTAGTTACCCCGCTACAAATTGGATGGAAAATATTGGAATAATTCTCGGTTTAGTATGTATCCTTTGGGGGATAATAAAACTATTTAACAAATCAAAAATACTCTGTACCTTTACGGATGACCGATTGGTTTTCCATACGCCCAACAAAGATTTTTTATACGGACAAATTGCCTATTTTTCCATTTTCTACAAACATACCCCCGGAAGAGTGAGTACAAGTTATGTTCCATACTTTAAATTGCAATTAATGTTTGGCAATCAATTTCTTTTCCTGCTGGATGATTTATCCCCGCGCGACCAAACTATATTTATAGCAGAATTAAAAAAACACAATGTAATTTTTAAAGGAAAACAATACGAAAAAGGATTTTTTAGTAAAAAATAATTTTTATTCCCGGGCAAAAGTATAGGCCATTACCTTTTTGGCTCCCGCCGCTTTTAAGGCCTCGGCACAGCCCTCCAAGGTGGCCCCGGTGGTTGCCACATCATCTATCAGCAAAACGGTTTTTCCCTTTATGGGTTCCTGTTTTTTATACGCAAAAGCCCCTTTCATATTGGCTAATCTGCCAACACGGCCCAAAGTGGTTTGGCTAATCGTATTTTTAATACGCACCAAACTTTTGCTGTCTAGCGGCAGTCCCACCAAGGGTGCAAAATTTTCTGCAAGCAGTTCGCTTTGGTTATAGCCGCGCGTACGGTTTCTTTTAGGGAAAAGCGGCACCGGCATTACCACTTCCGCCTCCGCCAGTTCCGGGTAGTTTTTATAACGCACCGCCATTTGCGCACCCATATATTTCGCCAAATAATCTGCCCGGGAATACTTTAAAGCGTGTACAAGCGAGCGGGAAGATGTATTAAATTTAAAAGCAGAGCGAATTACGCGGCATTTGTATTTCCGCTCCTTACTCCCCCGGCAGGCAAAACAATGCGCTCCGCCGTACTTCAACACCGCCCCGCACCGTTTGCAAATGTGCGGCCCGGGTGCGTCCAAACGGGAAAGGCACTCCGTGCATAAGGGTTCATTTGCGTTCCAAGATAAATCGCACCCGCAAGCAAAACAGGTGCGCGGCAGGAAGAAATGCAACACAAGTTTAAAAAATGCCGCACCGTATTTCATATTAAAATTGAATTGTTACATTAGCCGCCACATTGTAGGCAGTGTAATCCTCGGTTTCCACATAGGCGTGGTCGAGCACCGTCAACCCGCCGGAAAGCGTAAAGCGCAAATTTTGCGACATCTCATAATCCAATGATGTGGTAACATCATACATTTGGTAGTTATCCTTTACCTCTACCGGAGATTTTTTATCCGTATAAGTGAGGGTGGTATTCCAAATCACGCGGTTGGTGGCGTTATACATTTTATTTACAAACGGCAATTTAATTCCGCGCGGAATATTAAAATCCCACCGCAAGTTTAAACTGGGGGTAGTGGTGGTAGTGCTTTCGCTGATTTTTCCAGCCACCAGCCACTTATCGTGTGCTGAATACAACACTTTCGGCGTTACGCGCAAAGAACCCACATAAAAAGACGTCTGCGCGGACATATCGCTATCGTGCACGGTTTCCAAACTGGTTCCGGCACGCAGGTCGGTTTTGTCCGAATCTTTGCGCGTAAAATTAAGCACCGTATCAAAATAGTTAAACAGCATAAAGCGCAAATCGCCGCCGTACTGCTTGGTGTATTGCTCGTCTGTTCCCGTATTCGTCTGCTCCACCCAACTGTAACGCAATTTTAGGTTAGATGAACTGAACCAGCGTCCGCCGTAAAAGAATTTCTCCAAGTCGGAAATGGAAAAGGTCATATCCGGCAGGGTTAAACTGGTGGAATCGTACGACGTTCCCGTCTGTTCGTTGGACTGCAAGGTTTTGGTAAAGTTGTTAATCAGTGAAATGGTTTTAAGCGGAGCGGCCGCGCCGCCCATTTCGTAGCGGGCGAGCGGACTCCAACGCTGGGTAGAAGTAAAGGTATCGCGCAAAATCAAACTCTTGCGGTAGCCGTAATCGCCCACGTCTTTTAAAGAACCGCCGCGAATCCACAGCGCCTTGCGGGAGTCAAACCCGCTGTCCACATCAGCCCACGCATCGGCGTCCTGTATGCGGTAACTGGAAGAAATAACCAACGTGTTTAATAATTTACTGTTCGGCAACAGTTCATTTCCGTTAAGCGTTAAGGATATCCCGCCGTCCGCATTGCGGTTGACGGTTTTCACCTCGCCTACACCCACCTCTACGCGAGTGCCGGAAGCGGTCAGCGTTTTGGCGTTTAAGTTGTTGTTTTCCTGCGTGCTGATATTATAACTGACGGACGGAGCCAGCCATTTATTAATCTTCCAAGTACTGTTAAAGCCTGTATTTTGCGTTAAAGCCTTGGGGTAACTGATATCCTGCTGGGTCGCCGCGGAATATTGGGTGCGGTCCTCCTTGCTTTTGCTTAAACTGTAACTGGGCGTAAAGGTAAAAGAATTATTGGGCTGATACGTTACCTTCATATTCATTTTTTGCGTGTTTTCATCCGTATTATAGTAATTGGCCGATTCCAAGTGTTTGCTCCGGTCGTAATCAATGGACGAATCGGTAATGTGATATCCGGCGGAAATGTTTTTGAAAGAACCCGCCGTATGAGAAAGAGTTGCCCCGTAGGTACGGGCATCATCCTGGCGCTTCATTACGTCGTATTTTACCTGGTCGGTGGTGTACTCCACGCCGATTTTGGGCAGGTTTTCCTTGATAAAATCGCCGCGCACCATTGTACTTTGGCGGTCCACCTGGCCTTTATCCAATAAACTGACGGTGTTATAATCCTTGGAGTCCGTAATTAGGGGAGTAACCGTGCTGGATTTAGTCAAATTGGCTTCCATCGGGAATGCTTTAATTTTGTTTACTTTAACGAAATATTCCTGTTGGGTAACCTCTTGGTTTTTGGCAACGGAAAGAGGGGTTTCAAAATTACTGTCCTGATATTTGTACTTAGCCCCGGCACTGCCCCACTCGTCCCACTTTACTACCACATCGCCTTTGTATGCCGTGCCTTCTTTGGTAATAGCACCCGCCAAGTGGATGACGTTGAGCCACACTTCGCCCTGGCTGCCAGAAGTGCCGTTTTCCTTTTGCACCCCCGCTAAAATCAAACTGACTTCCTGGAAGTTTAAAATTCCGTTTGAGGTCCGCACAGGTTCCACCCGCACGTTATAGGACGGGTCGGACTGGTTTTCAAAGGTATCGGCAATGCCGTCCCCGTTGGAGTCCACCATTTTTAAGGAAATCAACCGCCAACCGCGGAAGTTGGTCGGCACCACAACTTTATCATAATTGCTTTCCGTACCGACCTTTAAGAAAAATTCCGTACCGTCTTGGTTTAGGGGCGTATCTGTGCCCTGCTGCATTGCTCCGTGAAGCAAAAAGCGCACTTCGCGGTGTTGGCTGAAATCCATAGTGGAAAAGTTCCGATTGGCATACACTTCTTCGTTTTCGCCCAAGGTGGCAGTATTAAATTTGAGGTTTAAGGATTGGTCCAATGCGTTGGCGGAACCGGTGGAATTTTTGTAATTATCCACAGAACCGTACAAGTAATTAAACACCTGCCGGCCGTCGCCCGTGCGGTCTGCAAAAATAGGCTCATAATTGGCATTATCTACGTTATTAATACCTGCAACGGAAAACACGGACGGAGATACATTTTCCTGAGGGTTCCAAGCCGTGCCGGATAAAGACACATTGGCAATTTTAATTTGCCCTTTTAATTTATCCCCTTTTTTAAGTGTAATACGCAAGTGGCGGACCGCGGTCCATTCGCTTTTATCGTTAATGGTTAAGGGAACGGTAAAGGTCTGCCAGGAGGTATTTTCCGCCACATTGCCTGCCAACCCGGGTATATCCACCCCAGCAAAACCGAAATTTCCCTGTGAGGGGATACTTTCCGTATCATACTTGCCGTTGCCGTTTAAATCCTGCGTATCAATACGTCCGTTAGGCTGGGATTCGGGATTATAGACGTTATTTACAAACGGATTATAGCGGTGCACTTTACTGTCGTCTGGGTGGTCTGGATCGTAGTCCGGATCCACAAACGGCCACCCGATATCCTCGTTCGGCGCCAAACTGTTGCGGCAGTAAACATCTTCCGTCTTGGGAGCCAGCCCGCCGCCGCTGCATTGGGTTTCCATACCCATAGAATTATCCGAATATTCCGAAATATTACCAAAAGTAAAGTTCACCTTAGGGCCGCCGGTCTCACCCAACATAGTTAATTCAAAGGAAGTCTTGTTGGACAAGTCCAAACCGCTGGTGCTGAGCGGATAGACGATAGACACTTCATCCCGTCCGTCAAAATTGACTCCTTTGGTAAAATCATAATCAATGACAAGCACTTGCTGTTTATCGTTGTAATCGGCAATAGAGTGCGGGTTGATTTCCAACGACGGCAAGTCTTGGGTATCCCAACGGATAGAATTCCAGAACGCACTTTTCCCGCTTGGGTTGGCCGCAATAATCCAATCCCGGAATATGCGCGATCCCGCCACCTGCTCGTTGGTTTCGTTCATACTGTCAATCATCGCGTAGCCGAACAGGTTTTGCTTTTTGACACTTTTGGCAACTTCCGCGCTGAAATCTACCGACAAAGGTTCCGCCAGTTTGATATCCTTCCCGTTAATGTCCGCCCCATAAACTAAAAGGTCCTTGGCATAGTCGCCCACTTGCGGGACGGTGGTGGGTTTGTCGCCGCCTTCTTTCAGCACGGTGGCCCCCATTACGATTTTATCAAACAGTTTGTAGTCTAACCGCCCCCCCATTACGGAGTTGTTGGAGTTAGAGCCGTTGGTCGTATCATAAGTGATATCAATAGTGGAGTTTTCGGTAATTTCATCTCCCTTGTAGAAGGTAATAAAGCCGGAAGTATAGTCAATGTAATAATCGTTGTTGCGTGTTAAGGTGCGCCCGTTTAGTTTAACGGTTTCGGACTGGACGACAATGTCCGCCTCAATAAAATAGGTTTTTACCGTGGACTCGTACTGTATTTTGAACGTCATATTTTTGGAAGACGTCGGCGTAGTGCCGTAAAGGCCTTTATCTTCAAGGCGGCTTTGCAAATAAAAGATACCCGTATCAAAATCCATAATGATAGTGGAGGGGTAGAGGTATTTCGGGTCCGTAACAGTCTGCCCGTTAGCATCCTGCAACTGCAAAATAAAGTTGCCTTTTCCGTTATCCGGCGTAATTTTTTGCGCGCCGATATTGTAATAGGTCTTTAACTCCATTTTGGTAGCGGTTTGTTCGGTGCCGGTAAGGGTGGATTGGTCGTTTTCGGTTTTGATTAATTTAATAGTATTGGGCGTTCCCCAACTGCTTAATCGGTTGCCCGTTGTTCCGCGGTAGTCCACCGCCAATACGCTTTCTGCCTTAATGGTGCGTTTAAAAGTAATAATACCGCTGGCGTAGTCTATGGTATAGTCCGTACCGCGGGTTAAAAGTTCCCATTTTGCATTATAAACAGAACTGCCCATAAAATCGGTGGCATCTAGCGTTATGGGCACAAAATCAGACGAAGTGCTGTTGTTATAAAAATAAATTTCTTCCGAACCGGGGGAAATGGAACCGATATATGTTTTCCATTGGGAATAGGCATTATCCAGCGCGGTATCACGCGCGTTGTCGGGCACGTTTCCGCCAAAGGTCAAATCGTAATAAGTCCGGCGGATATAATCTTTATCAGCCAACGAAACGATTTCCGCCACGCTGCTGCCCACGAATTGCTTTTGCTTGCTGGAACCCTTGGTTTGGGAGCCGATTAAATAGAGGTTGGCGTTCTTATGCTGCAAGTGCATTTTAGCACCGAAAAGTTGCTTTTCATATGCAATAAACTCAGTCTGCGGCAGGGACAAATTGATATCGCCAAATTCTGCCAGTTGCACCAGTTCCCCCGGCTTGCCGCGGTAAGCCACGGAAATACTTTTTTCTTCTTCCCGTTGGTCGTCGTAGTCAATATCCACAAACACGCGTTCCAAAATTTTACCTTGCATTTTTAACTGCAACTGTTGGTCCATTTCAAAACTGCTGTCGCTGCGCTCGTCCACGCTGTTATTGTCGTCTTTCTTGTACTTTTTAGCCGCCATTTTAAAGCCCAGCACATAGCGGCCCGTCAGCGCGATACTCGTGCCGTACAATGGCAAGGACAAAGTGGGGTTCAAAAGCGTTAAATCGGGAATCGGCTCCGGCTCTTTATCCAGTTTATAAGCCCCCTCCACCGACGTAACCGCCTGCCGCCAAAACTCGTTGGAGTATTTTAACAGGTTTGCGTCGTCTGGCGGGTCCTCCAAGGCCAGTTTCTGTTCCTCTTTGGCTTGCTGGTCTTCCCTGAAAATATCGTACTGGTCCGTATCTACCAACCGGTACGGAAGCGACTGCGCGCCCGCCGGAAGAGCGAACGTAAATTGCAGGATAAGCAATACAGCCAAGGCTTGGCGCAACAGTTTAATTAGGGGATAAAGCCTCATTGTTTCATTTTATAATATTTGTTTTGACGGCGGGGAACGAAAAAGGAAGCCCCGTCGGCTTCCTTTTAAGTGAAGATATAAAATACCTACGGCTGGTCTATTTCCACCGTAACGGTGCGGTGCAGTTCCCGGTGCTTTAAAATATCCAATTCCAACACATCCCCGGCTTTGGCCTGAGGGAACAACTCTTCCAGTTTGGCGGGGTCAAACGGAGCGGGGTACTGCGGCAGATAGACTTTTTCCTTTACCTTTCCGCGGGAGTTTAACCACCGCACTTCGCCTACGCTTTCGCCGGACGCCACCCAAAATGCCGCACGGCCGTTTAACTTATACTCAAACATTGGAACCATATTTTGCTCGTAATTGCCAATCAACCACGAAAGGGTAAAGCGCGCATCGGCGGCAAAATAGTGCAAGGAATCCTTATGAAATCCGTCAATAATACCTGCCACCTCGCCCGCTTCGTTAAGTACGGGGCTTCCGCAAAGACCGTCCATTTTAAAGGGCGTCTGCTCGCTCTGTATGGTTAGTTTAACGCCTTTGGCGTTAAGAAGCGTTAAATTACTAAGCCGCGCCAATCCCTGCACTGCATACGGGCTGCCCCAAGCGGCCAGTTTATCCCCCTCTTTGGGAGCCTGTTTGGCCAGGTGAAGCGGTTTAACAAAATCTGCCGCATCCAACGGAAGTTCTACAATAGACGAATCCGGAGAATTAATGCCATACGCGCCGGAAGCGGACACAAACAAACGCTCGTAATCCCGGGATTCGCCTTTTTCGTTAAATACACGCAAATGCACCATATTGCCCGGGCCACCTACCACGTGATAGGATAAAACCGCATACAGCCGCCCGCTGCCCGAACGGACCACAAAGCCGCTTCCAATTAAAGAACCTGTAAAAATATTGCGCGCTTCCAACAAAGAGGCCCCAATATGCGCTTCGGCAGGTTTTAGTTTGGCTACCTCGCTGATAAGTGCGGTGCGGGCCGATTTGTGCTGCGCTACAACGGCCTTAATTTCGGGTGTCAGCGCAGACACCACCGGAGCACGCAAAAGAGGCGTAACCGCCACCGGACGGGCCGTCAACGCCGAGGATAAGGCCTTGGGCAACGCAGACGGCGGAACCTTAACGGGCACTTCAACAGGCCGACGCAAAGAAAATATTCGTTTTAGAAACGAGGACTTTTGTGCAAACGCCCCCGGCGCCACAAATAACAGACAAATAAATAAAGTAAAAATTCTCATATTTGTATTATATAATTCTGTTTTTCCTTACGGCCAGGGTCAAAGGGCCTAAGCCCGCTTGGGCACTTTGGCCCGATTTCTCCCCCGGGCTTCGTTATATTTTGTTAGAATAAGATATATGCATATCAGCATTTTTACCAAATACATTGCCAAAAGCCTGCTGACCTTTTTTATCGGCGTGCTGGGCATTTTGACGTTTGTTATCTTTATGAACCATTTTATCCGCGTACTGGATATGGCTATGACGTACGGCACCAGTTTTGCGTGGATAGTATCTTCGTTATTAAACATTATGCCTGATGTGTTTTGTTTAAGCGCGCCGATGGCCTTTCAAATCGCGATTTTGCTTACGCTTACCAATATGAGTGAACAAGGCGAACTCATCGCGCTACGCGCGGCGGGATTCTCGTTTAAAGAAATTGTCCGCCCGCTTCTGTGCTGCGCCATTATTTTATCCGTAATTTTAGTAATTATGGGCAACTGGCTCACCCCGCGCAGTTATAAACAGTTTTTAAACCGCCGCAACGAAGCCCGCAGTAAAATTACAAAGGTAAATTTAGAACCTAAGACCTTTTTAAACCTGGGCGAGTGGGATTTGTATCTGGAAGATTTAGACACCAAAACCAATGTGGCGCATATGATCCACTTAATTAAAAAAGCAGACAGCGGGGCTCTTTCCACCAAAGTCAATGCCGCCACAGGCAAGGTGATTTTGACCGACACCGCCATCGGCCTGCAACTAAAAGACGGCCAAATGCAACGCCTGGATGAAAAAGACCAATCTTCTATTATCGCCGCCAATTTTGACGATTATACTATGAGTATCTCGCTTTTAAAGGCTCACACGCGCCGTTTGCGTGTGGGCGAAATGAGCACTACCAAACTATTGCGCCGTCTGCGCGCGATGCCGCTGGACGAAGAAACCGCCAACGAATATAAAACCTCTATCAGTATGCGTAATGTGCTGGCGCTCTCCCCCATTATTTTGTTATTTGTCAGTTGCCCGATTGGGTTTTCCTTGGGCAAACGCACTAATAAAGGTTGGGGTATGCTGTTTAGTGTAATTATCATTTTCTCCTTTTACCTGTTGATGACGTTAGGTCTGTCCTTAGGTAAAAAATATGCTCTTGTGGCCTATCCCGGCCCGTGGCTGCCTATTTTTGTTGGACTCGGCGCGGCATATTACCTGTGGAAAAAGAGGTTAAATATTTAATGCGCATTTATTATTATATCGCCAAAAAATTTTGGGGACCGTTCTTTTTTGCCTTGGGTGTGTTTACCACGTTGGTTGTACTGGGCGACACCTTTGAAAAAATGAAGAATTTAAGCAACGGCACAACCACGATTTTAGATTTACTTTCCTACTCCCTAGCAACTTTCCCCAATTGGCTGACAACCATTATGCCGGTAGCGTGCCTGCTGGGTGCTATTTCCGTCATTTCGGAAATGGTTTCCAACGGCGAGTGGACGGCTTGCGTGGCGGGCGGCTTTGCCCCGCGCCAACTGTTTAAACCCGTAATTATGTGTATTTTAATCGTGGTGGCAGGCACTATGCTGATGCAGGAATTCGTCGTGCCTCCGCTCAATTTAAAAGCCGATAAAATTTACTACACGCGCATAAGCCCCTCCGATTCCTTCAACCCGGACACCGAACACGACGTAGTGATAAAAGTTTCCCCTACGCAAATGCTCTTTGCCAAAGAGGTGGACTTAAAAAAGGGGACTATGACAAAGGTTTCGCTGGATACGTACAACGACGCCTGGGACATTGCGGCCCAAATCGTAGCAGACCAAATGGTCTGGGATGCAGACAGTAAAAATTGGCTGTTTTCCAACGGTATTAAGCGTACCTTTGTGGACGAAATGGATACCACCGAACAACACTTTGAACAGGAAAATTCCCCCGTCAGCACCCGTCCGGACGAAATGTCCGTCAATAAAGTAGAGGACAAACTGTTAAGCATACGCGATTTAACCAAGCGTATTAATTTTTATAAACAAAGCGGCCTTGCGCACTATGCCGCAGAAACTATGCGCCAGTCGCGCCTGGCTACCCCATTTGTAACGGTGATTATGTGTTTGCTCGGGATGCCCTTTGCCATTAGCGTACGCCGCAAAAGCAAGATTGTAAACATTATTGCCTCTATGGTAATTGCATTTACGTTTTGGTGGCTGATGTCAATGTTTACGTCCATTGGCGAAAACGGCTACATCAACCCCTTTATTGCGGGCTGGGGGCCGGTGGTGTTTTTTAGCACGGTGGTATTTTTTGAATTTAAGTGGATGAAACTCTAACCACTAGCCAAAACGCACAAAAGTTTTTATAATAGTTTTAGTTGTAAAACTGCCCTAAACCAGTTACGTTTAGGATACAATTTGCATCTGTTTTTGGAACCGTATGCAGAATACGGTGCGCTTTTGAGAAATCAAAGGCATAATTGAGGTCCAAAAACAGTCGTTTTAGGCACAACGCGCTCAAGCCGATCCCTTGGGTGCGCTGTGCCGAGTGTTTATTGCCGTCTTGGGCGGCAATAAACCACGGCTGTTTTATGTTGGGTTACCTCAATTAGCTCAAATATAGCAGCCGTTTTTGTTTGCCCCGCTTTTGCCTACTTCGCGACTGCTCTTTGTGCCGATACGCTGCTGTATTCCCCCGCCAAAAAGAGATACAAAAACACAAGGAGAAAAATTAATGAAGAAAAATTTGATTTGGGCAGGAAGCATAACATTACTCTTTCTATTATTAGACCTTTACTTAAATACCCGCACAATTACGTTTTGGACTCTCTTTTCTGTAATTTTTTCATTTTCTAGTTATGCTATATTTTCCTTTTTTTTATCCGGCTGTTTTTTATATCGTTACAGCCGATTAACCCTCTCCTTTCTGTCAATATTAGTTCTTTTCCCGATACTCAATTTTTTCTACTATCAAAACTATGCTTCTTTTATTTCTGCGCAACTTATAACAGCATTAACACACGAGCCACTCTTTTTATTTGCCATTCTTAAAATGCAACTTTTACCATATTGGTTATATATCGTAGCCCCAGCCATTGTATTCACCTTATATTCTTACAAAATGCTAAAACAAACTTTTGACAATTATTCAACAACCCTTAAACCATTTTTTTTATTTAAAAAATATTTTTTCATTATTCCAATCCTTGTTTTATGGGCAATACAAATCAAATGGTGTTTAAAGTATAATCCAACACAACTTTTTACGCGCACTTTTTACATTTGGGGGGCAGCAACTCTCATTTCTTTAATAGGCTTTGCCATTAAATTAAAATCAAAAAATCTTAAAAGAGCCCTTTTAGGATATGGATTCATTATCTGTATTGGATTATTTACTTTAATTGGGCCGGCAAAAGATTATTTACATAAAACGTGTTTTGATACCCAGTTTATTATTCAGACCTTTAATAGTTTCTTTACACCTATGCGAAACAAAAGCCTTAAACAAACTGACAAAGCCCAACAGAAATATGAAAATTATCAAGCCCCCGATATTCCTTTCAATCTCTTGGTTGTGGTGAACGACGCTTTACGTTCCAGTAATTTAGGGATATACGGATATAAGCGCAATACGGACGGGGCACTTGCCGATTTTTATAAAAAATCTTTTGTTTTTCAAGCATTGTCCCCGGCGAATTATACAGATACGTCTATTCCATCAATGTTTACCGGCCAAGGGCCGCAGCGCCACCCCTCCTTCATAAAAGATTCTCTAACATTATGGGATTATTTTCCAAAACACTTTTTTTCCTTTTATGTTTTGACTTCCAGTAAAAATTGGGCAAATATAAAAGACTTTCTACTTTCTTTTAATATGAAACATCTATGGAGTACGGCAGATGATGCGGGGGTTAAAGACTCTTTGGACTATACAGACGATAAAATAGCCATTGAGCATATTTTGCAATTACTTGCCAAATACCCTCAATTTGTAGGTGTATTTCACGCCAATAGTATGCATTTCCCTTATTATCAAAAGGAAAATTTTACACCATATCAACCGTGCGAAACTGAACGCAAAAATTGGCCGCAGACATCCATAAACTGTTACGACAATGCCATACACTATTTAAGCCATTTGGAAAATCAATTATTTAAAACTATCAATTTAGAAAATACAATTATAATTATAACGTCGGACCACGGAGAAGGATTTGGCGAACACGGCTCTTATTTTCACAACCAAGATATGCACCAAGAATCAATCCGGGTACCCTTTATTTGGTATATTCCGCCTGGTTTAATAAAAAAAATCCCCACAGAAAATTGGCAAAATTTTAAAAACAACCAAAAAAGATATGTCAGTACTACTGATATTATCCCAACTATTTTACATTTAGCCTCTTTACTCTCAAAAGAAGCGATAGTTTATAAACAAGAAGATTTTACCGGCAAGAGTTTATTTGCAAACCAATTAGGCAGAGTCGTCATATCCTCCGGTTGTTTTGTAGATTATCGTTGTTTCAAAAGAGATGTGGTTTTTGCAGATGAAAATTATTTCGTTCTTTTACAACCTAACAGTTTAAATCAACTGGAAATATTTTCCGCCAATGATTTTGAACAAAAGATTCCGCTAAATAAAGAAAATATCAATATACAAAAATTAGAAAATATTATTCACCAAGCCCCAGAAATACATCCATTAGGAGCAATGCTAACTAATTTATCCGGTAAATTGGAAGGAAAGTAAAAGATTTTTCCTACAAAGAGTATGCCCCGGGGAAAATTTCCCCGGGGCTTGTTGTAATTGTTGGAGCAAAATGCAACAAAGGGTTTTAAGAACGGCTTACGCGGTCTATTGCCGCCAACAAATCGTCCGTATCAAACGGCTTATACAGCACACCGTCCGCGCCCAAGCGTTCGGCCTCTTCCAAAATAGAGTCTTGCCTTAACCCCGTTACAATCAGCACTTTAACCTGCGGGGCCATTTTTTTTAGTTTCGCCAAAATATCCAAGCCGTTTTCCGTCGGGAAAAAGACATCCAGCAAGATAAGCCCCACACCGCTGCCTTCCAGTTTGGAAAACAACTCCGCCGAACCGCCCGCTTCAAACACTACCTCAAAGCCGGAGGATTCCAGCACATTTTTAATGGCGGAACGCAAGATAACAGAATCATCTACTAATGCGATTTTTAACATATTATTTTACATACGGGGCCATTAATTTTTCCCCAAAATCTAACAATGCCTGCGTGCCTTTTTTAGTGGCCGTTTCGGCATACACGCGCAAGAGCGGCTCCGTGCCGGACGGGCGCAAAAGCAACCACTCGTCATTTTCAAAAATAATTTTTAATCCGTCAAAAGTAAGCGTTTCGGCAATGCGCTGCCCGTTGATTTTTTTCGGTAATTTCTTGCGCATTTTTTCTGCCATTACGCCCTTATCCACCGGTTTAGCCAAGGGCAAATCGCGGCGCATATACACCGACGCACCGTATTCTTCGGCCACTTCGGCACACAGTTCGCTGGACTTTTTGCCTGTTTGGGCCATAATGTCCAAAAATGCCAGGGCCACCGTCAGGCCGTCGCGGTCCGGCAAATTGCCCTTCCAGGCAAATCCGCCCGATTCTTCCACCCCAAAGGCAACATCATCCAAATTCATACGCTCGGCCACATTTTTAAAGCCTACACCGACTTCCTCAAACAACATTTCGTGTTTGCGGGCAATACGTTTCAGCAGATAACCCATAGAAACGGTTTGTACAATTTTCCCGTCTAATTTTTTGTGTTTAATAAAATAGTCGCACAGTACGGCGGCAATCACACACGGGGTCAAATAGGTGCCCTTTTCGTCAATTAAGGCTACTCGGTCGCCGTCGCCGTCAAAGGCTACACCCAAGGCGGCCTTTTTGGCTACCACCGTTTTTTTAAGTTCGGTCAAATTCTTTTCCACCGGTTCGGGCTGTTCTCCGCCAAAAGTGGGGTCGTGTTCGGCGCGCAGGGCAATGACCTGTTTTTCGGGCAGGAACTTTTCCAAATAACCTGACGCCGCACCATACATATAATCCATTACCACTTTACCTTTAAAGGTTTTTAACTTTTTGGCATTAATATGGCTGGCTACATATTTTAAATACACGTCGGTAACGTCCTTTTTGTCGGCTTTTTGTCCGTAAAGGAGCAGAATGGAATTTTGGTCCAGCAATTCCTCCACTTCTTTGGTAACACGCGCCGGAGCCGAACCGCCCGCCAGTTTAATTTTAATACCGTTATAGTTGGCCGGGTTGTGGCTGGCCGTAACCATAATGCTCATCCAACATTTACTTAAACTTAAACACGCGGCCACCGGGGAAGAAATGGGGCTGGCGGAAAGAGTAACATCTATTTTATTGGCACGGAAGATGCTTGCAATATCGGCGGCAAACAGGTCCGACATAAAACGTCTGTCGTAACCAACGAAGGTTTTAGGGGCTTTGGAGCCTTCCTCTCCCGGAGCGTTTTCGTTGATATAGTCCGCCAAAGCCTGTGCCATACGGCGCACGTTTTCAAACGTAAAATCCCAAGCAATCACGCCTCTCCAACCGTCGGTGCCGAACTTAATTTCAGATGCCATACTTTCTCCCGTTAAAAATATTAAATCTATAATGTCTTGCAATTTCCGTATTGTTGTTTCTATCTTTAAAACGCAACCTTTGGAACCGTCCAAATTTACAAGCAAAAAGTGGAGGTGGGGGGATTCGCACCCCCGTCCGAACATCTTCTCCATCCGGGCACTACAAGTTTAGCCTTGCTTAATTAACCGCAAACTAAGTGCAAGGCGGCACGTTTGCGGTTTAGTTCGTTGGTCTTATGCAAAGCCGGACGAACTGCGCCTGCTTTGCAGCATTCCATATATTGACCGCAATCCGCTAGCGTATGGAAGACACCAGCGGCGCGGTGGGACTAAGCGTTAGCCCAAGCGACTTGATTGTCGTTAGTTATTTTTGTGGCCCTATTTTAGCCGGCCTGGCCAACCGGCACTTGCTCCCGGGCGGCAACAGATACCCGTCGAATCTATTACACCCCCGTAAAATACGGAAATTGTCAAAGAACGCTTCCTGTGAATTAGCATTATATTGTATCATTTTCTTATAACAATTTTGGCAAAGAAAGGCAACCTTATTATGTATGTAAGCACAAAACCGACTATATATTTGATTGACGGGCTGAATTTGGTACGCAGTTTTTTATACGAATTTGCCCGCACGGAAGAAGAAGTAACCGCAGATTTTTTGGATTTTTTGGCCGATATCTCGCAAGACGAGCATTACGCAATGCACCAATACGAAGTGATTTTTGACGGCTCTTTCCGCCCAGTCGGCCCGCTTTACCGCGGGGGTGTGCATATTTCTTTTTCGGAAGAAGACAGCGCCGACCAAATTATTTACGAACGCGCGGACTATTTAAGCCAAAGCGGCCAGCGCGTAATTGCAGTAACTGACGACAGAATATTACAAGAATCCTTAAAAAAATTAGGTGTAAAAACACTGTTTTGCCGTAAATTTTACAACGGGCTTAAAACATTTGACAAGTAATTTTCGGACGGCAATATAAAAAAATGTACAAGTGCGTGTTTTTTTGTTAAAATAAATCTATAAGAGGGCTGGTGGCGGAATGGCAGACGCGACAGACTTAAAATCTGTTGACCGCAAGGTCGTGGGGGTTCAAGTCCCCCCCTGCCCACTTAAAAATCCTGCCATTTAATTACACCCACCAGTACGAAAAAATATGTTAGAAGACATCAACCGTACACTTTCCAAATGTTTTGGCTGGGTTAGCACAGTTTTGCCTTTGGGGCTTAAATTCTTTGCAATCGCCGTGGCTGCGGCTGCGGTCTTTTTGTTTTTTGATTTCCGCGTGCTTGGCCTTTTATTCTTGCTGATTGGCTGTTTCTGCGCCTTCTTCTTCCGCGACCCGAAACGCGAAACCGTATTTACTGATGACGAAATCGCCTGCCCGGCAGACGGCACCGTTCTTTCCATAAAAACAGAAGATGACCCCAACTCCGTTGTGGTGCGCATTTTCCTGTCTATCTTTGACGTCCACGTCCAACGCGCGACCGTAAACGGAAAAATCGGCGATATTTTTTACAACAAAGGTACTTTCCTGTTTGCAAACAACCCGGAAGCAGACAAAAACGAACGCAACCTTATTCAAATTTTTAAAAACGGCGACCCCGCCCGTTTTGCCCACGTGGAACAAATCACGGGTGCTATTGCGCGGCGCATTGAGTGCTGGGTCAGCCCCAAGCAGGACATTAAAATCGGCGGGCATTTAGGGTTGGTGCGTTTCGGCTCCCAAGTGGCTGTATATCTGCCCAAAGAAAAAGTGCGTGTATTGGTAAAAGAAGGCCAAAAAGTGCAGGGCGGCATTACCGTGTTAGGCTTGTGGAAATAGAGGATTTTATGGAAGAAAATAAAGAGACCAAGGTCGTTGAAAAGTTGAAACACACCGGCGCAATGACGGCTCCCTCGCTTTTTACGTTGGGGAATTTAGCGTGCGGTTTTTTCTCCATTTTGGCTGCCTCCAAAGGGAACTTTGCGCACGCCGGGTGGCTGATTTTATTCGCAATGGTATTTGATATGTTTGACGGCCGCGTGGCCCGCCTGTTGGGCGCAGAAAGCAACTTTGGTGTGGAAATGGATTCCTTGGCAGATGCGGTTTCCTTCTGCACAGCTCCGGCCTTGCTAATGTATTTCTTTGTACTGCATACGCAGCCCTTGTGGGGCGCACCCATTGCGTGCGTGTACGCCTGCTTTGGCGTCTTGCGCCTGGCTAAATTTAACGCAATGGCCTATGCAGGACAAGGCTCTAAAAAGTATTTCTCCGGGTTGCCCACTCCGGCGGCGGCGGCTATTTTGGCCTCGTTTGCCATTTCTTACAGCATTATGCTGGGTGATATGGGCGGAAGAAATATTCACTTTTTAGCCTTGTATTTGCCACACCTGTACAATTTTGTATGGTTTGCTATGCTTGTATTGTCTTTATTAATGGTATCCAATATTCCGTATGCCGCCTTTAAGGCCAAACGCGAAAAACGGTTAAGCGTATGGGTGTTACTGCTGATTGTATTTTTGGTTGTAATGCTGATTCGCTTCCCGCAGGACGTGATTTTTATCGTGTTCTCGCTCTATGTAGTATTCGGCTTGCTGGCCGTACTGTATCGGGCGTTTAGAGGCATTAAAGTAGAAAAATAAATTTGTTTGTCTAAAAAACCCGGGGCCATTTAGACCCCGGGTTTTTTTAGGTAAAATTTACCAGTTTTTGTGCCGCCAATAAATCATCACCAGCCACACCAAAATCAAACATACGCCCATAATCATCCAAAAGGCGTCCGGGTGATTAGATAGCGGCAAAGCCACGTTCATACCGTAGGCACTTACTACTAACGTAGGCACCATCATCCAAATAGTAATAACGTTTAGTTTTTTTATCAGCAAGTTTAAATTGTTGTTTACGATAGAAGCACGCGCATCCAATAACTGCGCCAAAATGTTGGAATAAATATCCGCCTGCGTTTTGCATTGCATATTTTCCACAATAATATCATCCAACATTTCCTCATCTTTTTCGTCAAAACCGATACGGGCGGAAAGGTTACGCGTTTTTTCAAACACAAACCCGTTGGAGGTAATAGCCTCGGCGTAGTACACCAAACTTTTTACCAAACTAAACAGGTTTAACAAATAGGTATTATCCACAGACTCGGTGATTTTATCTTCAATTTCCTCCGAAATCATATGAATAATACGCAAGTGTTCCACATAGTGTGAAATAGAGTTATACACCAGTTTCAAAAAGACTTCTTTAATAGACGCTACCGAGTGAAACCGTTTGCCCACAAACAGCGGAATATCTTCCGCCAGCACCACAATTAATTTATCTTCAAATAAAAACATACCCACAGAAGCGACCTTAAATTCCAACTGGTCTTTGCCGGAATAATTTTTGGGCCGTTTATAAATCATTGCAATATGTTCGGGCTCAAACTCCAAACGAGGCAACTCATCCGGGTCTAGGGAAGATGCCAATGTGTGTTCGTCAATTTGATAGGACTCCACCAAAAACCGCTGTTCGTCCACCGTCGGGTTTGTATATAAAAATACCTGCGCGGAAGACGAATCTGTTTCCAGCAGTTTTTTATCTTTTATTTCATATTTTTTAAGCATTTTACGCCTCTGGGCCGGATGATATATATTTAAATGATACCACCTACAAACCGCCTTGTAAAGTTTTTTGCCGTCTTATTTGCGGGCAAAAGCCAACTCTTGGGCCAAATAAGTTTTTGTTTCGCCAAATACCACCCCGCGTAACAACCACAGGGACAAAATATTTGGCACGCACATTACCGCAATCGCAGTATCGGCCAACTCCCATACCAATTTAGGGCTCAAAAAACCGCCCAAACACATCATTAAAAGCCATAAGACATATATGGGTTTCTCCACATTTACCCCCAGGCAAAATTGGGCCGACTTGGCTGTATAATAACTCCAACCAACCAAGGTGGAAAACGCAAACAGCGTAAGCGACATAAGCAGAAAATACGACCCGCCCGGCAAAGTGGAAAAAGCACTTTGTGCCAGTTGTGCTCCAAACAGCGTACCGCTCTGCCAATCGCCCGCCACTACCACCGTTACACCCGAAAGTAAACAAATAACCAGGGTGTCCCAAAATACCGTTGTTGCCGACACCAACCCTTGGCGCACCGGATTGGGTGTTTGGGCAGCCGCCGCCGCAATCGCGCCGCTGCCGCTGCCGGCTTCGTTGGACAGCACCCCGCGTGAAACGCCGTAGCGCACCGCTTCTTTTAGTGTTATTCCTATTGCCCCGCCTACTAATGCTGTACCGCTAAACGCGCTTTTAAAAATACAAACCACCGCCCACGGGAATTTTTCCCAATGCAAAATAAGCACGGTCAAGCATAACACTATATACAACACCGCCATTCCCGGCACCAGCCATTTGCACAGCGCGGCAATTTTACGCACGCCGCCTAAAATCACGCTTCCAGTCAGCACGACAAGCACCGCCGTAGTCAAATAAGCAGGCACACTAAAAACAGAGCCGTAAATCGCCGCCAAAGAATTGGTTTGAATAAGAGCATCGCCAAACCCCATTAGGGCCGTAGCCGCCGCAAAAATAAGGGCAGTCTTCTTCATATTAAGCCCGTTTTTCAGCACATACATCGGGCCGCCGACATATTCACCCGCTTCGTTTGTTTCGCGGTATTTAACGGACAGAACCGATTCGGCATACTTAGTCGCCATCGCCAAAAAGGCGGAAAGCATCATCCAAAAGAGTGCCCCCGGCCCGCCTGTGGATACCGCCGCGCTGACGCCCACAATGTTGCCTGTTCCCACCATAGCGGCCAAGGCCACCACCAATGCCCCGAAACTGCTGATAACACCCGCTGAGCGGCTTTTTTTGATAGAAAGAGAAATCGCGCTAAATAAATGTTTTTGGATAAAGTGCAATTTACAGGTAAAATACAAACTAATGCCCACAATCAAGGCGAGCATCGGCGCACCCCATAAGAACGCGTTTAAACGGACAATTCCCTGCGTAAAACTTTCCATAAACAAATACTCTCTTTTTTGTATAGTATATATGTGCGCAAACGCACAACTCTAAAATTTTACAAAAATATGACTATCTTATTCCCAAAAAATAAAAAAGCCGCACTAAAAGAAATCTCCACACCCGCTGGTTATGTAAACCACGTTGCCGCCGGGCTGAAACTGCCAGGCAAGGCTATTTTGTGCCCCATTTCCTCCTTAACGCGCTATGTGGAAAGCCACGCCAAATATAAAAAATATAATTGCGAGGCAGACATTTACGTCTTGGAAGGACAAAATTTGTGCTATGTAACCAATTTCGGTTCCGGCGCGCCGGGTATGGCAATGGCCTTAGAGGTGTTAATTGCCTTAGGCGTAAAGGAATTTGTGTTTATCGGGCTTGCCGGCTCGTTGCAAGAAGAAGTAGAGCCGGCCGACATTGTGCTTGCAAGCGAAGCCTTGTGTGATGACGGTACTTCTCCCTGTTACACCAATAAAGAGACCGCCAAACCCGCCAAGATGCTTTTTAGTAAACTTTCAAAGCAGTTGGAAGCGGACGGTAAAAATTTTCACACCGGGCGAAACTGGACAACGGACGCTATCTTCCGCGAAACCAAAGCCGAGGTAAAACACTATCAAAAAGAATCCGTTTTAACGGTGGAAATGGAAACGGCTGCCTTTTATGCCATTTGCGCCAAACGCAAGGCACAAGGCGCGGCGGCCTTTGCCGTGAGCGACGTATTGGCCCGCTACAAATGGGAACCGCACTTTGGCGAAAAACCCATTTTCCGCGCACTAGAAGATATTTTTATAGCCGCCCAAAAAGTGCTGAAATAATAATTTTATTCACCAGAGAAAAGCCCCGGGGCAAATCTCCGGGGCTTTTTATTTGGCACAAAAAACAATTTTAATAGTGCGTCCGTTCGGGGTCTTCGGGCAACGGCTCAATGGCTTCCAATCGGCTCCAAAACTCGTCAATAGACTGAATACGCTGTTTGGGGTCCTCTTTCAGCGCGTCTTCCAACAGTTGGTCCACAGCCGGGGGAATATCCGGCGCCAGTTTGGAAACCGGCACAATTTTTTTATTGGCGATATCAAAACCCTTTACCGTCCACGGCACTTGTCCCACCAAGGCTTCATACAAACACAGAGCCAAAGAATACACATCACTCTGCTTGCGCATAAAGCCTTTCTGCTGTTCCGGCGCCATATAAGCAGGCGTTCCGGCTACGGTGCGTGCGCCCGTTTCGTGGTCCACGGACTTTTTGGCAACGCCAAAATCCATCACTTTGGCTTTGTCATCATCAAAAATCATAATGTTACCGGGCTTCAAATCGCAATGGATAATGTCCTGTGAGTGAGCATAGTGCAAGCCGCGGCAGACATATTCAAAAATCTTTTTAGCCTTGGAAAAGGGCAAACGTCCGTCAATATCCAAACGGGTTTCCAAGGTTTGCCCGTCCACATATTCAAACACTAGGTAGAGCGCGCTTTCGGACTCAATAACCGTATAAATTTCCACAATGCACGGGTGGCGCAGCAAGGCCACCATACGCGCTTCGGACAAAAATTGCTCGCGCACATAAGAACTGCGCACCAATTCCGGGCGCACACGTTTGATAGCCACCTTGCGCTTTAAAACTTTATCATAAGCCTCGTAAACTTTACCCATACCGCCTTCGCCGATTTGGCGGATAAAATCGTACTGTTCTTTTACGTCCACTTCGCGGCGGCTGAAAGCATTTTTCGGCTGGCGGAAAACATCTTCATAACGCCAATATACAAACAGCAATACAGCCACAAACACCGCTAAAAAGTACAGCGTTACCCAACGCGGTGCGGGCTTTTTGGCCGCTATTGGCGTGGTTACATCATTGGCTGTTTTAGAGGCTGTTTTTTCGTTTAATTCCAGTTGTAATTTTTGCGCCAGACGAGAGGCGGGATTCAGTTTTAATGCCATATCCGCATCTAACCGTGCGCGCTCGTAATTTTGCTGTTGCAAATAGGCCCCTGCACGCAAGATATAGGCGCGCGAGTCCTGCGGGGCTACGGCAATCGCCTGTCCGGCCGCATAAATCACATCTTCGTATTTCGCTAAGCCGTCGTAGGCAATCGCCAAAATCAAATGAAAACGGTTATCTACAAAATTTTTAGCGGTTAAATCATTTACGCGTTTGATAGCCTCTTGGAATTTTTGTTGGCGGAGCAAATCGTTTAAGCGGGCAATTTCGGCATTGCGGGCCGCCTGATTGAAAACAGCCGCATTGGGAGCCGGTGTTGCGTGCGACGAGAAATTTCCCCCCACCAAAAGCGGAGCACTTTGGTTTTTGGGCGCGGCAAACGCGCTTGCGGACAAGCATAGCGCAACCATTAATAAAAACAACGCCTTTTTCAGCATAAGGATATTCTAGCACAAAGAAAGGCCTTTGTTCCAACCGATATATAATTACTATAATAAGCATATGACAAAAAAAGCGATTGGCGTGTTTGATTCCGGGCTGGGCGGGCTGACAATTTTAAATGCACTGCGCCGCACCTTGCCGCACGAAAATTTAATTTATTTCGGCGATACCGCCAATGTGCCGTACGGCTCTAAATCCAAAGAAGCCGTAACGCGCTTATCCCTGGCCATAGGCCGCTTTTTACAGGAGCAAAACGTCAAACTGATTGTGGTGGCCTGTAATACCGCCTCGGCCCAAGCATTAGACGAACTGAAAAAGAAACTTGCCGTACCTGTTATGGGGGTAATAGAACCCGGCGCCACCAAGGCGGTCAGCGTTACTAAAAACGGACATATTGCCGTACTAGGCACAGAAGGAACCGTAAACAGCAAGGCTTATCCCAAGGCACTTTTAAAAAAACTCCCCAACGCCCATATTATTCAGCAGGCTTGCCCGCTGTTTGTGCCGCTCGTGGAAGAAAACTGGACGAACAAACCCGCCGCCGAACTGATTGCGCGCGAATATTTGCTTCCTATACAACAGAGCAAAGCCGACACCGTTATTTTGGGCTGCACCCATTATCCGGTACTAAAAGGGGTTTTAGCCCGCATTTTAGGCGAACAAGTCAAGTTGGTGGACTCCGCCGACACCTTGGCCGAAGCCGCGCAAGTTTTCCTACGCAAGCACCATTTAGCGCAAACCACGGGCAAAGGGCGCATAACCGTTTATGCCAGTGATGCCCCGCAACGCTTTAAAAGGCTAGCGCAAATTTTACTGGCGGATAAAATATCCACGGTGCATTTAAAAAAACTTTTATGAAAATTTACGCAGACAACCAAATGCTGGCAGCGGGTTTAATTGGCGGGACCCTTTCGCGCCAGACAGGCAATATGCGCGAAACTGCCCTCCAAACGCCCATTTATCAGGAGTTGGATATCCCGCCGGAAAAAATTTTGCATTTTCACCAAACGCACAGCGATAAAATTATTTTTATTTCCTCGCCTGACGAAGCCCGGACTTTTGCCCAAAAACCGCTCCAAGAGGCTGATGCGTGGGTGTTTACTAATTGCCCGGGGTGGGGAGCGGCTGTTTTAACCGCAGATTGCGTACCTCTATTTTTATGGGACAATACAGCCTCCTCTTTTGCGCTCGCCCATTGCGGGTGGCGCGGGGTGGCTAAAAAGTTGCCCTACAAAACCGCTTTGGCCTTAAAACAAGCCGGGGTAAAAAATCCGCTTTTCGCCTTTTTGGGGCCGCATATCCAAAAGTGCTGCTTTGAAGTACAGACGGACACCTCCTGCCAATTTTCAGCCCAAAGCGTACTTCACCAGAACGGTAAGATTTTTGTAGATTTAAATGCCGAAATACGCTTGCAACTGGAACAGGCCGGACTAGCGCCCGAAAATATCCACGCGCCGAACCGTTGCACTTGTTGTGATAAGGAGAATTTCTTTTCGTGGCGGCGCGACCACATTAGGCAAAATTTGCTTTCCTTTATTTACAAACCCTTGTAAAAATGCCCCTGTTACGGGGCATTTAAACTCTTATTTGCTTTCCGGCGGGAGCGCCTGCGGGCCTGTGTGCCGGCGAAAGAAAGAATCACTAAGCCATTTAAGCCCGCCTTTCTCTATACGGAAAGACATCAGGTTGGAACCGATTACGCTAAAAAAGATGACCGCATAAATTACGTCTTGCACCACTGAACCGTCCGGCAGTTGGGAGGCTATCATAGCCGCCAACACCGCGCTGACAAGCCCGTTGGGGCACATAGCCAAAACAGCGGAACAATCCTCGCGGGATAAGTCTTTTGACAAGCAATAATTTACCACCGGAGCGCGGAAGATAAATTTGGCTGCCGTTAATATAAAACCAATAGCCACCAAATCTAACCGTCCGATTCTCATACAAATACCCATATATACAAAGAAAAGCGTTTTAAAGATAAACTCTACTTCCTCAAAAAACACCTTTTCCCCGTTATTTAAGGTAAGCAAATTACGGAAATCTAACCGTGGCAGGCGCAACCGTTTGATAAGCCGCATATTCCCCGCCACCACGCCAAATGCAAGCGTGGCAATCGCCCCGTCCCCACCGATAATACCGCTGACACTATACACTAAAAGAACAAACGCAAATGTAAGCGAAATGGCATTTTCCAATCGACGCACGCGGTTTAAAATACTCATCCAAAACACCCCGGCCGCCAACGCAAAAACAATACCGATAGCAAAAGATTTGATAACATCGGACACCAAGATAGCCGCAGTTAATGTTTCCCCGTGCGAAGCCGCCGACAAAAGCGCAATCGCAAGCACAATGGAGTAAACCCCCGTTAAATTGGCCTCCAAAAACAAAATGGTTTTGGAAGTTTTGGAAACCTGCAATTTAGCAAGCAAGGGCGAAATAATAGCCGTAGAGTTATCCGCCACAATCACGCCGATAATCAGCGCATAGATTTGCGGCACTTTTAAAAGTTCCTGCGCCAGAAACGCAATCACCAAAGTTACCAACGCAAAGCAAACCGTAGTTAATAAAAGCCCCTGCCCTACGGCTCCGCGCAAGGACAAAATCCTAAATTCAAGTCCGCTTTTAAACAACACCACAATCAGGGCCAATGTGGTAAAAATCTCGCCGGCTTGACCGAAAGCCTGCGGGTCCACTAAATGGAGTACCGGCCCCATCAGCATCCCCAACACCATCAGGGGTAACACGTCCGGCAGGCGCGTTTTTTCAAACAAAGATGAAAAGATATGCCCTAATACAAGGAGCAAACCGATAAATAAAATGGCATAGGTCATATATTTATTATACGAAAAAGGGCTATTGCACAGGACAGGAATATTTAATTAAATATCCCTATGGAACACAATGCAAAAATTTTACTGGCGGACGATTCTCACGCTATCCGCTTTTTAGTTTCGGAAATTTTAACCAATGCCGGGTTTACTGTAATAGAGGCCGAAGACGGGCAGGAAGCCATTGATAAAACCTATAAAGAAAACCCTGATTTGTTGATTTTAGATTACGAAATGCCCCACAAAACGGGCTTTGACGTGGTCCGCGAGGTCCGCAGCCGCACGGGATATTTACACACACCGATTATTATTTTTACCGCGGTGTCGGACAAGTCCACCAAATTGGAAGGATTGGGCTTGGATATTGACGATTATCTAACCAAACCCGCCGACGAGGACGAAATTGTCGCCCGCGTAAAACTGTTATTAAAACGCAACAAGCAAAAAATGGATTGCAATCCGCTTACGCGCCTGCCGGGAAACCCGTCCATACAAGCCCGCGTGGAGCAGGAAATCGCCTCCGGGCGGACTTTTGCCGTTCTGTACTGCGATTTAAACAACTTTAAATCTTTTAACGATAAATACGGCTTTGAAGCAGGAGACCGTGTGTTAAAAACCGAGTCGCAAATCATTGTATCTGCCGCTATGCAGGACCCGGCCTCTTTTGTAGGGCATATAGGCGGGGACGATTTTATTGTCGTTTGTTCCTTTGATAAGGCAGATGCGATTGCCCGAGAAATCACCACCAAAACGGATGCCGTCGCTCCCTCTTTCTACAACGAAGAGGACCGCACCAACGGATATATGATTTCCACCAACCGCAAAGGCGAAACGGAAAAGTTTAATTTCCTTTCTATCGGTATCGGCATTGTGCATAACACCAAAAAACCGCTTACCTCGTTTGCAATGGTCAGCAATATCGGCAGTGAACTTAAATGCTTGGCTAAAAAGCACGAAAACGGCAGTTTTTATGTAATGGACCGCCGCGGCGCTTGATTTGGAAACAACTACAAAGGCCCGGCTCTTAACGGGCCGGGCCTTTTTTTCATAAGAAAAATTACCTCTATAACATTTGGTGCCACTTACATCCACCCCACACCGCCGCCAAACAAACCAGTACATTTAACACCACATTAAGCCCTGCCCAAACAAATTCCCGGTTGTGGTACAGCGTAAGCGTATCCAAAGAAAAAGAGGAAAACGTCGTAAACCCACCCAATACACCTACTATCAAAAACAACCGAGCGGGGTGGGTGGCAGATTCAAAATACGGAGCCAAAAACCCTATCGCCAAACTCCCCAACACATTTACGGTGAGTGTAGCCCAATGCCCGCGCCACGATAACGCTGCGGCCAACGCCGTAACACCGTAACGCAAAGAAGCCCCGGCAAAGCCGCCCAAACCGACATATAAAAAATTCATCATATTGCTATTTTACCCAAACAAAAGGAGCGGGCTACCAAGACCGCTCCCGATAAATATTTTCCTTTTTAAGCCAACAGCCGTTGGGCTTGTCTGATGAGTTCGTCCAAGTGTTTCTGGCTGATAAAGGTTTCGGCATAGATTTTTAAAATATTTTCCGTGCCGGAAGGGCGCACCAATAACCACGAGGACTGCAAATAAATTTTAATGCCGTCCGTATCACGCACACGGGTTACCCGTTCGCCCGCCACTTGTTGGAGCGTATCAAAATCGGCCGATTTTAAGCCCTTTACGCGCTTTTTGGTGGCCTCATCTGTCGGGATATCCACACGCGTATAATAGGGAGTGCCATACTTGGCGGTCAGCCCGTCATACAGCGCAGCGATATCGCCTTCTACGGCGGTAATTTCCATTAACAGACATACCGCCAAAATGCCGTCCTTTTCCGGGGTCCAGCCGCTGACGGACATCCCTGCGCTTTCTTCGCCGGCCAATACATATTTGCGCTTTACAATGCCCTCCACAAAATATTTAAAACCGACATTTACTTCATCCAATTTTAGCCCATACCCCGCCGCAATCCGGTCCAACAACGACGTTGTACCCAAGGTTCTGCCAATGGAACAGGCTTCGCGCACCTTTTGGTGGCGGTATAAATAATCCGCCATTACGCACAAGGCGTGGTTCGGCGGAATCAAACCGCCCTTTTTGGTCGCACAACCGAAACGGTCCGCGTCCGGGTCGCTGGCACCGGCAAAATCGTAAGTGCCGTCTTCCACCAATTTGATAAGCGGCGACATAGGATATTTAGACGACGGGTCCATACGGATTTTCCCGTCGTGGTCAATCGGGATAAAGTAGAAAGTCGGGTCCTGTACCTTGCTGACAATTTCCATATTATCCAAATGGTAGGTTTTCTTAATGGCTTCGTAAAAAGCCAAACTGCTTCCGCCCAATGGATGTATAGCAAATTTAAGCGGAGAAGCGGCAATCTTTTTAAAATCAATAAATTTAGACAAGGCAGTAACATAAGGGGTAACCAAATCTGCCTCGCGCACAAGCCCTTTTTCACGCGCCTGCGCCAACGGCAAGGCTTTTATTTCTTCCTGATGAGCCATATAATAATTGGCATACTTTTCAATTTGGCCCGTTACCGCAGCATCCGCCGGCCCGCCGTTGGACGGATTGTATTTAAGGCCCATATCTTGCGGCGGATTGTGGCTGGCGGTACCGTTTAACGAGGCACTCGCACGTCCGCTAATAATTTCAAATGAAAAAACCGGCGTGGGTAAAGGCATATCGGGCAAAATAACGGTTAGTCCGTTTCCGGCTAACACCTCGGCGCACAAATTGGCCGTATCACGCGACATTAAACGCGTATCCCCCCCTACCAAAATAGGCCCTTCAATATGCTGCTCCTGATGAATCCGCGCTACCGCCTGCGCAATCGCGCGGGCGTGCAATGCACAAAAACCCGCCCCCAAACTGCCCCGGTGGCCGGAGGTGCCGAATTTCACAGGCACAGGTGTACCTTGCGGGTTAAAAAATTGTTCTCTTAATGCGTTTACGTCAATTCTTTCTTTTGTCAGAGTTCCGGCTAATTCGCTTACCATAATTCACTCCTGGGCGGACGGCTTCTACTCCGTACCCGCCGAACGGGTTGCACATCCCCCCGTCATTTTCTATCATATTATATATCTTGAAATTTCGCAACGGAGAAAACTATGAAAAAACTGTTAGCCCTTTTGGTCGCATTTTTCACCTTGGCAGGCTATGCTTCCGCCACCAATATCGCAGACGATTTCCGCGCGCATTATTCCGCGTCTTCCGACTTATCTGCCTATAATAAGGACATTAACGCTATGATTGGCGTGGCCGATTTTCACACCGGCAAAGGCACTGCGTTCCCAGGGTTTGATATCGGGGCAACATTAAGTGCCGTAAAACCCTCCGACAAGAACAATATTACTACTGACGATTACCTGTATGCCGGTTTTATTACTGCCGAAACCAAAATTCCGGTGCTGGATTTGGGGGTAGTGGTGCGCGGTACGGATATGAACGGTTTTCAATCTTTGGGCGGCGGATTAAAATATCATTACAATTTATTTGATACGATTCACTTGTCCTTGGCTGGTTTTTATGACCGTGGCAAGACTGATTGGTACACTACCGACCATTACTCTGCCTCCGCCGTGGCCTCTATGAACGTGTTGTTCTTTACCCCGTATGTGGGCGTGGGTTACGACTATGGCGAACTGAAAACCAAAAACCTGGGTGCAGAACGCTCCACCAAGGACGGAGCCGTACGCTATACGGCAGGCGTAAACGTAAAACCGTTCCCGTTTGTCTATATGTTTGGCGCTTACACTTACACGGCTGACAACCACGCCTTACAAGGCGGCATCGGGCTGAACTTTTAACCTTTTATGGATTACAAACAAGAATTAAAAACTTTCTTTGGCGAAAACTGCCTCTTTAACGAGCCGATGTCCAATCACACCACCTACCGTGCGGGCGGCCCGGCAGAGGTGTATGTTTATCCCCAAACGCACGAGGAATGGAGTTTCGTTTTAAAATTGGCCCGCACCGCCAATATCCCCCTGCGCCTTATCGGCTTTGGTTCCAATATCTTGGTAAGTGGAAAAGGCTTAGGCGGCATTGTCTGCTCTACCAAAAAAATGAACAATATCCGCGTAGAGGGAGACCACATCCGCGCCGAAGCCGGAGCCGCACTAGACAAAGTATGTGAACTGGCCTGCAAGGCAGGTCTTGCCGGTATGGAAAAATTATCCGGAATACCGGGCAGCGTGGGCGGAGCGGTATATATGAACGCGGGTGCGTTCGGACAAGAAACTTTTGATTGTTTGGAATATTTTGATGTAATAGATTTAGAAGGCCGCCCGGGAACGCTGTTAAAAGAGGACCTGAAATTCGGCTATCGCCGCGTGGAGGGAATTTCAAACTGTATTATTTTGTCTGCCGGCTTTAAACTGGCCCCAGGCGAATTTACACAACTGCTAGAAACCCGCCACACGATTCAACACAAGCGGATAGAAAAACAGCCGCTTGAATATCCCTCCGCCGGGAGTGTGTTTAAACGTCCGGAAGGAGATTATGCGTCGCGCCTGATTGATGAGGCGGGCCTGCGCGGGCTGTCTGTCGGCGGGGCAAAAGTGTCCGAAAAACACGCCGGGTTTATTGTTAATTTCAACCACGCAACTCCGGAAGATATTAAATCCTTGATGGACCAAGTTCGCCAAAAAGTAAAGGAAAAACACGGAGTGGAATTGGAATTAGAACAAATTTTGTGGGGAAAATTTGATTAATCTCCCTATACAAATAAAATTTTTTTAAAAAGTGTTGACGTAAACCGCAGAATTAGTTAAAATATATATGTAGCAGGTAAAGGAGTCGTGGTGTAGCCTGGTTAACACGCTGCCCTGTCAAGGCAGAGACCGCGAGTTCGAATCTCGTCGACTCCGTATTTTAGTTTTGAATAATTAGCATAAATCCCCGTTAGGATTAACTCCCGACGGGGATTTTTTTATGCACGACTTTCAGCATACGGTTTTTGACAGGTTTTTGGGAATTGTAAAGATTTTTTTGTTTTTATGCTGACGAGGGTAGGTAGGAAGTCGTCTACTGCATATAGATTTGGAAAAATTGCTACAATATAAAAAATTTTCAAGAGAGAAAATCGTATGCATAATATTGCGGAAGAAATAACCGGCGAATGGCTACGACATATCAAAAAATGTGAATTTGTAGAATACAATGTCAAAGGGCCCCATCAAACTGAAATCGATGTAATTGGGTTGAACATCATCAATAAAGAAATCTATGTTTGTGAAGTTGCCGCCCATATTCATGGTTTGCAGTATGTGGATCCACGAAAACGCCGTCCCGATACAGAAAACCGTTTCATTCACAAATTTACCAAAGACCAAGAATATGTCCAAGAACATTTTGGCAATTTTTCCCAGCATTATATGCTTTGGAGCCCTATTGTTAAATCTTCTAAAGAAGGGGCAAAATATGATGCTCTGAAATCTGTATTAAGTGCCAGAGAATATCTGAAAAAGTCAGGCATTGACTTGGAACTCGTTATTAATAAACGATATCATGATGCTATTGGAGATTTACGGAAAGAAGCACTAAAACAAACTCACGATTTAAGCAATTCTTCTGTATTGCGTTATCTACAAATAGAAGAATATCTTAATAAATATTTATCTATCAAAAAATAATTCTCATTTCATATAATTTTCTTGTTCTTGCCAGTTTGAGGACTTTATTGAGAGTAATTTTTTGAGGGTGCAATCTGCCGGTTGGGTACCGTTTAAGATAGAACGGACAATTTTAGGAGATAAAAAACTTAAATTGAGGATTCGGCGGACATATTGTACGCACACTTTATCACGTTTGGTTTGTTCATACCATAACAGGTATTTAATAACTAAACTACGCCCGATTGGCGGTATAGGACAGGCTATTAACTCCAGCCATTTTTGTTCTAATTCCCGTGCGGTTAAATGTATATAGTTTGGCATGTTTTTTTCCTATACATATTGCCGCTTATAATGCCCCAGAAGTCAAGTTTAAAATACCACTCCGCTAAAACGATTATTTCACGCCAAAACATACCAGTTAAGACAAATCAGAAAATTAATTAATAGGTAAATAATTGACATATCAACTATTTTTTACTATATTATTTTTATGAACAAAGCAAACAAGAAAATATCTGTTTCCGAATTAATAGAGGCCAATAAAACCTTGCGTAAATCAAAAACGCCGGCAGAATTGCTGGTGCGCTCTCTTACGCTCTTATATACAAAAGCCGAAAAACTGGCGGCTAATGTATTTGCCGAATTTGGTATTACCATTGCCCAGTATAACATACTGGCCTTACTGGCAGAAGAAGACAACAAGATTAACCAATTAACCATTAGCAAACGTATGTTAGTATCCCCCGGGAATATTACGCGCATTTTGGATAAACTGGTAGCCGCCCAGTTAATTCAACGCACGGAAGATAAACAAGACCGCCGCCACAAGTGCATTTCCATTACCCAAAAAGGCAAGGCTCTTCATCATAAAATTAAACCTGTTTATGATAGTTATTTACAACGTTTGCCGGCGGCGCTATCTGCACAAGAACAACAACAGACCGCTTATACAATAATAGAGTGGGCACACTCGTTGGACAGTTTTTCTTTATGAAACACTTTTGGAAAGTTGTACTTGTTTTTTTAGTTGGGGCCATACCGGTTGGTGCCAAAGAATATTCTTTTACACAAGCCTATGAACGTGTTTTGAACACGGATGAATCTTTGGCGGCGGCGCGGGCAGAAGCAAAATCACTACAAGCCCAAAAAAGCAGTGCGCGCGGACTTTATTATCCTTCTATTGGAGTGAAAGGAACCTATACCCGCATCAACGCTCCTATTAGCATTGATTTGAATGGCATTCGTTCTGCCGTACAACCGCTGTATCCTGCCAGCGTTGTTCTGCCGTCATTTGATATGCAAGTGCAGGATGAACATTTCTTCAAAGCCCAAGCTTATGCTACTTTTTCTATTTATACGGGGGGTAAAATCTCATCAGCCAATGCTGCTGCATCCGCCAATTATGCAGGTTCCGTAGCCCAAATTGACGTACAGGCCAATAACCTGTTGGTGGAACTTGCCCGCAAATATTTTGGTAAATTTCTGGCTGATGAAACCGTATCCGTGCGGAAGTTATTTCTGCAAAATGCACGGCAAAATGCGCAAGATGCTGCCAAAATGTTCCACGCGGGCACAATTTCCAAAGTAGAAAAAATGGCGGTGGATGTAATTTTGGCACAAGCGCGGCGGGATTACACGTCTTCGCTCAATGATGCCCAAATGGCGCAAACGCTCCTTAAAAGTTTGCTTTCCCAACAGGAAGACATACAGACTAATTCTTCTTTATTTGTCGTACCGTTGGAACAGATGCCCACACTGCAAGAATTTCAACATCAGGCGTTGGACCACAATCCGGCCTTGTCGGTCTTGGACAGCAAGGCAAATTTATCTTTGGCCAACGAAAAAGCGCAAAAAGCAGATTTCTTTCCATCGGTCTATTTATTTGGACAGCGGGAATTACATCCCCACGATTTGACCCTGTTGGAACCGGACTGGGCCTACGGAGTGGGAGTTGCTTGGAATTTATTTGAGGGCGGGCAAAACTACCATAAAACCAAAGCCGCCCAAGAAGAAACCCGCCGCATAGAGAAACTAAAAGCCCAACTTACCAAAGACATTACCACGGGAATAGAATATTACTATAAAAAAATGCAGAACGCACAAGAAACTTACACCGCTTTACAAGAGGAATTAGCGTTTACGGAAGCATTTTACAAAGCCCGCCAGTTGGGGTTTAAGGCCGGAACGGCCACTTCGCTGGAAGTGAATATGGCCCTTTCCCAATGGCAAAAAACACAGTTGGATTATCTAAAAGCCCAATATGATTTTGTAACCTCTCTGGCGGCCATACTTAATTTAAGCGGACAGACGAATTTATTTGGGGTATATGCCCAAGGAGCCAATAAATGAAAAAAAGATACGGATATATAGCGGCAGGAA
>UQJU01000006.1 GCA_900541355.1 Candidatus Avelusimicrobium fimicolum | reverse complement strand
GGGCGGCCTTACCGTAAATAATGGCGCCAAAAAGGCAATGTGTGAAAAGGGGTCTTCGTTGCTCCCTGCCGGAATTACAGCCGTAGCGGGCGAGTTTGAAGCCGGGGATTCCATTTCCATTTTGGACGAAGCCGGCCAAGAATTTGCACGCGGCCTTGTAAACTATTCGTCCAAGGAGTGCCGCAAAATAGCCGGCCGCCGCTCGGAAGAAATCGCCAAGAAAATCGGTTATAAAAATTATGACGAAGCCGTCCACCGCGACAACATTGTTTTATTGTGAGGATTTGTATGAACGTAAGTGAAATTGCCGCCAAGGCCAAAGAAGCCTCTTATGTGTTGGGTGCCTTGCCGCCGGAAGCCAAGGATCGCGCCTTAAACGCAATGGCGTGTGCCTTGCGTGTGCACGCTGATGAAATCTTGCAGGCTAACCAATTAGATTTACAGGCCGCAAAAGAAGCCGTGGAAGCCGGAAAAATGAAGACGGCTCTTTATGAACGCCTGAAACTGACGCGCGACAAACTGGAAACAGTTATCCGCGGAGTGGAAGAAATGGTAGAACTGCCGGACCCTGTCGGGCAAGTGTTGTCCGCCACGGAATTGGACGAGGGGCTTAATCTGTATAAAATTTCCTGTCCCATTGGTTTAATAGGTGTTATTTTTGAGGCCCGTCCCGATGTTGTGCCGCAAATTGCCGCACTTACTGCTAAGTCTGGCAATGCTGCGGTGTTAAAAGGCGGCAAAGAAGCGCAATATACGAATGATGCGCTTGCCAAAGTGCTTCAAAATGCTTTGGCTACTGTGCCCGGTTATCCGCCGTATGCGCTTAATTTAATTCACTCGCGCGAGGAATCGGCGCAAATGTTGGCACTTGATCAATATTTTGATTTGATTATTCCGCGCGGTGGCAATTCGCTGTTAGCGTATGTAAAAGCCAATACCAAAATACCGGTGTTGGGGCACGCAGACGGGGTGTGCCATATTTATGTGGCGCGCTCGGCTGACGTACAAATGGCAAAGCAAATTTGCACCGATGCCAAAACGCAGTATCCTTCGGCTTGCAATACGGTAGAAACCCTGCTGATTGATAAAGCGTGGCCCGAACCCTTTAAAAAGGACTTGCTGGAACATTTAGTAAAGCACGGGGTGGAACTGTTTGGCGGGGAAGATATCGCAAAACTGGCCCCGGTATCCGGCCCGGTAGAGGAGTGGCATACCGAATACGGAGAGAAAAAACTTTCCGTTAAGCAGGTCAAAAATATTTTGGAAGCCGTGGAACATATCAACCGCTATGGCTCGCACCATACGGATTGTATTTTAACTGCCAATCACGACGAGGTCCAAATTTTTATGGATTTGGTGGATTCGGCGGGGGTCTATCACAACGCGTCCACGCGCTTTGCCGACGGCTACCGTTATGGCTTTGGTGCCGAAGTGGGTATCAGCACCGGCAAAACACACGCGCGCGGCCCGGTAGGCTTGGCCGGTTTGACGATTTATAAATATAAGTTGTACGGAAACGGGCAGATTGTGGCCGATTATGTGGGGCCGGATGCAAAACCGTTTACGCATAGAAAATTAGGGAGCAAATAATGAAATTAGGTTTTATTGGTGCCGGAGAAATGGGCGGTGCCATTATTAAAGGACTTTTAAAGCACGGTTGGGCCAAAGAGGATATTTTGGCTTCTGTGCATACGGAAGCATCCGCCGCTAAACTGCGCAGCGACCTGGGAATTGAAGCAGGCACGGACAATATGCGCGTTATTCACGATGCAAACTGGCTGTTTGTTGCGGTTAAGCCCGCGCAAGTGCCGTCTGTGTTGGAGCAAATTGTGGCTAGCGGCGTAAATGCCAAGCCGCTTATTTGTATGGCCTTGGGGTGGAGTGTGGAAAAAATCCAGCAAGTGCTTCCAAAATGGCCTGTTATCCGTATTATGCCCAATACACCTTTGTCATTGGGAGAGGGGGTAACTCTTTTCCACTTTGCGCCGGAAACCCCCAAGCGCGCCCGCCGGGAAGTAATGGGCGTATTTGACGGATTGGGTAAAACCTTTGAGGTTTCTTTGCCGGTATTTGACGCGGCAACGGCGGTATCCGGTTCCGGCCCGGCGTTTGTATATTATTTTATTGAGGCATTATCGCAGGCGGGGGCTGCTTATGGGTTGCCCCGGGAACAGGCGGCGGAACTTGCGCTGCAAACGGTTATCGGCGCGGCTAAAATGTTGGAAAGCACGGGGCTTTCTGCGGCGGAACTCGCCCAAAAGGTGGCTACTCCCGGCGGTTGTACTGCGGCGGGTATGGATGTTATGGCCGATTCGGACTTAAAAAAGATTTTGGCGGACACGATTGGTGCCACGGTGGAAAAAGCCAAAGCCTTTGCCAAATAATCAAATTACACCATTCAAAAAGGGCGGGTTTTTATACCCGCCCTTTTTGTACTATTTCCAAAAGTAAAACGCTATAATTACCAAGCCTAAAATCAGCCTGTAATAAACAAACACATTAAAACTGTGCGTTTTGATATATTTCATCAACCAGCCGATAACGAGTAAGGCCCCTAAAAATGCGCTGACAAAGCCCCATAAAAGCGGCATATTAAAATCTGCCGGGGTCAAATGGCGCAATTCAAGTAAAGTGGCCCCCCCAATAATCGGGGTGGATAACAAAAAGGAAATCCGGGCACTGGTGCTGCGGGATAAGCCCAGCAGGAGTGCCGCCGTAATGGTAATACCGCTGCGTGATACGCCGGGCATAAGTGCCAGGGCTTGTGCACAGCCGATAATCATTAGCGTACTAAATAAAATGGGTGTATCGGGATTTTTGCGTCCCTTTTTATCCGCCCAACCGAGCAAGCAGGCAAACACCATTAAGCAAACGGCTATCATCAGCGGGTTTCTAAAAGTGTTTTCGGCTAAATCATTTAGCAAAAGTCCGGCAACTGCGGCAGGCACTGTGGCGGCGGCTAAGTACCATAATTTGCGCCCTTCCTGTGTGGTGGGGCGGGTAAGCCCGTCTTTAATGAGCACAAACCAATCTTTGGCAAAGTACAAAAGTACGGCGAGCAGCGTGGCCGCGTGGAGCATTACGTCAAACGCAAGTCCTTGATATTCCATCCCGCGAAAATACGGTAGCAGGGCTAAATGGGCCGAACTGGAAATGGGTAAAAATTCTCCTAAGGCTTGTAAAAGGCCTAGTAAAACAGCATCAAAAATAGTCATAGATTATTCTCCGAAATAGGTTAATTGGGGGCGGTGCGGATTTTCAAAATTCAGCACGGCAAAGGAACCTGGCGCAAAATGGTGTATCTCTTTGCAAAATAAATGCAGTACATAGGCTACACTGGGGTTGTGCCCCACGGCGATTACCGTATTATGCTCCTGCATTTGGTTTGCTAAAAATTCGCACACTTCGCGGTCTGCGTGCAGGCCGTTTAAAACAGTTTCTTTGGAAATTTGTCCGCCTATGGTTTGCGATATGGTTTCAGCCGTTTGTACCGCGCGCAAAAGAGGACTTGTTAAAATGATGTCCGGCGCAATTGCTCGGGCTTTTAAGGCTTGGGCTGTTTGGGCAGCCTTTTGTATGCCTTCGGGTGAAAGGGGGCGTTCCGCGTCGGTATTTACTCGGGCTTCCCAACCGGATAAAGCATTGGCGTGGCGTACGATAATAAGCGTTTTCATATTTGCTTCCAAAAATGTAAGATAAAATAATATCTCTATTTTACAATTTTATGAAACTCTTTTACGCCCATTACCTTTCGTTGGAAAATGCTTTTGTCCGTTACGTCCGTGCCGAACGTGCGGATATGTTGGCTCCGTGGCTGGTGATTTGTTCTTCCGGCTTGGTGGCCAACCAGTTAAAAAAACGCTTAGCGCGGGAATTTGGCGCGGCGGCTAATATTCATTTTATGACGGGTGGTGCATTGGTGTCCGTTCTGGATAGCGAGGCCCCCGGCGAAACCTTGCCGCTCCTGCCGCAAGATAATTTGCGCGATTTTTTGATTAAGAACTTATTGCAGGAGCCGGGGCTAAACCGATATCCTGCTTCGCGCGGATTTGTGCAGGCGGTTAAAAGTTCGCTTCGCGATTTGGAAGATTCCTTGGCTTGCCCTGATGTGATAGATGAATATTTGCGCACCTCGGACGACGGAGCCTTGGAAACGGATAAGGAGCGCCTGGCTTGGCTAAACCGCCTCTACCGCCGCTATTTGCAAGCCCAACAAGAGGTGCCGGGTTACCGTCCCTATCAGGCGGCTTTTGAGCGGGCGCTTTCACAAGTGGAAAAATCCGTCTTTTTAAAAGGATTTAAGCAAATTGTATTTTATGGTTTTTACGATATGCCCGGCCGGCAGTTGGAATTGGTAAACCGTTTGCGCGGGCATTATGCAGGGGCTATTTTTGCGCCGTATATGAACCACCCGGCATACCGCTTTGCCCGGAAATTTTTTGAAACGAACTGGTTATCTTCCGGCGGGGAAAATAGCGAGAAAGGTGCCTTTGGCGCACTGGGACAAACCGGGCTAAATATTTTTTCGGCCGGAGAGGGAGCAAAAACACCCGGCGTGCAAATTGTGAGTGCGGCCGATGCTTCCGGCGAGTTGTTTTTTACCGCCAAAGAAATTTTGCGTCTGGTGGAAAAGGACGGCTATTCTTTTGCGGATATTGCGGTTATCGCCCGCACGGTAACTCCATACCAAGATGAACTCCGCCGAGTGTTCAAGCAAAATTGTATTCCGCTAAATGCCTCTTTTTCCTATCCGGTTACGCATTATCCGCTGGGGGGTTTTTGCTTGAATTTGTTTGCTTTGGCGCAGAACGGTTTTGAACGTAATTTGGTGTTATCTTTGGTGTCCTCGCCATACTTTAAGCACGCTTCCAAAAATAAATGGCGCGCGCTCATTTCGCGTTCTTTGGTCAACCGGGATTTCAGCCAATGGCAGGATTTGCTCCCGCAAACTAAAAATTATGACCCGGAGTTTTTAGCGTGGCTCACGCACATCAAAGACCGCTTGGAACAATTAGACCGTGCGGGGGAGTGGGGCGTTTTGTCGCAGGAAGCCTTGGCCTTGCTGGAAGAACTGACTGATACAGCCGTTTTTGAAGGAAAAGATGCGGAAATTTATCACGCGGTATGCGAGCGTATTCAAAGTTTGGCCTCATACCGTGTGTTGCGTCCGCTGGCACAGGCTGGCGAGTTTTTGGAAGAATTGTCTGATGCGGTGCGCGGGCTTACATTTAACGAGGCCGAAACGGTCCGCGGAGGCGTGGTGTTTACGGATGCCGTGCGTGCGCGTGGCCTTTCGTTCAAAGCCGTGTTTGTATTAGGCCTAAACGATAAAGTTTTTCCGCTTTTAATGCCAGAGGACCCCGTTTTGCGTGATTATCACCGCTATATTTTGCGTGATGTGTTGGGTTACTGGATTAACCAAAGTTTAGATAGAGGAGATGAGGAAAAACTTTTCTTTTTTGCGGCGGCATCTTCGGCAAGAGAAAACCTCTATGCCCTTTATGCGCGGCGCGGTTCCGACGGCAAGGAAATTTCTCCGTCTGTTTATTTGGCTGAACTGGCCCGTGCCGCGCTTATAAACTGGCAAGGGGAAGACACCTTGCGTGTCAGCGGCCGCCTGTCTGAAAAGTTATCCGCTGTGGCAGAGACTTTTTTAACTCCGAAGGAACTTTCCTATACTTTTATTTTTACCCCGGAAAATGCGGCTAAAAAATATGTCCTTGCGCAAATGCTTACGCCGGGAATTGCCGATTCGTTGGCCGCTTCGGCAGGGCTGTCTAAAAACGGTCCGTTAAATGCCTATGATGGCGTGATTACGAGCGGTGCGGAGATTTTTGCGCAAGAAAATAAATTGGGCTTTTCGCCTTCTACTTTGCAAAAGTTAGGCCAATGCCCGATGCGTATCTTTTTTGAAAAGGGACTTAAACTGCGCCAAGAGGACGAGCCGTTAAGCCGCCAGGAACTCCCGCCCAATTTGCGCGGTACCGTTTATCACGAAATTTTAAAGGATTTTTACGAGGGCCTGTATCAGCGCGGCCTCACTCACGAATTGTTTGATGAAGCCGCCTTGGAGTATTTAAACCGGGCGGTTGAAAAACATTACGGCGCGGACAGTTACCGCCAATTCGGTATTTATCCCGTAGTGTGGGAACTTTTATTACAAAATATTAAAGAGTTATTGGGAAATTTCGTACTGGATGATTTGCACGACCAAGGCGATTTTGTACCCGCTAAGTTTGAAATTCCCGTTTCGTTGGAGCCTTCCGCCGCATTACCTTTGCGCTTGCGCGGAATTATTGACCGTGTGGACGTGGATGAAAAGCATAAACTTTTCCGCATTGACGATTACAAATCTTCCCGCAAGGGTACGAAAGATTTGGCTTCGGATATTTTTAAACACTTGATTTTTCAGCCCTTTGTGTATGTATTGCTTGCGCGCCAAATGCAGGAACTGAAAGGATACGGGTCGGCTGGGTCTTGCCTGTTGGCTATTGGCCCCAAATACCACCGGAGCGATTTGCCTCCCGCCGCGTTTGAAGATGTTTTGCCGCGTGCGTGCCGGTTTTTGGTATTGCTGACAGATTATGTGAAAAACGGAATTTTCTTTATCAATCCGGATGATAAAGAGAAAAAATGCCAATATTGTCCGTATGCCGCGTTGTGCCGCCGGGATAGTTTCAAATCACTTTTGCGGGCGCGTAAGAGTGCGGCCTATAAATCATTACAGGAGGCGATTAAATGAGTTTTACCGAGGACCGTTTGAAAGCGCAAACGCGGATGGGCGTAAATATTGTGGTGGAGGCCGGAGCCGGTACAGGTAAAACCACCTTGCTGATTGACCGCCTGTGTTTGGCGGTGCTGGCGCAAAATACGCCGGTTGAAAAATTGGTAGCGCTGACATTTACCGAAAAAGCCGCCGCCGAAATTAAAACACGCTTTGTCGCCAAACTGCAAAATTTGGTGGCTGCCGTCAAAAAAGAAATAGACCGGGAACAGCAAGGAGCAGAAGAAACTCCGCAAAAAACGGACGGTGTACAACCAGAAAAACAAGACAGTACGCTGGCGCTTTTGCGGGAGTATTTCCCGGAGGTGCAACGCGAAGATTTGGTACAGCGTGCCGAAGCCGCGCTCTCGCGTTTGGACAGGGCTTCTATCGGTACAATTCACGGTTTTTGCGCGGATATTTTAAAATCGTTCCCGTTGGAAGCCGGGCTTTCGCCCAATGCCCAAATAGATGCGGGGCAAAAGGCCGCACAACTGTTTAATGCCCGCTGGAACGCTTTTTTGGATAGCGAACTGGGCCTTAATGCCCCGCGTGCCGCACAATGGAAACAAGTGCTGGGGGAAATTTCCTTACCGGACTTAAAAGACTTCGCGGCGGAACTGTGCAGCGGCAAAATAGAATCTTACGATTATTATGCCCACCAAAATTTACTGGCGGCCTCGTGCCTGGAAAAATCCTCCCGCGCTAAGGAAATGGCGGAGTCCTTTTCGGCGGAAATAAAGAAACCCCGCAAAGTAGAAAAAATGCTTGTGTGGGCGGCGGAATCATTAAAAAGAACTGCCGCTTTTTTGAAAGGGGAATCCTTTTCGGACCCCGCAGGCGAATATGTGAAACTAAATTCGGGGGACCAAGCCAAAGGCTGGGATGACGAATCTTTTGAGGAGGCTTGTTCGCTTATTGATTTTGCGGGCAAAACCACACCCGAAAAACAGTATATTTTCCTGTCCGCGTATAACTTGGTCCAGGACATTACGGCCCTTATCCGCCAGGATTATGCGCGGGAAGGGTTGCTCAGTTTTGACGACTTGATTGTAAAAACCCGCAATTTACTTTTGCAAAATCCGTCTGTGCGGGAGCAGTTAAAAGCCAAATTTGACGTGCTGTTTATTGATGAATTTCAAGACACCGACCCGGTGCAAGGGGAATTGTTGCTGTTTTTGGCTGAGGCTAAAAACAGGCACGCTTCCCGCTGGCAAGAGGTGCGGTTGGAGCCGGGCAAATTGTATGTAGTGGGCGACCCGAAACAATCTATTTATCGTTTTCGCGGGGCGGATATTACGGCTTACGAATTGTTTACCGATTTGATTTTGCGCCAAGGCGGCGAGAAGTGCTTTTTGCAGGAGAACTTCCGCAGTACACCCGAAATTGTGGAAACAGCCAATTCCGTTTGTTCCCGCGCGATGATTCAGCAAACGGCCTTTCAGCCTGCTTATGTGCCCATTTACACCGGCAAGACGCTGCGCAACGGGGCTGTTCAATGGATTTTTGTGCCTGCGCCCGAAGGGGAAAAGGTGCCGTCAGCGGACGACTTCCGCGATAACCAGGCCGAACGCATTGCGGATTGGATTAGTCAAAATGTAGGGGTTTTAACTTTGGCTGACGGGCGCAAATTGCAGTTGAAGGATATTGCACTGCTCACTCGTGCCGCCACTACCGCTACACCCTATACCGAGGCTCTGCGCCGCCGCGGTATTGCTTTTAATGTGGAAACGGACAAAAAGTTTTACCGCAAGCAGGAAGTGAGCGACTTTTTGAACTTTTTACGCGCCGTATCGGACCCGGAGGATAAAATTTCGTTAACGGGGACCCTGCGCAGTCCGCTGTTCGGGTTTACAGATGAGGAATTGTACCAAGTTGCCAATCGCGGGGAACTTTCCCTCTATGCGAAACCTACCGAAGAAAAACTGGCCCGCGCATTTGCCGTTTTGAACAAATTCAGCCGTTTGGCCGGGCGCCGGGGGCTAAAAGATTTTTTAACCGATATTTTGGAAGATACTTTTCTGCCCGAAGCGTGTGCGGCCGCCTACGAGGGCGAGCGGACACTGGGAAATCTAAAACGTTTGGCGGGCCTGGCGGACGGATATGCTGCGGACGGGCCTGCTTCCCTTTCGCAATTTTTGGCTGATGTGCAAACGCTGTTGGAGGAACATCCCGACCGTTTGGCTGCTTCCACCGCGGATGATGCGTTGGATGCCGTATCTGTTTTAACGGTACATAAGTCTAAGGGGTTGCAGTTTCCGGTGGTCATTTTGGCGGATATGACGAAAAAGGATTCCTCCTCGTCGGCTGATCCGGTGAAGCATATTTTTTCCTGGCAGTATAATATGCACGGCCTGCGTGTGGGAAAAATTTGTGATGTAAATTTAGCCTTTTTGGAAGAAGAACAAAAAAAGCACGGCAAGTGTGAAGAAGTCCGTGTTCTGTATGTGGCTTTAACACGTGCGCGGGAAAAAATGCTTTTAATTGCGGATGCCCGCAAAGATGCCGCCAAAGCGGCGGCTCCGTTCGTGTCGGCGGGCCTCTTCCCGGACGGGGAAACCTTGCCCAAAACATTGACGGACGGAGAATTATCCGTTCCTGTTTGCTATGAGGCATATGAACCTCCGGAAAATTTCCGTTACCGTCATAACGAAAGTGCCGCCAGCCAAGGCGCGGAGCGGGATGTTGCGCGTTGGCGGGCCTCATATGATGCGCGCAAGGCCTGTTACCAAAAGTGGATAAGTGAGGACCAGTTGCGCGCTCCCAGCGAATTGGCTGACCCTAATTTGCTGACCGAGGAACAACGCGCCGGGGCGGAGTTGGGTACGGTGTGCCACCGGGCATTGGAATTAATGCTTTCGCAAAAGCAAATGCCCGAACAGGCTGTTGCATTGGCTTGCGTCAAATGCGCCGCACCACACAGAGCCAACGAGGCGCGGGAAGTATTGTTGCCGTTTGCGCAGAGTTCTTTATTTGCCGAACTTTCCGCGTGCAGGGTGTTGGGGTGTGAGATGCCCTTTTCGTACTTGGAAGAAAACGGCGAAGTAGAATCCGGTGTAATGGATGCCGTATTAACAACGGCAGACAACCGCGTGTGGATTGTAGATTATAAAACGGATAAAGTTAAGCCGGGGCAGGAGCAAGAATTATTAGATAAAAAATACCGTTTGCAGTTGGATATTTACCGCCGGGCGGCGGAAAAAATTTTCCCCGGTAGAACAGTCCGGTGCAGTGCTGTTTTCGTGCGTACGTTTGCGGCGGCGGACTTATAAAAGTTACAATATAAAAAATTAGAAGGAGAGATTATGTTTGATAAATTAGGACAATTAAAAGATTTGTGGAAACTTAAAAGCCAAATGGAAGAAATCAAAAAACGCTTGGACAATATGGTAATTAAAGTGGATAGCCCGCGCCATTTGTTTGAAGTAACCATTTCCGGCTCGCAGGAAGTGAAAGAAGTGCGCGTGGATGCGCTTATTAAAAACTTTGGAGAAGCCGAAATCGCCGAAGATTTGAAGGCCGTTATCAATAAAGCCGTACGCGATAGTCAAGGTATGGCCGCGCAAGCGATGGGCAGTTTTGGTATGCCGCAAGCATAACCGGCCGGTATTGATTGCTTTATGAAATACAACCGCTTGGGACGAACGGAGTTATCACTTTCCGCTATGGGCCTGGGCGGTTGGGCTTTTGGTGGCGGGTTAGATTGGGGGATAACGGACGAGCAGGATGTGGTAAACACCGTGTCCGCTGCGCTAGACACAGGCATTAATTGGGTGGATACCGCGCCTATTTATGGCGAAAGTGAAACCTTGCTTGGGCGCGCGTTAAAAGGGCGCAGACAGCAAGTGCTGTTGGCCAGCAAATGCGGCCTTATCAAAAACGGTTCTTGGACGGACCACGACTTATCCCCGCAAACTATTATCCGCCAATTGGAAACTTCGCTTGCCTGTTTACAGACCGATTATTTAGATTTGTATCAAATCCACTATTTAGACCCAAAAATCCCGCTAGAATCGGCCCTGGAAACTTTAACTAAATTGCAAGAGCAAGGTAAAATCCGGTATATAGGCGTGTGTAATTTTTCGGCAGATGACTTGCGCCAAGCCTGTGGAAAGTTTCCACTCGCCAGCGTACAAAACGAATATTCTCTTTTGCACCCGCAAAAAGGAAAAAGCATTTTTTCTGTTTGTCGCGAATGGGGCACAGGTTTTATCGGCTATGGCACTTTATGCGGGGGAATATTAAGCGGAAAATATAAAAAAGCCCCCAATTTTCGCCGTGCAGATGCCCGCAATTATTTTTATAAATGTTACCGTGGCCCTGCTTTTGAGGAAGCCAATAAAACTGTTTTGCGTGTAAAAAATGTAGCCCAAGAATTAGGCGTCCCGCCCGGTGCGGTGGCTGCCGCGTGGGCCTTGGCTACCGGGGCAACTAGCGTGCTTTTAGGGGCCAGAAAGCCCGAACAGGTGCGTCAAAACGTATTGGGCGCAGAGGTGTTATTATCCGCGCAGCAATTATTATATTTGGAGGGAATACCGTGTACCTGCCTGATGAAATAGAAAAATATTTACTGACCCTTTTACCCGCCTTGGGTGTCAATAAACTGCGAGAATTATCACGCTTGGTGTATGAAATTTGCAAAAGGGAAAATGCGGACCCGCAAGCGGTCGTACCGGCACAAAAAAATTTAACCTTTGAAGGCGTAAAAAAGCAACTCCTGGCGCGGCGGTATCCCGTCAATTTTAAGACCGCACCCAAAAACCGGTTTTACCTGCCTAAATTGGAGTTAGACCCGGCTTTGCGTGCGGACTTAACCGTCCGTCCCTTTTATCCCAAAACCGTCTATATTGAAAAATCAGTAGCGGATAGTGAATTGGCCGACCGGGCGCGGGCCGCTTTTCCCAAGGCAAATTTTAAGGAGACGGACGGAAAAACCCAAGTGGGCAGCCCCAACTTTTCCAAGCGTTTGGAAACTTTGTTTATCCACCGCGAAAAGTACGATTTTTTAAAGCCTTGTCCGTGTTCGTGTGCGGCGGCGGGGTGTGGCTACAATTTAATTAATTTGGGGTTTGGGTGCCGTTTTGAGTGTGAATATTGTTTTTTACAACAATACCAAAATTTGCACGCAGTATTACTCCCGGCCAATGTGGAGGAATTTTTGACAAAAATTGACGGGGCATCTTTTAACAAAGGGCCGTTTGACCGTCCCCGTATCGGCAGTGGGGAGTTTACCGATTCCTTGGTGTTTGATGATTTAACCCAGTATTCCCAAAAAATTGTGCCGTTCTTCCGCGCGCGCCCGCACTTGCAATTTGAATTTAAAACCAAGAGTGTGAATATTGGCGGCCTGTTGCAAGCGGGCGGATGCGAAAATGTGGTTGTTTCGTGGTCGGTAAATTCCGCTAAAATTACGGACTATGCCGAACATTTTACGCCCCAATTATCCGCGCGTTTGGCGGCGGCCAGCCAAGTGGCCCGGGCCGGGTATCGGTTGGGTTTTCATTTTGACCCGGTCGTTATTTACGACGGATACCAGCCGGACTATGCACGCACTGTACAGGAAATGGCCGACGTTTTGCCTAATGATAAGGTGGCTTGGATTAGTGTGGGAACCTTGCGGTTTAGCCGGGAACTTAAAAAAATGGTGGAAAACCGCTTTCCGGACAATACGATTTTGGACGGGGAATTCCTGTTAGATTTTGACGGAAAAATGCGCTACGGCGATGGTCAGCGCGTGGAAGCGTACCGCTTTTTAGTGCCGCTTTTGCGCAAGGCATTTCCCAAAGCGCACGTTTATTTGTGTATGGAAGATCCGCAAATTACCCGTGGCTTTTTGTTATAATTAAATAGTTGCACAAAGCCTGTAAAGGTTCAAAAATTTAATCTGTTTTTGGAACCGTATGCAGAATACGGCGAGCATTGAAAAATGCACATTCCGAGTCCAAAAACAGCCGATTTAGGCGCAAGATTGCCGGACTAATTACCCGGCGGTTTTGTGCCGAGTGTTTATTGCCGCCTTCGGGTGGCAATAAACCGCGGCTGTTTGTATTTGGGTTACTCGGAATGGCTCAAATATAACAGCCGTTTTTGTTATATTTTTTCCAAAAACAAAAGGAGAAAATATGAAGAAAGGTTTTACCCTCATTGAACTGTTGGTAGTGGTATTGATTATTGGTATTTTGGCGGCGGTTGCTGTGCCACAGTACGAAAAAGCCGTAGAAAAAAGCCGTTGGACGGAAGCCCTGGCGGTGGGAAAGTCTATTTATCAGGCACAGGAAGTCTATAAAATGGCAAACGGCAGTTATGCCACCAGTTATAATGATTTGGATATTACACTTCCCGGTACGGGAAATACGGCCGGAACGCAATATACTACTAAAAATTTTACATATCATTTTGGCACGGGCGGCGTGCCGCATATTAGCCGTCGGCAATATAGCGGAAGATGGCTTATTGTTTTACCGGGGCAAGGCCTTTATTGCCACACTCCCAAGGGCGATACGGCGGGCAATACCTTTTGCAAAGGGCTAACAAACAGCGAGGCCGAAACCTGCTCCACCGAAAGCGGTTATAATTGCTATTTGGTTAAATAATAAAAAGGCCTGGGGCATTTGCTCCGGGCCGGTTTTTCTATTTGAAAGTTGAACAGGTAAGGGTTGCCCCTTTCCCTTTTAGATAATTGGCAAGTGTAGGATTTGTTGCATAAAATAAAGGGGTTCGTTTTTTATCATTACACAGATTTACATCTGCGCCGTGTTCTATCAAATATTTCATTAAAGCCTGGTTTTCCCCTATGACAGCAAATATAAGTGGCGTATCGCCCTCGTCTTTTGCGTTTACATTGGCTCCTGCTAAAACCAATAGTTCAACCGCCCTCCATTGTTCTTGCAAAATGGCCGTAAATAGTAATGGCTCTTCTTCAAAAAAAGCATTTGGGTTTGCTCCGTGATTGAGCGCGAAAGAGAGAACCGGAATATTTTTGTTTATAATTGCCCACCAAGTTAGAGGAACTTGTTTGTTGTTGATAAGGCCCTTTTGATTAATATCCGCCCCATATTGAATTAAATCTTCCATCATTCTTAAATTACCAGCAAAAGCCGCCCACCATAATGGGGAAATTTCCCCAGCATTTACTTTTGCACCGTTATTAATTAAAAATTTGGCTATTTCCACGTGCCCGGTATAACTTGTTTGTCCCAAGGCGGAAAAGCCCATTCCGGAATCGTAATTTATGTTTGCTCCATTTGCCACAAGCAATTTAACTAAATCAATATGTTCTTTGACACAAAAATGTTTATGGCTTGCTGCTAATATAAGAGGCGTGTCCTTATTGTTATTGACCGCATTTACATTAGCCCCTTTTTTAACCAAATAAAGCGCTATCGGATAATTTCCATTATAGGCGGCCAATATTAGGGGCGTGCTGCCTTTTTCATTTTTTACTTCTAATCTTGCTCCCATTTGTATGTATTGCTTCATTTTTGCCAAGGAAAGGGAATCTTTCTCCAACTCTTGCAACATAGAAATCTCTAACTTGGTGGGCTGTGCCGCTGGCGTATTATTTTTACCTTGTCCAATGGGTGCCATTAGAAAGGCCAGCGCAAGAATAGCAAGTCCTCTTTTATAAAAATTTTTCATCAACTTAACTCCTGTTAAAATTATATTTTTATTTTTGCATTATTTTTAGCCGCACTTGCTGGTAGAGGAAAGACATCGCCAGCAGTACGAGTGCTACGCCAATAAGCGTGATAATCCGTGCCCCTAACGATAGTTTCCACACGTCGCATAAAAACAGTTTGGCTAAGGCCACACCGATAAGGATAAGGCCGGATTTGGTCAGCCAAGTGCCCTTTTGTTTAAGTGCAAAGCACAAGCAGAGCGCACCGCTTAACGCCCAAGCCAACGTGTAGGCCGCGGCGGCGGAAACTTCTCCCAAGAAATCAAAATGCAGTATTCCTCCGTTGGAATATGCCACTGCAATTTCTATGTTAAGCAACGCAAATAAAATAAGTCCGCCAAGCCCTTGTAAAAGCGCGCGGGTGTGGCCCGTTTCAGGCTGTGGCCAAACCTTGGCCGCCGCAAACATAGCGGCCGCACAAGAGCAGTAAGTAGCCAAAAACCAGTTCCAAATGCTACTGCTCGTATAGTAATCTAATACCGCCGGATTTAAGACCAAGCGCACGGCGGAGGCGATTAAAAGCCACTTGCCAAAGCCTATCAAGGCTTTTACATAAAGCAGGCGGTAGAGCCATATAAGCCCACACCCTTCCAAGGCAAGTACCACGGTCAGCCAACCTTTTTCAAACTGGGAGGCAATGCCAAATGTTAAAAATAGGACAACCGTTCCTAGCATCCAAGCCAGCCGTTTGTTTTGGTGTTCATTGCCCAGCGTGTCCCAATGCCACACATAGGCCGTTAAGCCACTATAAATGACGGCAAAAATCCACGGAATAAGTCCGTTAGACAGGTCCAAACGGTATTGCAAAAAACAGCACAGGCAAACGCCCGCAAGCAATCCGGTTCCCCACGCCAGTTTGTCCGTAGCAAAACGCTCTTTAAATGCAAAGGGCACTGCGGCAAAAAGCAGGTGGGTGATAGCGGTCCACACCACTACTGCCGAAAGGTGTGCCCCGGGTTTGTCCGGACAGGTAAACAGACAAATGGTAAGCGCGATAAAGCCCGCAGTTAAAATGCGGCTGTCTTTTAACAGCACGGCCCCAACCGTATAAAAACAGGCAAACAGCGTAATAAAGCCGGCGATTAAATTCGTTTGCGCGCCGGGAGTATCTATATCGGCAAGAACCGTCAGCAAACAGCACGCCGTAAAGATAGCGGAAACGATGAATTGCTTGTTCCATTTTTGTAAGTAGGCCGTGCCCAAAGCGGCTATGTTTGCACCAACAAAGTAAACAAGCAATAAGGGCAAATTGGGGTTGGATGCGGAGAATAAAAACGGCGTTAAAAACGCGCCGATTTGGGCGAGTATGCCCAAGTACGCTGTTTTCTTATAAAAGGCGGTGCCAAAGGCCGCCAAGGAAGTAAACGCCATTAGCCCAAAGGTAAAAGGCAACCCAAATAAATGATACAGCGCGTGCCCCGCAAAAACAATCAGGTAGCAAATGGCTAACCCACAGCCGCAAAGGGTATTGGCCGTGGTTTTATAACCTGGGTTTTTAAGGTGTAGCCCGCACACCCACAGGGCAAGCCCGCAGAGTAACCCCGCGCCGATACGCATTTGCGGCGAGATGAGGTTATTTTCCAGAGCATATTTTACCCAAAAGCCTGCCGCAAGCAGCAGGGCGAAGCCGCCAATCCAAGAAAATAGTTTTACAATGGTAAATTCACTTTGGGGTTTAGGGATTATCTCTTGCGGAGCCACCGTGTCGGTTGGCTTTTCTGCCACAGGCGCGGGCGGTAACGGAGCCGGTTGAACGGTCTCGTTACTGGTTTTGGTAAATTCTTTGTTGGTTTGTAATTCCGCCAGTTTCTTTTCCAGTTTACCGATTTTCCAAGCAAGGTCGCTTACGTTGCCCTGCACGATGGCTAACCAAATAAACAGCCCCAAGCAGGCCAGCACCAAAATAACGCACAAAATTTCCATATTGTCTCCTATAAAATACCCGCCGGATTGCGGCGGGTGAGGGTTATTTGCTGATTTTCTTTAAATAATCGTGTATTTCTTGTCCCAAACTGGGGGAAAATCCTTCCCACATTTTTACGGCATTGTGCTTTTTGTCAAATATCACTACGTGCGGGAGACCGCTTACTTCCATACTTTCGGCAATATTCCCGGCATTATAGAGTGCTTTTGTTTTAAAATTATGCTCTTTTACCGCTTTGGCTACGGGTTCGGGGGTATCATCTAAGAAAGCAGCCACAATTTCTACTTGCCCGCCAAAATTTTCATTGGCGGCATCAATAAACGGCATAGCCATTTTGCAATACGGACACCAGGACCCCATAAATACGATTAAGACGGGTTTCCCCTCGTAATCGGTAGAGGTCCACTCGGTTTTTTGCCCGGAAATGGGTAAAGTGAACTCTCCCAGCGTCGGCACCTGCGGCAAGCGCATACAAGCGGTGGACAAAAGGGCTGCTGCCATTACTAAAAATATCTTTTTCATCTTTTTCTCCTTAAAGCATTGAAATCTGCCCGTGCGGGCTCCGTATATGATAGAATACAAAAGATGGGTAAATTAATCAATCATTTGGTGCGTGCGCTGGGGGAACGGGTGGACATTTTGATAATGCCTCGCCTGGGGGCCTCTAAAAAATTTAAAGTGCGCGTGCTTACGCTTGTGTTGGTGTTTGTGCTGTGGCTGGTAATTACGCTGTGCGGTTTTGTTTTTTTTATCCGCACATACGACTATAATATTACCAAGGCCGAAAACAATTTAATGCGTGTAAAAATGAAACTCATTGCCGACGAGTTGGAGCGCGGACGCAAATACTTGGACCTTACCCGCACCACCGATACGCAAATGCGGCAAATGCTGGGTATGCCCGGCGGGAAGTTTATCAATTTACCCAAAGGGTGGGAAGCCGCCAAAGAAAAAGAAAATGCCCGCTTTAAAGAAATGTGGGATAAAGATTTAACCGAGTTAGATGCAGATGAGTTTGGGGAATATATTGATGTGATTGAAGATGCGTCCAAAACGCGTTTGGCTTCGTTCCAAGAGATTGCTTGGTACTTTGCCAACCGCCGCGAGGGGTTGAACTCTACGCCCTCTATCCGGCCGTCTTCTGCCCGTATCAGTTCGGGTTTCGGTTACCGCTTGGACCCGTTCGGACACCGCAGTACCAAACGTCATAACGGCCTTGATTTTGCGGGTAAGCCCGACAGCCCGATTGTGGTTACTGCTGACGGTGTGGTGCGCCACGCGGGGTGGGTCCCCAGTTACGGACAGGCTATTTTGGTGGACCACGGGCTTGGTTATTCCACGCTTTATGCCCACACCACGGGTATCCGCGTAAAGGCGGGTGATGTGGTGAAGCGCGGCGATAAAATCGCCACTATGGGTTCTAGCGGACGTTCCACCGGCACGCATTTGCATTACGAGGTGTGGAAAGACGGACAAGCCGTTAATCCGCGCAACTATTTTAAATAATTCTAGGAGGAGTTTATGGGGTTTTTGAAGAAGGATTCAGATTTTTCGTCCGGTGAACATTTTTCCGTCGTCAGTGCGGAGTGTTATTTTCAAGGTACGTTAAGTGTGCAGGGTTCCCTGCGCGTGGACGGCACCTTGGAAGGCTCTGTGGATAATGCCCGCCACGTTATTGTGGGTACGGACGGCAAAATTGTGGGTGATGTAACGGCGGAAATTATTGTTTGCGGCGGTGTGATTGAAGGTAATGTGTGCGCTGATATGCTGGAAATTTCTTCTGCGGCTTCTATTAAAGGAGATATCCGCGCTAAAAAAATGATTGTGGAAGAAGGCGGGCGCATTGACGGACAATGCACCATTGGCGGAGCAGAGGACGAAGCCGCCGGCAAGGACGAAGAAAACGAGGAAGAATCTAAATAACAACAGGAGTTGAGCATATGATTTCGTTTCTGATTAAGCATAAAAAAATTATTCTCATTGTTACGTTGGCTTTCTTTTTGGGAAGCATTGTGTATTTAGGGGCAGATGCCTACCGCCGCGGTAATTTCAGCAGTACCGCCGCCAAAGTCGGTTCCGAGGATATTACTTACCGCCAACTCTACCGCGTGGCGGAGGATCGCGCCCGTGCCTTGCGTAACCAAGGTATTGATGTGGACGAGGATACAATGAAATATTTGCGCCAGCAGATGTTGGCCGCGCTTATCAGCGAAGAAGTATTGAACCAGGCCGCGCAAAAATCGGGGTTGGCTGTGTCCGATTACGAAGTAGCCTACGATATTAAAAACTCTCCTTTCTTTACGCAGAACGGTTATTTCAGCAAGACTGCATACGAGTATGCGCTCAAACGTACCTTGGGTTTAACCCCGGCCGAGTTTGAGGCGCAGTTGCGCAAAGGTAAAATGGCGGACCGCTTCCGCGGGGTGCTGTATTCCTTTTATAAATTAACGCCCGAAGAAATTAAATATGCTTATAAAACACAGCACGGCTCTATGAAGAATTTTGACAAGAACCGCGCCGATTTTGCCCTGCAATTAATGGAAACCAAAATGGAAACGGCCCAAAAGGCGTTTTTTGACCAGTTCAATAACGAAGTGGAAATTAAAACTTTCTTACAGGATTAACCCGTGAAAAATGATGTATTGGTAGTAGGTTCAGTAGCCTTTGATACGATAGAAAACGCCAACGGAAGCGTACAGCGCGTGTTGGGCGGGGCGGCGAGTTATGCCTCCGTCTGCGCGAGTTATTTTTCCAATCCGTCTGTGGTGGCCGTGGTGGGAACGGATTTTACTTCCACGGACCGCGCCCCTTTTGTTAAACGCGGGGTGGACCTTTCCGGTTTAGAGGTAAAAGAGGGAAAAACGTTCCATTGGGGCGGCAGTTACGATAAAGATTTTAATACGGCTGTAACCAAGTTTACCGATTTAAATGTATTCCAAAACTTTAACCCGGTATTAACCGACGAGCAGAAGAACGCCAAGGCTGTGTTTTTAGCCAATATTGACCCGGAACTCCAACTGTCTGTTTTAAAGCAGGTAAAGCACCCGCGTTTGGTGGCGTGCGATACGATGAACTATTGGATTTCGTCTAAAAAAGCGCAACTGCTGGAAGTAGTAAAAAAGATAGATATCTTCTTTTTAAACGAAACCGAAGCGCGCCAATTAACGGGCGAGTACAACCTGATTAAAGCCGGCAAAATTTTGCTCTCGCAAGGGGTAAAATATGTGGTAATTAAACTGGGTTCCAACGGAGCAATGCTGGTAAGCAAAAAGGGCATTGCGCAGTTGCCGCCGTTTATCTTGGAGCACGTCCATGATACCACCGGGGCGGGCGATACCTTTGGCGGCGGTTTTACGGGGTATTTGGCGAGCCTGAAAAACTGGAATTCCTTGCAGGCCATTAAGCGCGCAATGATGATTGGCAACGTGATGGCCTCGTTTACGATTGAATCTTTCAGCGTGGACCGCCTGGCCAATTTAACCAAGCGCGACATTAACAAACGCTTAAAAGACTACGTAAAAATGTTGCAGTTTTAGTGTTTTAAATTGCGAAACTTGCGAAACGAAATTAACAAAAACATCGGCCCGAGGCTTTCCGCCCCGGGCCGGGGGTTTTTTAAGGGTTATATTAATTCACCCAATTCTTGCATTTTTTGCTGTGCGGCCTGTGTTTGGGCTTGTAATTCTTGTGCTGCCTCTGCTTCTTGTTTTTTTCGTTTGATACCAAGGTCCCGGTATTTTATTGTTAAGGTTTGCCATTCGGCAGCTCCATAACTGCGAATATCGCCAAACCAACCGCCTAAATCCCAATACGTCAATATAATTTCTTTGTCTTTGAAAGACCATTTGTAATATTCTAATGGCTGTTCTACAAACCCCATTACTGACACCATATTGGGGATTTGCTCATAATTGCCGTATTTTAAAGCCAACGCATTAATGGTATTTTGCATATCTCTTGTTGCGGGACCGTGTCCTATGCGTTGTTTCCTTGCATTGGGCTTTACTTCTATTTCATAGAGAGCATTATCAAAAAACCAAAAAGTAATTTCGGCTTTATCTTTTATGTATTCCAGATACTTTTTCCTATTTTCTATTAATCTTCCAGAAAAGAGTTGTTTTACTTGCTCTTTACTCATTCCAAATTTAATATTTTGATAACCAGAAAATAATTGCAAACGTGCCTCCTCTTTTTGTTTTTGGATTTTGTCCTCACACATTTTTAAGTCAATGGTTGCGCGATGGGCGTAAGAACTAAAAGGATATTTTTTAATAATTTCCTTATACCCGTCAATGGCTTTTTCACAGCCTTGACTTTGCATTATTTCAGAAGTTATGGTATATAACTCTTTGCCCTGATTGCAGGCGATTGAGAGAAAACAACATATTATTATAAATAATAATTTTTTCATAGTAATTCCCTATTTGCACCGATGAATTGTTATATTCCCAATTTCGGCATGTTCTTCGTTAAGGCTAAAGTATCTAAACACTTTGTTTGGGTACCAAACATCCAGTTCAACAACGCATTTTTCTTTATCCCTGAGGATTTCAAATAATTGTTTGCAGTTTTCATTTTTTTTATAGCAGTATCCGAACATCCGAACTCGGACATTTGGATCTATCATTTCAAAAGCATACATAGTATTTTTGTCATTAGAAAAGGCCCAATTATAGTATGTACTAGGGGCTACAATCGTAAATACAGAATGTTTGTTTTTATCCATATCCATTTGTAGTTTTTTCAGATTATATCCAGTGGGCGATTCCCCACGTAAAAACTTATCAGCAGGCCCTTGTTCTAAAATGCACGCTCCTAAAATTAAGCAACTAATTAGTAAAAATAATAATTTTTTCATTTGTTTTCTCCTTTGGTGCTGTTATATTTCAGATCAAAGGTTTCTTGGTCCATACAAGCCAAGCGGATAAAATCAACAATAGCCATTATCGCAAGTACAAAAGCAAAAAATGGATAAATACCTATTACCAATGAAATGCTCCCAATAATTAATATAGCAACGCCCGCACCAATTTTTCCTAAATAAAATCTATCTCCGCCCATCCACCACAAGAAAAAGACCAATAGCAAGGCTATTGTTTTGCTTTTACGTTCTGCTTTTGGTTTTAATCCTTGTGCCCGTTCTTGTGCCTTGGTGGGGTTATATCCACAATTTGGGCAAGCATCTGCCATATCGGAAAATTCTTTACCACATTCTTTACATTTAATTAATGCCATATTTAAGTTCTCCTTGATTGTTTGTTTTCATATTCTGGATTTGTACGGAATAATACTTTTTTATTGTTTTTTAACTCCAACAATAAAAAAATCGGCGGAACCCTCTGTCCATATAGGGTTATTACTCATAAGCATTTTTTCAAGTTCATCTTGTTTTAATGGGATAGTTCCATTATTTACTAGTTCTCTTAGTTCTAATTCACTAACATATTTTGGAGCGACTGGTGTATGTCCTTTTACCTGTATATACATAATTCTTTTCATAATATTTTCTCCTTTTACAATAGCCTTTTTTCTCGTAAAATCTCTTTTAAAAGTTTGATGGAGATATTTACCGGCTGATTTGTTTTTTTAATTTTTCCCTGCACAGAATTAATGAGGATTTCTCTGTTTTTTCCAATGCAGGACAAATTATAAATTTCTATTACTTCTTCGGGAGAACAGTACATTTCCCCACAATTGGGGCAATCCCATACTCCGTTTTTTAATATTGTTTTTTCATATAACTTGCCACAAATAGGACACCTTTTACCATAGTCTTTAAGATTTGAACAATACATTTCATTTCTCCTTGTAACAAGGGCATTCCGAAATTTTATTCATCTGAGAGTAAAAAGGACATATTGTTGAAAGGAAACTGCTTTCATATCCTATATCTAATAATCTATTGTATAGATTGGCATCTTTTACTTTGCAATTATAAATAGGCGTGGTAATTTTTTCACCGTCTAAGGTGTATGTTTTTTGAATTTGTAGTTCCATATGAATACATTTTTTTGTCATTTTATTCTCCTGTTTTATTTAAATTTCCCCAATAAAAAAGGCGACTGCTATTTGTGAGAAGCCAATCACACAAATAAACAGCCGCCTACCCTTCCTGATATAAAATCAGAAACAGGATTAGTCGCCGACAAAAACGGGTAATTAGTCCGTTTTCATCGGCGATAGCGACTATTTTTGGTTTGGCTTCTCCTAAGGTTGTCCTTAAGTGATGTCTATATAGACAACCAAAAACAGTATTAATTGTAATCAAGCCACTTTTAAGGCTTGGGAAAATGAATAAACTCCTTTTTTACATTTTATAACTTAACTATATCAAATTTTAGTGCCGGCGGTTATCTTCTATCAAAATTTATTTGCCTGTTTTACCGGATTTTAAAACCAGTTTGCGCGACGGCTTTTTAAATGAGTTTCGGCGAGTGGGCTTCTTTTTAACGGGTAGTTTTACCCCGTAAAAGTTCAAAATTCCCTCGTACAAGGCTTGTACCAAAGGCGCACGCCCGTCGGCGGTTTTAGCCATTTGCTCCTGTTCGGGCAGAATAATGTAGGCACTTTCTACCAAAATGCTCGGCATCTGCGGAATACGCGGAATAAACAAAACGTCGTTGGCAATCATCCCGTTATCCGGCAGCGGCACATTTCGTGTGTAAGAATCATACACGGCCTGGGCCAGTTGAAAACTGTGCGGATAGTTGTAATAAACCGAATAGCCGCGCGCGCGTGAAAGAGGGTTAATGGTTTCCGGCAGGGCGTTATAGTGCAGGCTGACAAAGATATGCGCCTGCTGGGCAAGGGCCAGTTCGTAACGCGCCTGTAAACCCATACGGTTGTTTCCGTGGCGGGTCATAATTACGGTGGCGCCTGCTTTTTCTAAAAGCGGTTTCAATTCGTTAGCCAGGGCCAAATTAGCCTCATATTCCAAATAGCCTGTCGGACCGACGGCGCCGTCGTAAGGTACGGCGCGGCGCGGGCTGTGCCCGGCATCCAGCAAAATGCGCGCCCCCTTTAACGGCAGTTCCTTAGTGGGGGTTAAGGCGGGTTTGTGGATTAAGTCCAACAGCAGGTTGCTGTCCTCAAAATTATACGAGTGTCCCCATAGGGGCGTGCCTTTTTTGAAGTAAATTTTAAAAAGCAGTGTGTCTGGTGCGGGCTGGGACCAGGTGATGCTGTCCACAATGGGGCTTAATGTATCAAAACTGAAATTTTCGTCAAACCCGTTTACATAGTAAAAGGTCAGTTCCAAGCGGTCATTAAACTCGTGTACGCTTATAGGCCCTTGGCGGGAACCCACAAAAACCAGGCGCGTTTTTTCGTCCGTGGATATCGTGCGCAACGAAGTAACTCTCCCGGGTTTGTAGTCGGCGGACGAGAGCGGTTTTAGTTTCTCTTCTTCCAGCCACGCGGATTCGCTTTCGTTTAAGGCTATGCGGTATTGCTTGTTTAACCGCCCGTTTATAAGCACTTCGCCATATGCGCGGTAAAAGGGATATAAGTTTTCCCTTGGGGTGGGAATTTTGCGCAGTTTTACCCCGGGAGATAAAATTTTGGCACGGGTAAACGGAGCCTTTTTGTTTAACACTTTAATTTTGGCGGGGGCCGTAATTTTGGCCTCGGTTTCGCCCGGACCGTTTTGCATTTTATAAATTACCTTGGCGGTTTTGGCCTTTTGTGTGTCATCAATTAAATATTTAGCACGGTACATACCGGGGGACGAAACGTCCTCTTTCATAGGCATATTTTTGGCATCATTTAATCCGGTTAACGTATAAGTTACCTCCGCACCCGGTGTTCCGCGTACGGACAAGCCAATCACATCTCCCGGCAGTAATTCCACAGGTGTTTGCGGGAATACTTCTTCGGGGTCAAACTCGGCCTTGGCGGAGAAGTCTTTGATATCCGCCCCGGGTACGGTAATACGGCGTACGGCCTGGACGGTTTCTTTGCCGTTCCCGGCGGTCAGTACAAAGGTAAATTCTCCGTTTTGCACAGGCAAATAGGCCAAAAATGCGCCGTTGTCGTGCAAGGGGACAGTCTCACCGTTAATATCAAGCGTTAAGGCTCCGGGTAAATTGACTTGCCCGAAGATAAAAATTTTTTTGGCTCCCCGTGCTACCGTCATTTTCTCGTGCGGATATTGCACCGTTATCGGGGCATTTTGCGTCTGCGGCCCGGCCTGTGCGGGCAGGTAGGGGGCGGTGGCAATAGTGCTGCCATAGATAAAGGAGGAAAAAAAGATTAGAAAAAAAGTAAAAAAAACTATTTTTTTCATCTTATAAAATGATAACATAATTCTATGGTGAATTGCGAAGACGTTTTACATTTCTTAGATACATATTTGAACAGTGCCCAAATCCCGGATATGAGCCATAACGGTTTGCAAGTGGAAGGGACTCCGCGCGTGGGAAAAATTGTATTTGGAGTGTCTGCTTCACTTGCGTTATTCCGCCAAGCCAAAGAGGCCGGGGCAGATATGGTTCTTGTCCACCATGGGCTTTTGTGGGGGCAGGAGCAGGCCGTAACGGGACTTTTTAAAGAACGCGTTGCTTTTTTGCTCAAAAACGATATCAATTTGGCGGCGTACCACTTGCCGCTTGATAAACACCCCGTAGTGGGGCACAACGCTTGCTTAATCCGCGCGTTGGGTGCCCAGCGGGAACAGCCTTTTGGTGTATATCACGGGCAAACGATTGGCTTTTGCGGTGTGTTGCCCGAGCCGCAAACTTTGGACCAAGTAGCCCAAACCTTGGAAGCATATTGCCAAACCAAGGCGGTGCACCTGCCGTTTGGCACAAACCGTATTGAATCGGTTGGTATTGTTAGCGGCGGAGCGTATAGTATGCTTCCGCAGGCGATTGAAAAGCATTTAGATTTGTATATTACAGGCGCCTTGGACGAGCCCGCCCAAGAGTGGTGCCGTGAGGGGCATATTAATTGCTTGGCCTTGGGCCATTACAATTCCGAAAAGCCTGGCGTTTTGGCTTTAATGGAGTTAATTGCCAAACGCTTTGACGTGCAAACAGAATTTATTGATGTACCTAATCCACTATAAGAACGGACCGGAGGAAAAAATGGAAAAAGAATTATTCAAAAAAATTGATTCCTATAAACAGACTGTCATTGATTTGCAAACCCACATGATTGCCTGCCCGGCGGTATCGCCGCACGCGGGCGGCCCCGGCGAAAATGCCAAAGCAGAGTATCTGTTTTCCGTTTTGAAGGAAATGAATTTTGACGAACTTTACTATATTAATGTAAAAGACCCCAAAGCCAAAGACGGCGTGCGCCCCAACATTGTTGCCAAATATTACGGCGAAAATAAAAAGAAAACCTTGTGGGTAATGGCGCATATGGACATTGTACCTCCCGGCGATTTAAATTTGTGGAAGACCGACCCTTATAAAGCCGTGGTAAAGGGCGATAAAATTTACGGGCGCGGTTCCGAAGATAACCAACAGGGTTTGGTGTCCGCGTTGCTGACGGTAAAAGCGATGATGGAAAGCAATGTTCGCCCGCCGTGCACTTATGCCCTTTTGTTAAATGCTGATGAAGAAATCGGCAGCGAATTTGGCCTTTGCGCCATTTTAAAGAAACACCGCAAAACTTTCGGTAAAGATGATGCTTTCTTGGTGCCTGACGGTGGTAACCCGGAGGGTACGATGGTGGAAATTGCCGAAAAGAATATGCTTTGGGTAAAATTTACCGTACAGGGCAAACAGACCCACGCTTCTACGCCGCACTTTGGTAACAACGCGGCGCGGGCTTCGGCCCACTTGGTGGTAAAACTGGGCGATTTGTATAAGATTTTCAACAAAAAAGATAAGGTTTTTGCTCCTGAAAGCACTTGTACCTTTGAACCGACGAAACACTTGGCAAACGTGCCTAACGTAAATACGATTCCGGGTACGGATGTGTTTTATTTGGATTGCCGCGTACTTCCTTGCTATAAAAATGCCGATGTTTTGGCTGAAATTGCCAAAATGGTAAAAGCCATTGAAAAGCAATTTAAAGTAACGGTAAAGGTGGAGACAGAAATCAACGAATCCTCGTTGCCGACAGATAAAAACGCTTCTATCGTCAAATTGACCCAGGCTGCGGTTAAGGCTGTATATAAAAATTCGCCGCGGCCCGTGGGCGTGGGCGGAGGTACCGTCGGCTCGTATTTGCGCAACGCGGGGTACCCGGTGGTAGTGTTCTCTAAACTGGATGATATGGCCCACCAGCCCAATGAATATTCCAGCATTAAAAATACGCTGGGCGATGCCAAAGTGTTTACCTTGGTGGCGTTAAATTTTAAATAGGGGCGCGTATGAAGAAAGGTTTTACGGTCGTGGAAATCTTGATTACGGTGGTGGTGTTTGCCCTGCTACTAGGCTTTACGGTGCCGAAATTCTTAACGCTCGTGCACAAAGCCCAAGAGGGCAGCACCAAGCACAAATTGGTTAAGGTCCGCAGTGCCATTGCCGCCTATTACGGCGAACACCAAGGAACGTATCCTACGGATAATTTGGCCAGTTTAGTGCCGGCGTATATTGAGCGTATTCCGCAGGCCACCGTGCCGGGTTATCCGCCGTCTTCACACGTTTCTACCGGAAACTTTGAAGAGTGTTTTACCAAAACAGGCGGTTGGGCCTATGTAAGCGACCCGGCCGACCCGCGCTACGGCGATTTCTTCGTAAATACCGATAAAGAAGACAGTTACGGTAAACCTTGGAATATGCATTAAGTTTTGTCCTCCGCCTGTTAAAACGGGCGGGGGATTTTTTTGTATAAGGAGTGTTATGGAAACCTTGATTTTAGTTTTTTCCGCTATCTTCGGTTTAATTTTTGGCAGTTTTTTAAATGTGTGCATTTACCGCATTCCGCGTGAGAAATCCATTGCGTGGCCGCCTTCGGCTTGTCCTAAGTGCAACGCACATATTAAATGGTATGATAATATCCCCGTGTTTAGTTTTTTGTGGTTGCGCGGCAAATGCCGGAACTGCAAACAATCTATTTCGGTGCAATATCCGCTAGTGGAACTTTTAACGGGAGTGCTGACTTTTTTGTTTGTTTGGCGGTATGGCCTGACCCCGTGGACGTTTGTGGTTTTGGCGGCGGTATATGCGCTGGTTATTTTGTCCGTCATTGATTTGGAACTGATGATTATCCCGGACCGTTTTTCCCTGGGGCTTATCGGCCTTGGCTTGGCGTTTGCGTGGCTGAATCCCAATTTTGAGGGTATCTGGTGGCAGAAGGAACTTTTGTCGCTTTTAGGGGCCGGAGTGGGGCTTTTTGGCGTGCTGGCGATTGCGCTTATCGGTACTTGGTGGTTTAAAAAAGAAGCAATGGGCGGCGGCGACGTTAAATTAATGGGCGGCATTGGCGCGCTTATCGGTTGGGAAGGTGTAATTACTACGCTGATTTTTGCTTCTTTCTTGGGGCTGATTTACGCTATTTTCCTAATGATTTTTAAGGGCAAAAAAGGCGCGGATGCTATTCCGTTTGGGCCATTTTTAAGTATGGGGGCGCTTATTAATTTATTCTATTTGGTATTGCCCTCTATGTTGGTAATAGAGTTCTAATTTTTAGAAATTGCCATAAAGGGAAGCCGGAGCGTGTTGTTTGCGTTCCGGCTTTTTTGTGGAGTGGTTAGCAACCCGCAAGGTGCGGGGGAATTAAAAAAAGCGGTCATCCTGAATAGGCGGCCCGCAGGGTTTTCAGGATCTACATCTTGGGTCGTTAGTCGTTGTCGTCATCCTGGAAAGTCGTAGTCCAGGATCTGTTGTTATAAAAACAAGGAACAGATACTGGACAAAAACCTTCCCGTATGACCTTTATTTCTATAAACATCCAACAGCACAATCGGTAGATCCTGAAATAAATTCAGGATGACTTTTATTTTATAACGGCCTTTGTTTTATTTATTGTTGCCGTTTTGTTGGTTTGCGACATTGCCAAAACAGTGTGGCTCCATTAGTCAAAAGAGGGAAAAAAGATAAGCCGTCCGCAGGACTTATTGTAAAGGGGTTGTTTCGTTTTTTTTTTTTGTTAAAATTTTGATAAATCGCGGTTGGTGTACCCGGATGTATCTGTTGTATAAAAATGTGTATAAAAGGCCGTTTTGCTCAAATATAAAGGCCTAAAAAGGAGAAAAAATGAAAGGTTTTACTTTAATTGAACTTTTAGTTGTCGTGCTTATCATTGGCATTTTGGCGTCGGTGGCGGTGCCGCAGTACGAAAAAGCCGTCAAAAAGGCGCGCCTGACCAAAGTAATCCCACTTGTGAAAACGCTGGCTACTGCGGAAGAGGTGTTTTATATGTCTAATGGGTATTACACCGGTAACGTGAGCGAACTGGATGTGGATATGCCCGCAGGCGGCACCTATGCCGGGGGAAGCACGGACGACGGCTATTTGCGCTATCCCGATGGAACAGTGATAGATTTATTAGCGGGTATAGGGCATCAATCCGGCGGTGGCAGTTCATTGTATGTAGTAGCGCGTTTACAAGTCGGGCTTTGGTATTTTCAATTTTTAGAAAATTCAGCCTATCCTAATGTCCGTTTGTGTGGTGGAGATGATACGGTGTGCAAAAGTATGGGTGGAACGGAAACCGCCCATAAATTTACATTTAGTGGCGAAAAGACCAACTTTCAACTCCCTTAATATGAAAAACCCCCGCGTTTAATGCGCGGGGGCCTTATAAAATCCAACTTATTTTTGCGGTTTTAACAGCACCAGCCGTTCGGCTAGTTTTTCAAAAGCGCGGGCGCGGTGGCTGATTTTATTTTTTTCTGTTTCCGTCAGTTCCGCGAGGGTTTTTTTGCTATCGCCCACTAAAAACAACGGGTCATAGCCAAAGCCGTTTTCGCCGCGATAGCCAAAACCAATGTAGCCGTCTAACGAGCCTTCAAAGGTTTGCACGCACCCTTGCGGGGTGGCCAAACAGGCCACGGTGCGGAAACTGGCTCCGCGCTGCGGAAGCAACTGTCCTTCCAAGGCGGATAACAATTTGCGATTGTTATCGTCTGTGTCGGCGTGCTCCCCCGCGTATCGGGCCGTATGTACGCCGGGTGCGCCGTTTAAAAATTTAACTTCCAATCCCGTATCGTCCGAAATAGCCGGAAGTCCTGTTTGGCGGGAAGCATAAACGGCTTTTATTTCCGCATTGTCTTCTAGCGTTAGGCCCGTTTCGGGCGGGAGTGTCAGCCCCTTAAAATCCGCCAAACTGACGTATTCTATCGGGGTCCCGTTTTTAGTTTTTACGGGTAAAATAGCCATTAGTTCTTTAAACTTATTTGAATTACCCGTAGCAATTAAAATTTTCATCAAACTTCTGCGCCTTATTTCATCATTACGACTTCATCGGTCATATTCAGCGCCACTAAGTAGGCTTTATACATATCTTCTTCGCTGAGCCACTCGGTAAAAGCGTGGGGGTTATTCTGCCCCGTAAAGACGGTGTAAGCCCCTTTGCCCAGTTTAAGCATTAACATAGAGGCCGTTGTTCCGGCGCGTTCTTCTTTAAAGTTCGGTGTTACGCCCGCATTTTTAAGCGCGTTGGCAACCACTTGGTGCGCTTGCGGGTGGATGTTTTCGGCTACGTTGCCGTATTGTTTGGCAATAGCGCGTTCAATTTTCACACCGTATTTGGCACTGATATCTTTGGCTACGCTGTCGGCATAGTTCTTCCAGTTCTCAATGTTTTGTTGGTGAAAATCGCGCAGGCGGAAATCCAATTCGGCTACATTTACTTTGCCGTCGCTCATATCCATATGGTGCAATTCCACATAGCCCTGTTGCCCGCGGCTGTTGTTGGGCAACCATTCGTCTTTGGAGCAGGCAGCACCCAATTCGCAGGCGGGTTTCCAAGCATTTCTGTATCCGTTTTCGGCAGCCATAGACTGGTGTCCGTTTATCCCGTGCACGCGGTAAATTACTTTTTCGGCATTGAAGTTGCTCACCACCACTTCGCCATTTACGCCGCCATCAAAGTCAAAGGCGATATCCGGGTTGTAGGGGGTTTCTTCAATATAATCAGCCGAGCGGCCTACGTCCTCGTTCGGTGTAATGACGATTTGGATGTTTCCGTGTTTTTTAGACGGGTTTTCCGCCAAAGTCTGAATCAATGTTACAATAACGGAAACACCGGCTTTATCGTCGGCGGATAACATAGTTGTTCCGTCGGAGGTAACAATGGTTTTACCAATCATTTTTTTCAAATACGGGTCGGTTTCCACGCTCAGCGTGTGCCCCTCTTTCAGTTGAATAGGTTTCCCGTCGTATTTGGATATTTTTTGCGCCTTGATGTTTTTGCCGATGATATCGGGGGTGGTATCGTAGTGGCAACTAAAACCCAAAGTCGGGGTTTTCCAATTTACATTGGAAGGAATTTCCACATAAATATAGTAATGTTCGGATAAGGTAGTTTTAAAACCGAATTTTTGGATTTCGGCATAGAGTTTTTTGGCAGTTTCAATTTGTTCCGGTGTAATGTCTGCGGCATCGCTGCTTTGGCTGTCATAAGTGGTGTACTTCATAAAACGGTCTAGCATCGTGGTGCGATATTTAGCGGCCAAAGAGGCATTTTTTTGCCCCAGGTTTTTGCGTACGGAATCTTTTACATAGGTGCGTTCCCGCGGAGCATTGTTGGTAGGCCAGGCCCCAGCGGCATAGGCTTGGCTGGCAAAAGAAATGCCGAAAACAAATACGGACAAAACGGCGAACAACTGTTTGATTGGCATAAAATCTCCTTTAAGTGATATTACTATTATTTTATGAATCTGCCTCTTTTCCTGCAAGGGCCAAAAGACCTAAATAAAATTTGGGTCCTTAATTAGATTCAAAGAGAGCAAATAAAAACCCCGCCAGGAGCGGGGGTTAAAAGTTTTATTTTTCTGCTTGCGGTACAGGTTGCATATCCCACAAGGTTATAAGCCGCAGCACCGTGCGCAGGGAGGCTTCCATTACGTCCACATCGGCATATTCCCGTTCGCTGTGCAGGTTATACTGGCCGGAGAAAATATCCGGTGTGGGTAACCCCATAAACGAGAGGGTGGAGCCGTCCGTTCCGCCGCGTGCCGCCATACGGCGAGGTGTAATATCCTCTTGGCGCATAGCCGTTTCGGCCAAATTTATTACTTGTGCGGGCAGAACTGTTTTCATATTTTTATACTGGTCTTCAAACGTAAGTTCAAAGCCGGTGCCTTTGTAGTTCATCGCTTTAACGGTATTAAAAGCGCGGGTAACTTCGCTTACAAAGCCTTGCATCTCCTCGTCGGTAAAGGCGCGGATAATTCCTTTTACCGTGCTTTCGTCTCCGTTTGTAACAATGGAGTCCACCAGGATAAAACCGCGGCGTCCTGCTGTGTTTTCCGGGCGGCTTTGGCGCGGCAAGAGTGTGTGAAAATCCGAAGCCATTAACAGGTTATCCGCAAAGGCGGAGTTCATTGCTTCGCCGGGGTGTACGGCGCGCAATCCTTTAAATACGGCGGTAAAGGACTTGGCGTTAAAGGTTTCGTCCGTCAGTTGGCCTAGGTCGCTTCCGTCTAGCGTATAGGCATAATCAGCCCCAAATGCGGCTACGTCCATTTTTTCGGCTCCTGTGCCCACTTCTTCATCCGGCGTAAAGGCTACTTTAATGAGGCCGTGTTCCAGTTCCGGGTGGTCGTAGAGGTATTGCACCATTGTCATAATCACGGCTATACCCGTTTTGTCGTCCGCACCCAACAAGGTGCCGCCGGAAGCGGTAATAATATCGTGCCCGCGTGCGCGGGAAAGTTGGGGGGAATTGGCTGGATTAATAACTAATTTTTTTTCGGCATTAATAACGATATCGCCCCCTTGGTAGTTTTTATGTACCTGGGGTTGGACGTCCTTGCCGGAAACTTCCAACGCCGTATCCATATGCGCTAGGAACGCCACTACGGCAGAGGAGTTTGCTGAGGTGGCGGGGATTTCTCCGGTAACAATGGCGTGGGCATCTACCCTTACGTTTTTTGCGCCGTATTTTTTGAGTTCCTTGGCAAGAGCCTTAGCCAATTTTACCTGGCCGGGCGTGCTGGGCACTTTATCCGTTTGGTCGTTAGATTGCGTGTTAAACGTAACATACTTGGTAAAGCGGTCGGTCAGTTGTTTTTTGGCCTCGGCTTTATTGTATTTAGTTACGGTTTTCCACTCCAAATCCTGTGCCTGCACAAAAATCGGCAAGCACAGGGCAGCCACACACGCGGCTGCACCATAAAGTTTGTTCATTAGGCCAAATCCTCCAACGATGCTGTAACCTGTGCCAAGGTAAGACGGGCGGCGGCCAGTTCGTTTTTGGTTTTTTCCACCTGTTCTTTGGGTGCGTTTTTAATGAAACTTTCTTGGGAGAGGCGCGCTTCGCGTGAGGCGATGTTTGCCTTGGCAATAGAGAGGTCCTTTTCCAAGCGTTTCTTTTCCTTTTCAAAGTCAATTAACCCGGTAAGCGGTACATAAATGGCAATATTGTCCGCCACCGCAGTAGCCGTTTGTTTGGGTTTTGCTAAATTAATGCCTATATCCAAATTTTCAATTTTGGCCATTAATTTAATGTAGCCCTCATAGGCCTTTACAACAGCCAAATCAGCCTCGTTCTTGGCAGATAACACGGCTGCAATTTTGAGGCCGGGCGGCACATTGAACTGGGCGCGGATAGTGCGGATTTCGCGCGTAACATTTTGCAGGGCCTGCATTTTGGCTACGGCTTCGGCGTTTACCAGTACCGGGTTAAATTCCGGATAAGACTGGTTTAGCAAAAATTCTTCCGTTTCGCCGACATAAGGGCGCAAGGAGGCGGCAATTTCTTCCGTGATGTAGGGAATTAACGGGTGTAAGGCCTTTAACGTGCCGTACAAAATATGTACGCAAAGCGCCATAACCTGTTCTTTTTCCGCCGTTTGGAAGCGTTGCTTGGCCAGTTCCACATACCAATCGCAGAAATCGCCCCACAAAAAGTGGTAAAGGGTATTTGCGGTCAACGCGAGGTTGTATTTTTCAATGCCTTCGCGGGCGGTTTTGATAGCATTGGTATAGCGGTCCAAAATCCATTGGTCGGCCAATTCCGTAACGTGCGCCGGCATTTTGAGCGGGCCTGTTAAGCCTTCCATATTCATTAAGATAAAGCGGGAGGCGTTGTAAATCTTGTTGCAAAAGTTGCGTGCGCCTGTAATGCTTTCTTCGGAATACGGAATATCTTTGCTGGGAACGGCCTGCATTAAGAGCGAGAAGCGCACCGCGTCCGTGCCGTATTTGGCGGTCATATCCAAGGGGTCAATTACATTGCCCAGGGATTTGGACATCTTTTTACCGCGCTTATCGCGGATAATCCCGTTCAAATACACGTCTTTAAAGGGCAATTTGCCCGTAAAATCAAGCCCGGTCATTACCATACGGGCCACCCACAGATACAAAATTTCGTATCCGGTTACCATTACGCTGGTGGGATAAAAGTGCTCCATTTCGGGCGTTTTTTCCGGCCAGCCGAATACCGACATCGGCCACAAGGCAGAGGAGAACCAAGTGTCTAGCACGTCGGGGTCCTGCACCAAATCGTGTCCGCCGCAAATGGGGCATTTTTCGGGTTTTTTAAAGGAAACAATCGGTTTTGCACCGTCTTCAAACGATACCTTGGTTAATTGTTCGTGCCCTTGTTGGTCGGTGGCAAAAGTAAGGCCTTTTTCACTACAATGGCGGCAATACCACACCGGAATACGGTGGCCCCACCAGATTTGACGGGAAATGCACCAATCCTGTATGTTTTTAAGCCAGCCCAAAAACGGGTTTTTCCAACTGGCCGGGTGAAATTGCAATTCGCCCGATTCCGCGGCTTTAATAGCCGGGGCAGCCAATTTATCCATTTTTACAAACCATTGTTCGCTCATAAAAGGCTCAATAGGGCTATGGCAACGGTAGCAAGTGGAAACGGCATTATTATATTTTTCTTCTTTTACGAGAAGCCCCGCTTCTTCCAAATCTTTTACCGTTTCTTTTCGGCAGAGTTCGCGGTCCATACCCAAATATTTTTCGGGGCAGTTAATCATTTTGCCTTTATCGTTGATAACGGTCATAATGGGCAGATTGTGGCGCTGGCCGACTTCGTAGTCGGTGGCATCGTGCGCCGGGGTAATTTTTAAAGCACCGGTACCGAAGCCGAGTTCTACGGCTTCATCAGCAATAATCGGAATAGCACGGTTGGCAAGCGGGATAATTACTTTTTTGCCCACCATATCTTTATAGCGTTCGTCTTTGGGGTTGACGGCAATGGCAGCATCAGCATAAATGGTTTCCGGGCGCGTGGTAGCAATAATAATACCGTCGGAACCGTCTTCGCCTTTATAGCGCAAGTACCACAATTTTCCCGCGTGCTGTTCGTGTTCCACTTCAATATCGGAAAGCGCCGTAGAACAGCGCACGCACCAGTTGATTAAGCGTTTACCCCGGTAAATATATTTCTTTTCCCACCATTGGCGGAAACACTCGTAAACGGCTTGCGCGCGTTTTTCGTCCATAGTAAAGCGGATATCGGACAAATCCAACGCCCAACCCATTTTGCGGAACTGGTTGAAAATAGCGTTGCCGCATTCCTTATACCAATCCCAAACGGTTTGCACAAAGGCTTCACGGCCCAGGTCGTGGCGGGATTTGTGTTGTTCTTTGGCTAGTTTCTTTTCAATGACGTTTTGCGTGGCAATGCCGCCGTGGTCCGTACCCGGTACCCAATAGGCGTCCTCGCCAAACATACGGTGGGCGCGGATTAAAACATCTTGTAAAGTATTGGTTGAGGCGTGCCCCATATGGAGAGCCCCCGTAATGTTAGGCGGCGGGATAACAATAACAAAAGGTTTTTTAGTTTTATCATTTTTAGCGGCAAATAATTTGGCATTTTGCCATTTGTCGGCCAGTTTTTGTTCTACTTCTTGCGGTTCATACGCTTTGGGTAACATAAATTCTTCCTCGGTTTTTTGAATTTGCGTGATGTGACTTCACGCGTAACCTATATATATTTTACCAATTATGCCGCCTCACGGCACGGCATAAAAAACCCCGGGGCCTGTCCCGGGGAAAAATTATTTTTGTTCTTGCGGAAGCGGTAAGGTGCGGCACGAATCAAAGATGTCTAATTTAGGGTCGTACACTTTGCTTTGCGATTCCATTAATGTTAAAAGCGAGTGGGATATATTATCGTGCGAGAATTTCCCTTCTGCGGCTTTCTTTTTCAGGCACGCGTAATCAATATGGTCGGCTTTCTTCATTGTATTGCTCATCCAGATTGCCATTGGCACGGAAATAGCCGTACCCGTGCCTGCGGGTGTAACTAAAATTTGGTTGGCGGGCTGTGCAAATGGCCCCGATTATGCCATAATATAAGTATGGAAAATAAAGACCTGGTCCGCACGGAAGAAATTATAGAGCCGGAAGTTTTGGACGAAAACGGCAACCCCATTGGGGGAGAACATACCCCCAAGGACTCCGCACGCCGAAAAGGCGATAACGGAGGAATTTTCGGCGGTGTTTTAGTATTGGCATTCGGATTTATAATGACGCTTCTCGTGGCGGCATTTAGCCTGTTAGTGGTGGTGCCGCTAATGCTTATCGGGCGGGTGTTGGGCTTCCAAGTGCGTACATTTAAACGCTAATTTCAACGAAATCTTTTCCTTCTGCTTCTTTTTTTGCTATAATAAACAGGTAGTCATCAGACCGCACACCGATTTTGGAGAGGTGGCCGAGCGGTTTAAGGCACAGTCCTGGAAAGACTGCATACGGGAAACCGTATCGAGAGTTCGAATCTCTCCCTCTCCGCCAGTTTTCTTACTAAAAAGCCCTGCTTCTTTGTTGTTTGCTCGGTCGGATACCTCCGCGCTAACACCTAGAATTAGGGCTTTTTATTTTGAAAACTCCCAATCTTTTATTAGGAATAAAACCGAGGGCAGTTAGACGTAAAATGAAATTTCTCTTGTAGTATGAATTTAAAAAGCACCCGAAAGGGTGTTTTTTAATGGCTAAAAGTGAAATCCGGTACGGAGTGTAAAAGAGGCTTCCCACGGGGAGTTTAACTGAAAGAAAGGCCCTAGTTTGTCTTTAAAAAAATAAGATACTTGTCCTTCTAATCCCAAGAAAAAACCGCTGTAAATATCAACCTCTGTTCCCAGCCCGAACATTAAGTAAGGGCTTGTGGAAGAATCTTCCAACGACCGCAAATAAGAAAGAGACCTTTTCATTGCGCCGGCTTCTGCTACCGCATACGAGCGCGGAGTAGTATTAGGCGATAAATTGAATTTGCCCAGTAGGCCCAAGCGGCGGGTTTTGTACGAGGAAATAAGCGGCCGGTTGGCCTGCTTCTTGCTAAAATAAATCGCCGGGCCTATGGCAAAGCGAGAAGAAAGAGCGTATAATAGGCGGAAATCTGTAAAGTTTTTATCGTGGATGATGGTGTCGCCGGACGGGTCTTGCAAAGAAGAGGAGGGCAATCCCATACCGACGGAAACTTCTAAACGGGAAAAATTAACAGGTGTACCCTGCCCGGCGCGGTAAATTTGAGCATATGATGAAACAGAAAATAAGAGCAAAGCGAGAAGCAAAAAATGTTTCATAAATATATTTTAACAACTCATAATCACTTATTAAATACCCCAATCTGATTAACTTAGAATAACGCTTTTTATATGAGCGTGCCAAAACAAGAAAAGCACGAAAGGTAATTTCCCGGCTATTTTAAGGCAAAAGGAGAAAACTAAAAAGAAATATTTTCTTTTTTAAATAAATTTGCTAAAATAAATATGTAAGATTTATGCCGGGGTGCTGGAATTGGTATACAGGATAGTCTCAAAAACTATTGCCCGCACGGGCTTAAGGGTTCAAGTCCCTTCCCCGGTAAAAGATTTAGAAGCCACCGTTTAGGTGGCATTTTCATTTTATACGGGGAAGCGCACCAACTGCTTTCTTTTATTTGTCCGTAAAAAACCCCGCACCGGGCGGGGTTAATTTTTAAAAGAGTAATGGTGCTATCACAAAGGATATCATCAGCCCCAGCGAATAACTGGTTACATTGGTGGTTAAACTTAACATAAACGCATCGTGAAGGGATATTTTTTTGCGGTTCATTAGGCGGATGATGAGTGTTTCGGCCAACAGGCAGAAAATCCACAAAAGCGCCGTTTCCTTTACATACCGCACTAGCAAAATCCACGAGGCTGCCGTTGTAAGCAAATTTGCTAACCCCACGCTGTACAAAATAGTGAAACTCTTTTGCGTATAGTTTAAAAAAGCCGCCGCAGCCAAGAGTTCCAAAATTAAAATAACGGCGAGTGAGGTCCACGCATCCCGGCGCGCCCAAGGGCCGACATTTTCCGCCAAACCCGCAGGGGTAACGTCTAGCGTATCCGCGCCAACTTTTACGTTAAAATGTGCCCGCAAGGTGTCCGGCGCGGCAAAAACCTGGCTTTCGCGTTTGGAGCCGTCTGCAAATGCAATAACCAACTTTTGGAAAGGCTCGTAATCGTACGCAATAGAAAAACAAGTGTTTTCCGTACAGCGTAATTTTTGCAAGCCGTAGGAGCCCAGCGGTTTGGCAGAAAGACATTGGTTATCCTCGCATTGAATTTGCTCGCTGTGCAAGGGGTCAATGGCCGGTTTGGTGGCGGTTTCGTAGATGAACGAAAATTCCATTTCCGGCTTGGGCGATACGTCCGCCCACGCGGGGCAGAAGCAGAAAAACGTAAAGATAAAAAATAATAATTTTTTCATTTTTTTACTCGCGGGATATTATATTTTGTATTATAACATTAATATAAGATAGGGGGAAACATAAAATGTTTTTTACCAAGAAGCAAAACGAAAAATATGCCGATGTAATGATATGGGCGATGGAATCGGCCCGCAAAAACGGAAAATTTAAACCGTATGATACGGTGCTTTTGCGTAGTGATTTTTCCGCTCGGCCCCTGGCAGAGCAAATTTATACCAAATTATTGGAAAAACGCTACCACGTTGTGTTGCGTTGGAACGCGCCGGAAAATTTTTCTAAAACTTTCTACTCTTTGGCCGATGACAAACAACTGGCCTTTTTGGCCCCGGGCGAAAAAGAATTTCAAGGTGGCATTAATGGCTTGATTTCTTTGCGCGCGCCGGAAGATTTAACGCATTTAAAAAAAGTGGACCCTTCGCGCATTGCCAAAAGTGCGGTGGCGCATAAACCCCTGCGCGAAATTTTAGATGTGCGGGAGCAAAAGGGTTTCTTCGCGTGGACGTTATGCAATTACCCGACGGCTGAACTTGCCAAGCGCGCGGGACTTTCCGGCAAGGAATATTCCGCGCAAATTGCCCGTGCCTGTTTTTTGAACGAAAAGGACCCTGTTACAAAATGGCAAGAGGTAACCCAAGCCGTTACCGAAATCGGCGATTGGCTTTCCAACTTGCCGATTCGTACCTTGCATATTGAGTCTAAATCAATGGATTTTGAAGTGCTTTTGGGCGAAAAACGCCGCTTTGTAGCAGGCGGAGGGTGCAATATCCCGTCTTTTGAAATTTTTACATCACCCGATTGGCGCGGTACGCGCGGAGTGTATTTTGCCGATTTGTCCTCTTACCGGAGTGGTAATTATGTAAAAGGTGTGCGCTTGGAATTTAAAGACGGGCGCGCCGTCAAGGCAGATGCGGAGCAAGGCGCGGCTTTTGTGCGTAAAATGCTGGCTATGGATAAAGGCGCGGCGCAAATCGGCGAGTTTTCGTTGACAGACAGACGCTTTTCCAAAATTACCAAGTTTATGGCAGATATCTTGTATGATGAAAACTTTGGCGGCAAATACGGTAATTGCCACGTTGCAGTCGGAGCCAGTTATGCAGATACCTACACCGGTGCCCAAGATAAACTGACTAAGGCCGTAAAAGAAAAACTGGGCTTTAACGATTCTTCCCTGCATTGGGATTTAATCAACACCGAGGACAAAAAGGTTACCGCCCGCTTAAAGGACGGCTCTTTGGTTACGGTATATGAAAAGGGCCAATTTAAATACTAGGACCTTTTGCCCCTTGGGCCTAGGTCCAAAGACCCTGGTAAAAAAGGTTGTATTATTTTAAACTAATAATAAGAAGGTTACTTAAAAAAAGGAGAGAAAACTATGAAAAGATTTTTTGCTGTGGCGCTTGCCCTGTTGTTGACGACGGGTGCTTTTGCTCAAAAGAGAATTGAGAAAAACGGTGCGCTGGATTCGCAACTAAGCAAGGCGATTGCCGCAACTATTGCGACCCAGGCCCCTGCCTCTATTGGCGAAGCGACCCGCGTGCTGGAAGCCTATGACACTTTTGCCCAGGCGGTTAAAGGCAGACAATACCACGATTTTAACTACATCTTTCAGGTAATGGATGAAGTTCGTGTAACCTTTATGAAACTGCAAACCAAATCGCCGGAAGCCGCGGCGCAGGTTGCCAAATTCATTAACCGCCCGGTGGCGATTGCCAACGGTTCTTATTTCTTAACGCTTGAAAGTTACTTGCGTATGGAAACCGTGAATTTGCCCCAAAGCGAACAAGTGAAATTTGATGCGTTCTATACCGCTTTGGTAAACGCTTTAAATACATATGATGTGGTGACGGTAAATAACAAATTGCCGAAAGCGTATGCCGAATCGGTGGTGGCGTTTCGTAAGTTTGTAAGCAGCACCAAGAAACTTAACGCAAACTGGATTTTGCAGAGTATGATGAACCCAATGGACGAATTTAATGCCCAGTTGCAAAAGAACCCGCAGTTAGGGCCGGCAATGGCGAAGGAGTTTGTAAAGCCCATTAAAACGTCTTGGGGTACGGTAAAACCGTTGGATATCATCAACGAGTATGCCATTACCTTACAAGGCCCGGTACAGGACGATTTGTTTGATTTCCGCGACAATTTGGTCCGCTTGGCCCGCTAAAAAATAGACTTTTCATAGAAACCGCTTGGAACAATAACTGTTCCAGGCGGTTTTTTTGTAGTCAGACAGATTAAAAAATGGGGAAATTATTGCGGATAAAACCCCTAAAAAACCATAAAAAAACGCGCCCGAAAGCGCGTTTTTGTAATAGAAATAAATTCTATAACTCGGTATGCAAAACTTTTAAGGCGGCCTTTTCTTTGGCTACGGGCAGACATTCCTGTACGCGGTAGTGCTTGCCATCAGTCAATTGTGTGATAGCCGCAATATCCGCATCAGTCAGCACTTCCTTGTCATAGGTGGTACGGAATTCGTACCCAAGCCCGCTTTCCACAATTAATTTCATAGATTCGCGCAACACCGCCGGATTAAAATCCACTCCCGTGATGAGTGAATATTTTTCTAGCGGAGCCTTTAAATCCATAGCAATAAAATCCAACAGTTTGCCTTGAATTAATTGTTTTAGCACTTCCGGGCGGGTACCATTGGTGTCCAACTTGGTGGCATATCCCATCCCTTTTAATTTGGCTAGAAACTGCGGTAAATCTTCGTGCAGGGTGGGTTCCCCGCCGGATACCACAATCCCTTCCAAGGTGCCTTGGCGGCGCTTTAAAAAGGCGTCTATTTCTTCTTCGGCAACGGGTTCGGCGAACATATGCGGATAGACCAGTTCCGGGTTATGGCAGTAGCGGCAACGAAAGTTACACCCTTGCGTAAAAACTACCGCGGCTGGCCGTCCGGGAAAGTCAATCAATGTAAATTTTAATAATCCGCCTATCTTCATACCGAATCCGTTGCGTTCAAAGCAAAAAATTATTTATCACAACCGCAAGAGCAACCGACGTGCATCGTTTTTCTCATTGCAAATTCTTCTTTTTTGCCTTTGTTCCAGTTTTGTACGGGGCGCAGATAGCCTACTACTCTGGAATAAACTTCACATTTGGAACCGTGAACATCGTTCAATTCTTTTTTAAGTTCCGAGATTTTGTTTTCAACTACTTGTCTTTCCTGTGCAGTCATTGTGTGTCTCCTGACGATTAATAACCTATGTTGACGGGAACGGGCCCGTGAAAACCCGTTACTTTTATTATGGCACTTTACAGCGCCGGCCGCAACCGCTTTTTTGGGTTATCTTTGACGGGCAAAGTAACCCAAAAAAGGTAATATCTTACAGATCTATTTGCTGTATAACTGTTCTTCCAACAGTTTAATTTTGTGTTCCAGTTCCTGCATCCGTTCGGCTTTGCATTTGGGGCATTCAAAGTGTTCGCCTTCAATGTAGCCGCACTTGGGGCAGACGCTGAATGTAGGGGTAATGGAAAAGTAGGGTAATGTGTACTTTTCACAGACGGTTTTGATGAATTTCTTCATCGCTTCCAAGTCTTTAATCTTTTCCCCTGTAAAAATATGCTGAACCGTGCCGCCGGTGTATTTGGATTGGATAGTGCTTTGCAAGTCCAACATTTCAAACACATCATCCGTATAGTTGACGGGCAACTGCGAAGAGTTGGTGTAGAAAGGCTGGTGGCCTTGCTTATACAATTCTTCGTCGGCACAGATGATTTCGGGGTAGCGCTCTTTATCCAGTTTAGCCAAACGGTAGGAGGTCCCTTCCGCCGGGGTGGCTTCCAAGTTATAATTGTTGCCGGTTTCTTCCTGGAATTTTACAAGCGTTTCGCGCATATAGGTCAGCACGTCCTCGGCAAATTTTTTGCCTTTTTCGGTGCCGATATCTTCGCCCAACAGGTTGACGGCCGCATCATTTAAGCCGACAAGCCCGATGGTGGAAAAGTGGTTCTTCCAAAATTCGCCAAAGCGTTGGCGCACCGAGCGCAGATAGAAACTCATATACGGATAGAGATTCCCTTTCGTAAAGCGCTCAATAATTTTGCGTTTGATTTCCAAACTGGTTTTGGCTACTTCCATACGGTCTTTTAAGAGGGCGAAAAAGTCTTTTTCGTCTTTGGCCAAATAACCCAGCCGGGGCAAGTTGATGGTTACTACGCCGATAGAGCCGGTCAACGGGGCAGAACCAAAGAGCCCGCCGCCGCGTTTGCGCAGTTCGCGGTTATCAATGCGTAAGCGGCAGCACATAGAACGCGCATCTTCGGGGTTCATATCGGAATTGATAAAGTTGGCAAAGTACGGGATACCATATTTGGCTGTCATTTCCCACAGAGGGGTAAGTTTGGGGTTGTCCCAATCAAAATCTTTGGTAATGTTATACGTCGGAATCGGGAACGTAAACACGCGGCCTTTGGCATCACCCGCGAGCATTACTTCGCAGAACGCGCGGTTCAACATATCCATTTCCGCTTGGAATTCGCCGTAAGTTTTATCCTGCAATTTACCGCCGATAATAACCGGCTGGTCCTTGTAGTAGGACGGTACGGTTAAGTCCAACGTTAAGTTGGTAAACGGTGTTTGGAACCCGACACGGGTGGGCACGTTTACGTTAAACAAAAATTCCTGTAAGGCTTGTTTTACGTCATTGTAAGAAAGTTTATCGTAATAGATAAACGGCGCGAGCAAGGTATCAAAGTTGCTGAAAGCCTGCGCCCCCGCACTTTCGCCCTGCAAGGTGTAAAAGAAGTTTACTACTTGGCCCAATGCGGTGCGCAAGTGCTTGGCAGGTTTACTTTCAGCCTTGCCGACTACGCCCGTAAAACCGCTTAAAAGCAGGTCTTGCAAGTCCCAACCGACGCAGTAAGCACCCAACAATCCTAAATCGTGCAAGTGAAAATCACCCTCGCTGTGCATACGGCGGACGTTTTCGGGATAGATTTTATTGAGCCAATAGACCTTGCTGATTTCGGAGGAAATGTAGTTGTTTAACCCCTGCAAGGAGTAGCCCATATTGCTGTTTTCGTTTACCTGCCAGTCAATCTTTTGCAAATACTGGTCCACCAAATCTACGTTAAATTTGGAAGAAATTTCACGCATACGGGCGTGCTGGTCGCGGTACAGAATATAGGCTTTGGCTGTTTTATGATAATTGGATGTTAAAAGCACATCTTCCACAATATCCTGTACATTTTCCACATTGGGAACGGTGTCGGAATAAAGTTGTTGGATAATGTTAATGGCGCGAATCGTTAATTTTTTGGCGGTTTCAGCGTCAAATTCGCCGGTTGCCTCGGCGGCCTTGGTAATGGCGCGGGTAATCTTTTTAGAGTCAAAATGCTGTGTCGTACCATCTCTTTTTACGATACGGGTAATAACTTCGGAGTTTTCCATAATAGTGTAATCCTGGTAGAATAATTCGCCGCTAAATAAACTAACGACTTTTAAAATTTTGGCAAAAACGGACTAAAAATGCAAATCTCGTCTTAAAACCGATTTTGCCACAAGCCTAAAAATGAAGCCCTCCGACGGAAAAAACGCTCTTTTGCCTTGTCCTTGGCAGGCTGGCAGCCAGGCTTGTTAATAGTAATTATTACTAATAAGCGGGTGCTTTGTCAATAATAAATTAGATAACTCCTAAAAAATAAGGGAAAACGGCGCGGTTTTCTTGCTTGTTTTTTAGTCTTTTTTGCGGGACTTGACGAACGCCGGGCAAAAAGTTTTAATAAAGAAAAAGGAAAAAGGGGGTTATATATGGACTTTTACCAATGGTGCGTATTGGTGGCGGTAGTTGCCTTTGTGGTGTTGGTCGTTTTTGCGGTGCGGACATTTTTGCAAATTACCCGCACAGCCGAAGCCGTAGAATATTTGGCGGTTTCTGCTGCTGAAAATGTAGATAAAACCAAAAGTGCGTTTGATTTAATTGACAATGTTTCCACACTTTTGGATTCAACCTTTTACAAGGTAATGAAGGTAGGCCTTGATTTGGTGCGCCATTACCGCAACCGCTAATGCGTTTATTCTTTTTGCAAAAGCCCCGGTTTGGATACCCGGGGCTTTTTGCTAGTTAAGCAACCAAAAACCAAAATTTAAATAACAAGCAAATCCTAACCAGCCTGCATAAGGAACCAACAAAAGTGCGGCTAAACCATTTTTTAAACGGGCTTCCTTCCATAGCCAAAATGTTTCTGCTAACATTATCACTAGCAACAGCAGGGCCGGTTGTAATTCGTGCAGGCCGAAGAAAACAGGTGTCCACCACATATTAAGAGCCAGTTGGATAATAAATAAAATGGCTGTTTTCTTATGTTTTTGTAAGCCTTTGCGGAAAAGGAGAAAGGCACTTATTCCCAAAAACAGATAAAGAATACTCCACACCATTCCAAAAACGATATCCGGCGGTACGAGCGGCGGCTTGGTGAGTCCGTGATACCAAACCAAATTTTGTTTTACTACATAGCCGCCGGGCAAGGCGGGCAACTGGCAGAGCAAAAGCCAGAATAAGAGCGGTAAAAAAGTTCTGTAAATATTTTTCATATTTTTACCGTATCATTTTGCGTGGCATCGCCCAAGGTGAAAAAAGGGTTATAAAAGCGTGTTGTTCGGTTTATAAAAATGGTAAAATAAACTAAACGTATTTTATTTATATATTGAGGACATTATGGACACCAAACTCATTACGGAAATTACCGATTGGCTCAAAACCACCGATTTAGCCGAATTTTGCTACGAAAAAGACGGCGATTGTATTGAAGTTAAAACCCAAGAAGCCTTGCCGGAGCCTGCGCATTTTGAATGCTCGCTTACGGCGGTAACTTCTCCGGCTGTCGGTATTTATCACGCGGCTGAAAAAGGCAAAAACTTGGCACTGAAAGAGGGCCAAACTGTAAAAGAAGGCGATTCCTTGGGCGTGGTGGAAACCGTTTCCCACAAGCATAAAGTAACGGCCCCTGTGTCCGGAAAATTGCGTATAGTAACCGCCAAAGACGGTGCTCCCGTGGAATTTGGTTTGCCGTTATTTTTTATTGAGCAGGCAGCCAAATAGGAGCATAACCCATGTCTGCTAACATTAAAATTACTCCCTTTAAAAAAGTTTTGATTGCCAACCGTGGCGAAATTGCGCTGCGTGTTATCCGCACTTTAAAAGAAATGGGCATTAAGTCCGTGGCTATTTATTCGGAAGCCGACCGCAACAGTCTGCACGTCCGTATGGCCGATGAGGCCGTTTGTATCGGTGCGGCCCCCTCCCCTTTAAGTTATTTAAATATAGATGCTATTGTTACCGCGGGCAAAATTACCGGGGCAGATGCTGTTCACCCCGGGTATGGTTTTCTGTCTGAAAATGCGGATTTTGCCACGGCTGTTACCAAGGCCGGTATGACGTTCATCGGGCCGACCGCGCACGCTATTGAAATGTTGGGTGTTAAATCTACCGCGCGTGAAATTGCCGTGCGCGCCGGGGTGCCGATTACTCCCGGCTCCGACGGCATTGTAGGTAAAAATTTCCGCGAAGTAGCCCGCAAAATCGGTTTTCCGATTATGATTAAAGCCTCTTTGGGCGGCGGTGGCAAAGGTATGCGCGCGTGCCTAAAAGAAGAAGATTTGGAACTGATGATGGAAACCGCGCAGGGGGAAGCCCGCGCCAACTTTGGTGATGACCGCGTATATTTTGAAAAACTCGTTTTGAACCCGCGCCATATTGAAGTGCAGGTGGCTGCCGATAACTATGGGAACGTTGTGGCGTTTGCGGAGCGTGATTGCAGTATGCAGCGCCGCCACCAGAAACTGGTGGAAGAATCTCCGTCCCCGTTTGTGGACGCGGTAACCCGCCAAAAACTCCAAGAGGCCGCTTGCAAATTGGTAAAAGCGGCCGAATACCGCGGTGTCGGTACGGTAGAGTTTTTGATGGCTCAAAATAAAGAATTTTATTTTATGGAAGTAAACACCCGTTTGCAGGTGGAACACCCGGTAACGGAATCCGTCTGCGGACAGGACCTCGTCAAAATGCAGTTGCAAATTGCGCAGGGGGAACCGCTCCACATTACGCAAAAGGACGCGACGGTTATCAAATGCCACGCGATTGAGCACCGCATTAACGCCGAAGACAGCGAACATAATTTTACGCCGTGCCCCGGCACTATTACCGAGTGGATTCCTTCTGGCGGGTTGGGTGTACGCGTGGACAGCCATATGTACACGGGTTACACCATTCCCAGTTATTACGACAGTTTGATTGCCAAACTGATTGTTACCGCGCCGGACCGCGAACACTTGCTTGCGCGTTGCCGCCGTTGCTTGGGTGAATTTTTGATTGACGGTGTCAAAACCACGATTCCGTTCCACCAAAAAATCGTCAATAACCCGGACTTTATAAAAGGTAATATGGATACGGGCCTTATTGAACGGATGATGGCGCAGGAGAAGGAACAAGGTGAAGGCAAAAAATAAAATCTTAGGTCCGCGCGCGCTTAAAAAATTTGTAGAGGCCGCCCGTGAGGAAGGCAAAAAAATCGTTTTTACGAACGGTTGTTTTGATATTTTGCACGCCGGGCACGTCAGCGTGTTGGAGTTTTCCCGCTCCAAGGGTGATGTGCTGGTGGTTGGGCTCAACAGCGATGCTTCCGTGCGCCGCTTAAAAGGGCCAACCCGTCCGGTAAATACCCAGGCCGACAGAGCCTTGGTTTTGGCCGGGTTGGAAAGCGTATCCGCCGTCAGTATTTTTGAAGAAGACACACCGTATAATCTAATTAAAATCGTTCGTCCGGATGTGTTGGTAAAGGGCGGAGACTATAAGACCGACGAAATTGTCGGCCGTGAATTTGCAAAGAAAGTGGTGCGTTTCCCTTTGCTTAAAGGTCGTTCCACTACTAATATTATTAAAAAGGTAAGTAAATAAACCGCTTTGCGGCTTGCGGGCTGCGGCGCGGTTGTTGTGTCAAGAGGATAAAATATGTCTGATATTTTTGAGAAATGCAAAAACTACAAAGACGCCAAACTGGCTATGCGCTTGGGCATTTACGGCTATTTTCAGCCGATTGAATCTGCGCAAGGGCCGGAGGTGGTGTTGGGCGGCAAAAAATACATTATGGCCGGTTCCAACAACTATTTAGGCTTGGCAGATGACCCCGAAATGAAAAAAGCCGCCGCCGAAGCCGCTTTAAAATACGGTACCGGTTGTGCCGGCTCCCGCTTTTTAAACGGCAACACCAAAGCCGCAGATGCGTTGGAAGAGCGCATTGCTAAATTTAAACGTAAAGAAGCCGGGCTTATCTTTTCTACCGGATATCAGATGAATTTGGGGGTCGTGTCGTGCCTCGTTAAAAAGGGCGACTACGCGATTGTGGATAAATTAGACCACGCCAGTATTTTGGACGGTATTAAACTTTCTGACGGCGAAATGGTGCGTTTTAAACACAACGAACCGGGCGATTTGGAGCGCGTTATTTCCAAACTGCCTGCCGAGGCCGGCAAACTGATTATTGTGGACGGTGTTTTTAGTATGGAAGGGGACATTTGTCCGTTGCCGGAAATTGTCAAAATTGCTAAAAAATACGGCGCCCGTGTGATGGTGGATGATGCGCACGCGACGGGTATCATCGGTAAAACGGGCCGCGGTACTTGCGAATATTTCGGCTTGGAAAACGGCGAAGTGGATTTAGTGGTCGGCACTTGCTCCAAAACCTTTGCTACTGTTGGCGGTTTTGTCGTTGGCGATGCGGATATTATTCATTACATCCGCCACAATGCCCGCAGCCAGATTTTTTCTGCCGCGTTGCCGCCGGCCTGTGTGGCCTCTATCACCAAGGCATTGGAACTGATTGAAAACGACACCTCCCGCCGCGACAATCTGTTCCGTTTAACAGCCAAACTCAAAAAAGGCTTGGAAGATTTAGGCTACGATTTGGGCACCAGCACCACACCGATTTTGCCGGTACACGTCGGCAGCAACGAAAACTGCTTTAAAATGTGGCGCGCCTTGCACGAGTTGGGTATTTTTTCCAACCCGGTGGTCAGCCCTGCCGTGCCTCCGGGCCACGCGCTTATGCGTTTAACGCTTATGGCGACACACACCGACGAACATGTTGCCCAAATTATTGATGCTTTTGCAAAAGCAGGCCGTGCGGTAGGTGTGATTAAATAGTTTGTTACCAGTATGACCCCGGTCGCTATGGCCGGGGTTTCTTTTTTAGAGAGGGGGAATATGCGTGTGGAAATACATCAAATAGCGGATAAAGAGTTGGACTCTTTTGTCAATTTTCCGTTTGAATTATACAAAAATGACCCGTATTGGGTGGGGGAGTTAAAGGCCGATACTAAAAAGTTATTGCGCTTGAATAACGTCTTTTGGACGAAGAACGAGCGCGCTCTGTTTATGGCATACCAAGACGGAAAAGCCGTTGGGCGTATTGCCGCCATTTTGAATAAAGAACATAACGAATATCATCACGAAAATATTGGTTTTTTCGGTTTTTTTGATGTCATCAATGATAGAAATGTTGCGGCTGCGCTTTTTCAGGCGGCAGAAGATTGGCTCCGTGCCAAGGGTGTAACGGCGGTGCGTGGGCCGGCTAATCCGGACAGCAACCATATTTACGGCTTGCTGGCAGACGGGTTTGACAGTATGCCCGCTATTATGATGCCCTATAATTATCCTTATTATATGGAGTTAATTGAAAAGGCCGGATATGGAAAAATTAAGGACCTGCTCGCCTTTGAACGCAGTAAAGACGACAAATTTTCCGAACGGTTTTTAAAAGTTTGTGCGCGTTGTTCGCGCGGGCACGGTATTACTTTGCGGAGGCTGAACCTCAAAAATTTGGAAGCAGAGGCCGAAATCATCCGCGAAATTTACAATAAGGCTTGGGCGGAAAATTGGGGCTTTGTGCCAATGAGCAAACAGGAAATGGCGGATGTGGTAAACGAATTGAAATTAATTGTCCGGCCGGAAGGAACTTGTGTATTGGAAGTGGAGGGGGTTGCGGCGGGGTTTTATATTGCCATTCCGAATATGAACCACGCGCTTAAAGAATTAAAAGGTTCCCTGGCTAATCCGTGGCGTATCATCAAGGCGCTCTTGGCGTGGCGCAAAATTAAGGATGCGCGCCTGATTATGTTGGGTGTGGCTCCTGAATTTAGAAAGCGCGGTATTGACCTGATTTTGATTAAGCACATTATTGACCACGGGGTCGCCGTTTGGAACGAAGCGGAACTGTCGTGGGTGCTGGAAGATAATGATGGTATTATCCGCGGAATTACGGAGTGCGGCTGTCATACCAGTAAACGGTACAGGCTGTATCAAAAAAGTTTGTAAACGCAAATAAAAGGGTTTCGCTCCCTCCCACGGAAAACGAAACCCTTTTAGTGTGTTGCCCGGGATAGCGGGTCCCCTCCCGCGTCCGGACGGATGAAATCTGTTTAGAGTGGACGCCCCGCCGGGTACTCCGGCTGGGGCGTCTTCGTCTTAAAGCGCTCCGTGTTTACCCCACTTTACGCTTTCCCCCAGTTTCCGGCCCCTTGTTTATGCTTTATCCCCCGGGCCGTTCTCTATATTTAAAGGATAGCGCATAAAGCGTCAAAATAAAAGTCTAAAAAAGGATTAGTTTTTTAGGGCAAAAAAATCCCCGCCGGATAAGGCGGGGGAAAAGTTACTTTTCTTCGGTAACGCGTTTCCACGCGGCCAAAAAGTCGTCCGGTACGGGAGCCTCAAACTTTAATTTTTTGCCCGTTAGCGGGTGGTTAAACTCAATTCTCCGGGCGTGCAGCATCAGGCGGTCAGCCGTCGCGCCGCGGTAGAGCCAGTCGCCCAATACCGGATAGCCCAGCCAACTTAAATGCACGCGCAACTGGTTGGTGCGGCCTGTGCGCGGGTAAAGTTCAATGTAGGTAAATCCGTTTTTGCGTTCCAACACCTTGTAATCGGTAACGGCTTCGCGCCCTACGTCGGAAGCCTTGATTTTGCCTCCGGCTACACGCCCTATCGGCACGTCAATAGTGCCCTCGTTATCGGGCACTTCGCCACAGGCGATGGAGTGATATGTTTTGTGAACCTCCCGGTTGGAAAACAGGGCCACCATTTCGGCTTGAAATTCTTGTGTTTTGGCTACCACCATTACACCGCTGGTTTCGCGGTCTAAACGGTGTACGAGCCCCGCGCGGGGCATAGATGTATCAAATCCTTTGGGCGGGTTAGCCAAAATGACGGACACCAAAGTTTCTTCGGTTGAAAAAACTGCTTCGGGGTGTTCTTCCCACACCGGGCTTTGCGGGTGAACAAGCATACCCGCAGGTTTAATGAGAACAAAAAAATCTTTTCCGTCGTGGATAATTAAATCAGACAGTTTTGTCTTGGCTTCCGGTGCGGGCATTTCAATTTCCACCACTTCGCCCGGAGTGAGCGGCCAAGAGGGTTTTACCCTTTTTCCGTTGACGGTTATTTTGCCGTCTTTAATCATCTTTTGCACAATGGCACGCGAAAAATCAGCCAATTCGTCTGCGGCAAAAATGTCCAAACGGCGGGAATATCCTTCAAAAACGATTTTTTTATTTTCCTGCATAAGTAGAGTCCTTTTTTAAACGAATCCAAAGCCAGCACGAGACCGCCGCAGCCGCCAAGGCAATCCATTGGGAGGGAGATAATCCCAACCAATAGGCGCCGCGGTAATCCCCGCGGAAAAACTCAATGATAAAGCGCATTATGCTGTAATATGTTATATATTGCGCTAATATTTTTCCGTCTTTATGCGGACGTTTGGACGCATAGTGTAGTAATACGAATAAAATCAGGTTTCCGGCAGATTCATACAGTTGCGTGGGATGCAGCGGCACGTGTAAAAGTTCCGGGGTTACCAAGGAGTGCGGGTCGGTAAAACGGACGCCCCACGGCATAGTGGTCGGGCTGCCGAAACAGCACCCCGCCAAAAAACAGCCAATGCGCCCCAAGGCGTGTCCCAACGGAAGGCCCACGATTAAAAAGTCGCCCGTTTTTAAAAGAGGTAATTTCTTTTTCCTGATATAATAAATAAGCGCGCCGACAGATGCAATCATCCCGCCGAAAAAGACAAACCCGTAGCGGAAATCACGCACAATATTGGTAATTTTTTCGGCTAAGGTTGCCCCTAACTGCGGCCAAGAAACAATAATATAGAGGAGTTTGCTTCCGGCCAATGCGCCGATAAAGGCAATAAAAATCAGGTTCCAAAAGGTGTCTTTATCTAAACCGATTTTTTTCAGGCGCGGAATCAAATACAGCGAAGCCGCCGCGTATCCCAGCGCTGTCATTAGGCCGTAACTTGCCAGTTCAAAGGAGCCTATTTTTAAAAATACCGGGTGCATTACAGCCGCTCCTCATCTCGTATTGCATTTCGCATAAAAGGGTTTTTTAAGCGTTCGTAGCCAATAGTGGAACTGCATTTTCCGCCGTAGGCGTGTCCCGCAAAAATTTGTGTATCTTCGGGAAGTTTGGAAAGTTTTACTAAACTTTGGCGCATTTGGCGCGGGTTAGAAGACGGTAAATCTACCCTTCCGCAGGCACCCGGGAAAAGGGTGTCGCCCGTAAAAAGCGCGTTGCCGATATGCAAGCACACCCCACCCGCCGTATGGCCGGGCGTGGGGATAATATGTACCTTAAACGGACCGATTTGTAAGTGTTGTTCTCCCCGGTAAGTGCGTACAAACTGCGGCTCCAAACCCGAAAGAACCAGGTCATTTTCTTCCAAAAAGGCTTGTAAATGGTGCTTTTGCAGTAAATCTTGGGAAAATTTTATGTGGTCAAAGTGCCCGTGCGTAAAAAATACGGCGAGCAAATTTAATTTTTTTTCTGATAAGATATGTTCCAAATAGTTCATATCCCAGGCCGGGTCAATCAAAACGGCCTCTGACCCTTCGGTCAGCAAATATGTACAGTTGCCCATAGGGCCTAAATTGATGACATCAATATTCATAAGTTATTTATCGGGTTGAAATCTAAATTCCACTTCGTTTGGGCCGACCATATTGTATTGGGTCCGGGCAATTTTTTCCAAATAAGCGGCATCTTCTTTTTCAAGCAATTCCATAGTGGCGGTTAATTCGGCGTGTTCTTTATCCAGCAGAATGCTTTGTTTCGCCAGTTTATGCAGTTCCAGTTTGTTATGTACCAAACTTAAAATACTGCTCCCTAAAAAGAAGATAACCACTACTACCAGGGCGGTCCCCAGTAGTAGCGGTTTTTTGTTTTGGATAATAAAATCCGTTATGGCTTGCGTGTTCATTTGCGGCTAAATACAGAATCTTGCGCGTACTCGGCTTTGTTGCCCAGTTCGGCTTCAATTTGGAGCAGACGGTTGTATTTTGCCGTCCGTTCGGAACGCGCCGGCGCGCCCGTTTTAATGGCACCTGCGTTAGTGGCTACGGCTAAATCGGCGATGAAGGTGTCTTCGGTTTCGCCGGAGCGGTGCGACACAATGCGGGAATAACCGTGCTTTTTGGCCAGTTCCATTACATCAATGGTTTCGGATACGGTGCCGATTTGGTTGACCTTGATTAAAATAGAATTGGCGGCTTTTTCTGCAATGCCTTTTTCCAACCGGTTTATATTGGTAACAAACAAATCATCACCTACCAGGTTAATTTTTTTGCCCAGTTGTGCGGTAATGTGTTTCCAACCAGTCCAATCGTCTTCTTGCAAGGGGTCTTCAATGGAGACCAGGGGATATTTCTGGCACCAAGAGGAGTAAAGTGCGGTCATTTCTTGGGCAGAGTACATTTTCCCTTCAAAACGGTAAGAACCTTCGTGATAAAATTCGCTGGCGGCGCAGTCCATAGCAAGCGAAATATCCGGGTGTCCGGCCTGTTTGGCGGCGGCTAAAATAGTTTTTAGTACATCTTCGTGTTTTGTAATTTTAGGAGCAAAACCGCCTTCATCCCCTACGGCAATCACCATACCTTCTTTTTTAAGCAAATCTTTTAAGGAATGATAAGTTTCGCTTGCTTCGCGCAGGGCTTCAGCAAAAGTTTTGGGTGCGGTCGGTACAATCATAAACTCCTGTACATCCAGCCCGGAATCGGCGTGCTTCCCGCCGTTAATGATGTTGAGCATAGGTGCGGGCAAGATATAGCGGCTATTATCTAAATTATAGACGTTGCGGAGGTGTTGGTAGAGCGGCAATTTGGCACTGTGGCAACCCGCACGCAATACTGCCATAGAAACGGCCAGCATTGCATTGGCACCCAGATTTGTTTTGTTTTCCGTGCCGTCCAAAGCCAGCATACTTTCGTCCACCAGGCGGATGTCAAACGGATTCATCCCAGCCAACTGCTGTGAAATTCTCTCCACGTTGGCAACCGCCTTTAACACACCCTTGCCATTGTAGCGGGTACCACCGTCTCGCAGTTCAAGTGCTTCGTGCGAGCCTGTGGAGGCTCCGCTAGGTACAGCCGCGGTGCCTGTGTTGCCATCATCTAACAGGACGTCGGCGGCTACCGTCGGATAACCGCGCGAATCCAAAATTTCCCTTGCCGTAATTCTTTTAATGCGAACCATACAACCCCCTTCCGGCAAATTGCCGGATTAGACAATGCTGTCTATGATTTTTTTGCCTTCTTTAATCAGTATCTCCGGCAATTTTGCGTCTTGCGCTTCCGCATACATGCGGATTAACCGCTCGGTGCTGGACGGGCGAATAGCCAGCCAACTGCCGCCCTTTAAGATAAATTTAAACCCGTCTGTATTGTCAATACGCCATACAGAGGTTTTATTAATGGAAAGCGGCGGTTTAATATCCAAGCGCTCCATAATGCGGTTAATTTCGGTTTCCGCCTTGGGAATACTGACTTTTTGGTCAAACAACTGTTTGTATTTTTTATAAAAATCTTTTTTCAGTTGTTTTAAGGTCTTGCCTTCGGTGGCTAACATATCTACCACCAACAGGCAGGCCACCAGACCGTCTTTGTCCGGAATATGGTGGGCAATCGCAATACCGCCCGACTCCTCCATACCCATTATGTACTGCCCGGTAATCATTAACTCGGTAATATATTTAAAGCCTACCGGGGTTTCGCGCAGCATTAGCCCGTTTATTTTGGCTACCTGGTCAATCAGGTTTGAGGTAATGACGCTTCTGCACACGCGGCCTTTTAAATTTTTATTGCGGACCAGGTGTTCCAGTAACAGCGGGGCAATTTCGTTGGGGGACACCCAGTTGCCTTCGGCATCAATAATGCCGAATTTATCGCAGTCCGGGTTGCACGCGATACCCAAGTGCATTTTTTTGCTTACAACTAATTTTTTAAGGTCCGTCAAACTGACCGGCCCGGCGTTGGGTGTGTGCCCGCCAAAGAGGACATCTTCCCCTTCGTGGATGCCTTCTACCGTTACGCCGTGTTTTTCCAAAAAATCGCGGAAATAATATTTTGACGTACCAAAAAGCGGGTCAACGGCTACTTTTAATTTCGCCTTTTTAAGCGCTTTCACATCAATCATTTTTTCCAAGCGGGCCATATAGCCTTTGCGGAAATCTTTACTGACGATAGCCGCCGCGTTCAATACGCCAAACTCGGTAGAGGACGCTTTTAAAATCTGTGCGTTGGGTGAAGGAATACGCTTTTCAATATCTTGTACAATTTCGTTATTGGCAATACCGCCATAGTACGAAATCCATTTCACGCCGTTTACATAGTATTCGGCTTCACTGCCCGTAATAACAATTGCCCCTACGGCGCACTCGTTGAGCACCGCCCACTCGGCTACCGGGGTAGGCAGGGGGAGTTCGGCCACTTTTACTGTAATGCCGCTTTGCACGAGCGCATTGGCGGCTACATAGGCAAATTGTTTAGACAGAAAACGGGTATCATACCCCACGAGTACGAGGGGCTTTTTGGGTTTTTTGCCTTGTTCTTCACAGTGCTTGCGGTAGCCCGTACCTTCAAATCCATAGAAAGGATGTTCCAAAATATGTTCGGAAATCCCGTAAGTCAAACGCTGTACGGACTGGGCGGTCAGCCCGTCTGCGGTAACGGCCCGGAAGCCGGCTGTGCTAAATTTAATATCTTCACTCATCGTGCAGGTATTATACTAAAAAATAGGCATTTTTTCATCTTTCTGTGGCTTTGTATATTGGGTAGCGGAAAATGTTAAAATATATATACTACATAATAAGGAAAGAAAAATGAATTTTGAATACGTTAAACAATACATCAAAGATGCCGGCCTGCCGAACTTCCGTATTGCGCAGGTAAAGGATGCCATTTTCAAGCGCGGAATTTCGTCTTGGGACGAGGCGACAAGCCTGCCTGCTGATTTGCGGGAAAAACTGAAACAGGACCGTCCCTTGCTTAGTTTTAAGGTATCTAAAATTGTCTGTTCAGACCGGGATAAGGTGGCCAAGGCTCTTTTAACACTTAAAGACGGCTACCAGATTGAAACCGTATTGTTAAAACCGCAGGATACTTGGAGTGTGTGCGTGTCCAGCCAAGTGGGGTGTCCGTTGCGCTGTTCCTTTTGCTCCACGGGCAAAATGGGCTTCAAACGCGATTTAACGCAAGAGGAAATCACCGACCAGGTATTGATGTGGTACCAGTATGTGCATAAAGAAAAACTGGGTGAGCGTATTTCCAGCGTAGTTTTTATGGGGATGGGGGAACCTTTGCTCAACTATTTAAATGTAGTAAAGGCGGCGCAGGATCTTTCCAACCCGGACTATTTAAATATCGGCGCGCGTCATATTTCTGTTTCCACTTCGGGAATTGCAGATAAATTGCATAAACTGGCGGTGGACTTGCCGCAGGCCAACTTGGCTATTTCCCTGCATAATGCCGATAATGCCGAACGCAGCAAGATTATGCCCGTAAACCGCAAATTTGATTTGGACGATATCAAAAAAGCGTTGGAAGAATATATTGCTATGACGGGCCGCCAGGTGTTTTTGGAATATTCTGTTATTGAAAACGTCAACAGCCGCCCGGAACATATCCGCAAACTGGCGGACTGGATTTACAGCATTAAAGACAACTATTTACTGCACGTTAATTTGATTGCGTGCAACCTGGGCCGCGGCGAAAAGACAGAAGACCGTGTAGTAAAAGATTTTGCCGCCGGCCTAAAAGCAATGGGCATAGGCGTAACTATCCGCAAAAGTATGGGTAACGATATTTTAGCCGCGTGCGGACAGTTGGCTTCCCAGAAAAAGGAGGGAAAATGAAAAAATTGGGGTTAGTGGCAGCCGGTCTTTTACTCGCCGGATGTGCTACGTTGGAAATGAATAATTTGGATTGGATTCCAATAGGGCCGGACTTTCCGCCCACCAAGGCCAAAAATGTGGAAATTATCGGCAGTAAGAGTGATATTACCCGCCCGTACGGTAATTTGGGGCTTTTGCGCATTAAAAATTTACAGCCCACCCGCGATAATTTAAAAATGGGCGTGGAAAAGGGCCGCAAGTTTGTAGCCTCCAAGGGGGCCGATGCAATGCTTATCGGCCAGTACAACAGCGCGGAGGACGGTGCGTCCAACCCGCGCGTAACGCTGATTATCTATGCCATTAAATATGTGGATAATTTGAGCGAAGAAGACGAAAAAGCGATTGAAGATTTTAAAGTATTGGGGATATTAAATGAGCGTTCTGATAGCTAAAACCGCAGGAGAATGTGAACAATGGACGGATGTAGCCGTCGTCGTGGATGTATTGCGTACGTCCACCACGCTGTGTGCGTTGTTGGCACGCGGCAAGAAAACTGTTTTGGGGTTTGATAAGGCGGAGGACGTAACCGCTTTTACAAGCCGTCACGCTGATTTTGAGGTGTATAGCGAACAAAAATTGTCCGTTTCGCACGAGGACGATTCTCCTTATGCGGCGTCTCGTGCGTCGGGCCGTACGCCTGCTTTGGTGCTGAGCAACGAAGGGATGAAAGCACTGTTCGCCGCCAAAAACGCCAGTACCGTATTGGTCGGCGGTTTTTGCAATTTTTATACGTTGGCTGATGTCCTTGCTAATATGGATAAGGATGTTTTGCTGGTGCCGGCCTCTTTGTATGGTACGGCGGATTCGGTAGAAGACGGTTTCTGCGTGTCTGCCTTGAAAGACTGCGTGCAAGGTATCGGCAACCCCGAGGACGCTATTGTGGAATTTAATAACACAATGCGCTGTGTAGAGTTTTTGAAACAGGGACCTAAAAATGCCGAAAAAGATGCCAAAATTGCGTTTAAAGTGGATGATTTAAAGGTTGTGCCGCAGGTGTCTTTTTCTGACCAAGGCTATGCGGTCTGCTACCCGTACGGCACGCAGGCGCCGGAGGCTTGGTTGGTTACCAAACCCGCTGAACAACCCGCTGATGTTCCTGCGCAAAAGCCTGTTTCGGCAACACCGGAAACAGTGGCTACTCCGAAACCGGCGGAGAACACCAAGAGCGGCCTTAAAAGTTTTTTTAGTGGGATTTTAAATACAGTAAAAGAAGAAAAGAGAGAATTGGAACAAGAAATTGCCAATAGTTTTGGCGAAAGTAAGGTGGATAACGCGCCTGCTCCGGCGGAGGATTTATTGGACGCCGCTTTAAAAAAGACTCCGGCCCGGGCCACCGCTTCTTCTGGAAGGTCCGGCCAAACTCCGGCCCAACAGCCTGCTACTAAGGTGCCCGCAGAGGTGCAGCCGGTTGCTCCGCAACGGGCGGTGCCGTCTGCCGAGGTTACTTTTTCGGGCAAGGCGGCCGTGTTTGGCGGCAAGGCAAAAAAGAAAGCCATTGTGCTTTTTTCGGGTGGATTAGATTCCACTACCTGCCTGTATTGGGCCTTGGCGCACGGTTACGAGTGCGAAGCGCTTACCGTTTCTTACGGACAGCGCCACGACCGCGAGGTGTTGGCCGCACAAATGATTGCGCGCAATCTGGGCATTAAACACCATATGATTACGCTTAATTTGCCGTGGCTGTCCTGCTGTTCCTTAGTGGATAAAAGTCAGGCTCTGCCGGATGTGGCATTAGAGGATATTCCGAAAGAGGGAATTCCTTCTACCTATGTGCCGGGGCGGAATTTGATGTTCCTTTCTATTGCCGGCTCTTTATTGGATGCAATTCACGCCGATACGATTATTGCAGGCCCCAACGCAATAGATTTTTCGGGTTATCCCGATTGCACCCCTGCATTCTTTAAAGCGGCGGCGGACGCGCTTAACCGCGGTACCAAAATGGGTGTAACGGAAGGCATTGAAGTATTGGCACCTCTGATGCGGATGTCCAAGACCGATATTGTGCGCCTGGCCGCCAAGTTGAAAGTTCCGTTTGAACTCACTTGGAGTTGCTATGCGGGCGGCAAAAAGCCGTGCGGACATTGTGATTCCTGCAAATTGCGCGCCAAAGGTTTTGCCGAAGCGGGCGTGCACGATACGTCGCTTGATTAACGGAGATAAAAATGAAAAAACTCCTTTTGGCTTTATGGGCGGTGTGTTTGGCGGGCGGTATAACGGCGGCGGAATTAAAGGATATGGATGCGGTTATCGCGAAAATCGAAAAAGAGATCCCATATCCGGTATTTGTAAAGCCGTCTAACGCCGGTTCCTCCAGAGGTGTTACAAGAGCAG
>UQJU01000005.1 GCA_900541355.1 Candidatus Avelusimicrobium fimicolum | reverse complement strand
TGCGTATTTCCGCCACCGGTGCGGCTACTACGGCCAAGGGTTCTGTTTCGGTCTTATGACGCAGATAAAACCACCCGGCGGTGAGGGCGAGCAAAAGAGCCGCTGTTAAAGTTATTTTTCCGCCGCGGCGTTTTAAAAGCCACACACACGCAAGCAGGCAGAACGCCCACCACAAAACCATCGCCAGCCCTTTAAGTTCATCATAAGACAAACTGAAAAATGCTTTATGCAATACAGGCGGTACTCCTGCCGGAACCAAACTTTCGCCCCCGGCAGATAAGGCCAAGGATAAATTATTGCGGATATCTGCGTCGCGCGGGGCCAACTTAAAAGCGCGGTAATAATTCGCGGCGGCCAAACCCATACTGCCCATTTTAAAATAGCAATTACCTATATTGTAGTAAACATAAGGGTCGTTTGGGTGAGTTTTTAAATCATATTCGTACAATCCCAACGCGGCAGAGAACTTGCCTTGGCGGTAAAATTCTTCTGCATTTTGCAGGGGAGTTTGGGCAAACACGGAGGTAAACCCGAGTAAAGCAAAAACTAAAATAAACAAATGTTTCATTTGGTTTCCTCCTCCATTAATTTTAAAATATCTAATCCTTGCGCGGATAAGTTCTGCGGGTCCAACGCATCAGGCGAGCCGGGGGCAAAGCGGGCCGTTTCCAGCCGTTGCCAAAGTAAAGAAAACGCTTCTGCTGTGGCGGGGGTAACGCCGCTTTTTTGCAGGGCGGTTACAATCGCGCGCAGGGGCAGGCTTCCTGTACCGATACCCAATTTTTGCTGCAAATAGCCGGATAAGGCTTCGGCTACTTGCTCATCTGAAATGGCGCGTTTAAGTAAATTTTTGGCGTGAGTATAGGCGCGTTTGCGGGCCATAGACTTTTTGCCAAAGGAAGCAAAAAATACGCTAATGCCCAAAATAATGAGCGCGACCCAGTTGGCTTTTTGCCACGCGCTTAACCGGGCCAAAACAGACGGTTCAGGCGCGTAAGAGTTTTTTAAATAGGAAATATCCTTGCCTAAGGTTTGAAAGCCGTTTCCCGTATGGGCGGCGGCCCCAAAATCAAAGCCGCTTTCCTTTTTGGTGGAGGGGGAAACGGACAACGTAATGGGTTCCGTTTGCAACGTTTTGTATTGGCCGGAAACGGGGTTAAAGTAAGACCACTTGATAGGCGGAACAGCATATATGCCCGAAGCGGACGGCACTAAAACGGTTTTAAATTCTTTATACCCGCGTACGGTATCAGAATACGAGGGTAGCGAGCCTGCCGCGGCGGCGGCAGGGTACATTTTAAACCCGGGTATTTTCGGCCAAGTTAGGTCGCCCGTACCCTTTAAGTTGCCCGGCCCTTTTACCGTAACGGTAACTGTAACGGCCTCCCCTGCTTCCACTTGTGTTCTGTCGGCGCTTGCCGATAAGGTATAACCTTGGCCTACTGCACCATAAAAAGAATTCGGTTTGCCGGCCGGAAGCGGGCGGATTTGGAGCGGAATTTCTTTGGATTCGGCCGTCTTTTCTGCTCCCAGGGCCGAGCCGCCAAACAAGCGGTCTAACGGCGAAAGCGAAGCGGAGCCGGTGCGGTATTGCACACGGGCCTCACCAATCGTGGCCGCACCGGGAGCCGCACCCGTAACGGTGTAGCGTTGTTCGTTGTAGCGGTACAAGATTCCGTTGATACTTTGTGTTCCTTCGGCGGAGCCTGCGTCCTCCATAAACAGGTTATAAACGGCGGGCTTTTGGTACGGTGCATCGTAAAATTCGCGGGAATAGTAAAAGCGTACGGCCAGGGTAACGGCTTCGTTTACATAAGGTCTTTTATTGCTTACGGCAGAAACTAAAAAGTAATTTTCATTTCCGCGCGCGTAGGCTTGGTTCATTAAACTTTGCGTGAGCGCGGGGAGACTTTCGTCGGCTTTTTGCACTTGGCGCGAAATGGCCGTATTAATGGAAGAATCATAGGTCCCGTTGGTTACGGCACGGCCCGTACTGGTGGCGGGGCGGTTTTTTTGTACGCCTTGGGAATTGCGGTAAATACTGATAGAAATCGGGTCTGTTTTATATGTCTTTCCGTTATATTTAACAGTTACGGAGCCAATGTCGGCTTTGCCCACAAAACGCGGCAGCATTACATAGCGAAATACCGAGGTGCTTTTTCCGTTAATGGTTGTTTGGTCAATTTCGCGCGAATAAACATTAAACGCAGGCAGACTGGGCAGTTGCGGCATTGTCAGCGGACTGACGGCCCCCTGTACGGTTACGGTTAGGGTAATTTCGTCATCCAGCGTGAGAGCAGTTTTATCCACCGAAGATGACACGGAAATTTGTGCCCAGGAAAGCCCTGCCCATAATATCAAATAAAGAGAAAAAAGGAGTTTCTTTAACATATTACCAATCCTTCTCCACAGTGGGGTCTTGCGCTTCGCCCGGCTGGGTAGGTTTTTTATATTCGTTTTCGCGAGCCATTTGCATTACGCGGTCCGCATCATCTTTATTCATAGCATCTTGGGAGTTGGACGGCTTTTCCTTTTGGCCTTGTTCCTGTGGGGCTTGGCCTTTATTGTTTTGGTCCTGCTGGCTTTGGTTAGAGGAATTATTACTGTTGTTTTGGTTATTTTGGTTGTTTTGGTTTTGCTCGCTTTGCTGTTGCTCTATAATCAGTTGCAAGTTATGCACGGCCTCTTTATCCTTGGGATTGGCTATAATGGCTTGGCGGTACGCGGAGACGGCTTTTTCTTTGTTTCCTGCACGGTAATAGGAATTACCTAAGTTAAAAAGTGCATCTTGGCGGAGAGAGCCGTTTTGTTCTGCCGTATTTTCAAAGGCTTTTTCAGCCGATTGGTAATCTTTTAAATAGTACGAGGCCGCTCCGGCACCGAAAGAGGCTTGCTCCTGGCGGGGTTCTTTGTGTAATGCGGCTTGATATTTGGATAGGGCCTGTCCGTATTTTTTATCTTGATATAACTTGCCTGCTTCGCGCAAATCCCCGCGTACGCCCGCAAAAGCGGACGAAGCCGAAAGAAGGAGTAAAAAGCAAGCAATTTTCTTCATAATTTTATTTTACCTTTTTTGGGCCGTATTTCGCTTATTGCCGCGCGGCCACAGTAAAAAAGCGGCTAAACATAAAATGGCCAGCACCAACGGCAGCGCATATCGGTTTTTATATACCGCGCGCGCAGCCGCCCGGGCAGAGGTTTTATCCAACCCTTTCACCGAGGCTTCTACTTTTGCCGCCACTTGTGCAGGCGTGGTATAGGCAATATAGGCCCCGCCGGTGGCCTGGGCCAGCGCGAGCAGCGTTTTTTCGTCCAGTTTGGAAACAACCGTTTTTCCCGTTTTATCTTTTTTGTATTCTATAACTTTACCTGTCGTATCCAACTTGGCAGGGATTAAGGTGCCGTCTTTTGTTCCGATACCGATAGCAATTACGCGGATTCCATTTTTGAGGGCCGTTTCCTGGGCGGCTTTCAGTTCGTTGGGAGAGTGGTCCTCTCCGTCAGTTAATAAAATGAGGGCTTTTTGTCCGGGATATTTGGCTAACATCCGGGCGGCCAAATGAACCGGAGCCGCCAGGGAAGTTCCCGGCACAGGCAACATATCGGGCTGTAAGGAATTAATAAAATAGGTCAGCGCATCCTCGTCCGTGGTAATAGGGCATTGTACATATGCTTGGGAGGTAAACGCCAAAATACCGATACGTTCATCCTTTAAATTATTTACAAGCATTTTGAGCATTGTTTTTGCATTATCCAAGCGGTCGGGCTTTAAATCTCTTGCGCGCATAGAAGTAGAAACGTCCACCGCGATAACCGTTTGGGCAAACGAGCCTTGAACCTCTATTATTTCCGTACCCCATTGGGGGCCTGCCAGCGCCGCGAACAAAAAGAATAAAAACAGCCCGAAACAAGCACCGCGTTTCCAGGTAACGGGGCGTAAATCAGCGGTTAATTTGGCATATGCCATCGGCCCGAATAAGGCAGAAATCAGGCGGTTTTTTAGTTTCTTGCCCGACCACGCTACCAGCCACGCCAATAAAGCCGCCGGAAGAAAGTAAACCAAAAACCAAGGATTTGCAAACAGTTCCATATTAGGGTACCTTTATTAAAAATAATTTTTCCAAGACAAATGCGGCTCCCGCCAAAATAAGCGCCGCCAACAAAAGCGGGTGGTAAAAATCGGTGCGGTTGACAGTGGAATTGGGGGCAAATTGCGTTTTTTCCAGTTCGTTAATCATATCGTAAATTTTAGCGAGTTCTGCTTCGTTTTTGGCGCGGAAAAATTTACCGCCCGTCGCATCTGCTATTTCCAACATCAGCCCTTCGTTGATTTCGTCCTGTGCGCTGGAATACAAACTTTGCTGGGGCGCGCTGGCGGTGCCGATTGTGTAAACGCGTATGCCGTATGAAGCGGCGGCTTTGGCGGCGAGCATAGGGTCAATGGTTCCGGCATTGGAATCGCCGTCTGTCAGTAAGATGATGATTTTGCTTTTGGCTTTGCTGTCTTTTAAATGGTTGGAAGCGACGGCCAATGCATCACCAATAGCCGTATAGTTGGGGTCCACCACCCCCAAATATAAGGTGCCTAAATATTCAAGCAGTGCTTCGTGGTCCAGCGTTAGCGGGGCTTGCAGCATTGCCTGTTTGGCAAAGGCAACAAGTCCAATGCGGTCCGATGGGCGTTTTTTTATAAATCGGGAGGCTGTTTCCTGCGCGGCTACAAAGCGGTTGGGGTAAAAATCCTGCTTTTGCATAGAGGCCGAAACGTCCATCAGCAAAATAATGTCCACCCCTTCGGTGGGCGGCACTACTGTACGGTCCACTTTTACGGGGCGTGCAAGAGCGGCTGTCATTAAAATAAGCGCGGCTGTATATAGCAGAATCGGCAGCCAGCGCGTAAACAGTACGCGCACGGAAGTTTGTTCCACCCTTAGATGAGCCAAAGGATAGGAAATTTGGCGGCTGAATATCCGTCTTAATACAGTATGTGTAATGAGTACGGCAAAGGGGATAATGAGAAGCAAAAAAGCCCACGGGTGCATAAATTCCGCGCGTCCGCCGGACAACCGTTCAAAAAGCAGTCCGCCCAGCGATACCGCGCATAAAGCCGCGGCCGCCGCCGTGCAAATAACCTGTGCTTTGGGGGCGCGGCGGGTAACCAGTCCGGCGGATAAACCGGCCAGTAGCATTAAAATACTGATTAAAAAGAAATAAATCATTTTTTAATCTCCTGTGCGGGAGCGAGTTCTTTGGGGGAGGTTTCCACAATAATTTCGCGCAAGAGTTGGATATCTCTGTTGCGGGTTTCCAAACTGGGTACAGCCTTGGCGAATTTAACGAGATCTCCCGAACTTAAAAATTGGCGCAACTGCGCACGCAAGGGAGCCAGTTTGGGCATTGTTTTAATGCGGGCTAAAATTTCGGCGGAAGTATCGGCTGACGCATCTATTTTTAATTGGCGCCATAAGTATTCGCGTAAAATATCGGTAAGGGTATTGTAAAACACCTTATATTGGGCATTTTCCCAAAGGCCGCTGTCTAATAACGCATCAATTTGGGAGAGTGCAATCTCGTTGCCGGGGCGCGGGTCCTCAGGCGCGTGTGATACGGAAAATTGCTTTTCGTGCAGTTTTTTATACCACGCATAAAGCACATAAATAAGTGCGCCTAACAAAAGGGCGGCTATCAGCCACGCCAGCCAACTGACGGGGATGGAGGGATTGCGGATTTCCCGCAGGTTTTTATCGTTAAAGGTTTTTGCGGGAGTAATGTCTATATATGCTTCGGCTTTTGTTTGGGCGGTTGTTTTGCCGTTTTGCTCCAAGTTAAAAGTAACGGTAAAGGTAGATTTGCCCAAAGTAAAGGGCAAAGCCGTAAAATCATATATTAATGTGCCGGGCGATTTCCGTTGTGCTGCCATTTGGGTAATTTCAAAATCTTTGGAAAGAGAATCTTTGGCAACGGTTACTTCATAGCCCGGCGTGTGGCTTAAACTAAATTGCAGGGCAAAGGGTTTGGCAAAAGGAACCTTATCTGCGGCTTTTTGCTCAATTAATTGCAACTCCTGCGCCCCGCAAAGAGTAAAGGAAAACAAAAGGGAAAATAAAGTTAAAAGTTTTTTCATATTATTTTCTTATTTTTTTGGCGCGCTGTTTAAAAAACGCAATCACCGGGTCCGCCGGCGCTTGGTCGGTGCGGACGTAAATCGGCTCAATCTTATACGGATTAAAGAGGGCGCGCAGATTAATGTTTTGGTGCTCCGCGTGTTCGGCAAGGGCAACATTCAGTTCGCCGGAGGACAGACACAAAAAATCTTCTTCCCCGGTTTCCGGGTCGGTTACATCTATGCACGCGGACACGGGGGGGATAAATTTTTCCAGTTTGTCTTGGATGACCACGGGAATTAAGTCAAACTTTTTGGCTGCCAGTTTAAAGGGTTTTGAAAACGAGGCAACAGGAGCCAAAAAATCGGAAATTAAAATTAAAATACCTTGGCGTTTAATAACCTTAGATAGTGTTTCCAGGCACAGGCCGATATCCGTACCGCGCCCGGCAGGTTCAAAGGCCACCAGTTCGCGGATGAGGCGCAAAACGTGTTTTTTACCTTTTTTGGGGGGAACAAATAGTTCTATTTGGTTTGAAAAGAGCATTAAGCCCACTTTGTCGCTGTTTTTGATTGCGGAAAAGGCAAACAAGGCGGAAAGTTCTGCTGCTAATTCCTGCTTTAATTTATCCGCAGAGCCAAACCGTTGGGATGCCGAAACGTCGCACGCAATCATCAGCGTCAGTTCGCGTTCCTCGTTATATTTTTTGATATAGGGGATACCGGTGCGGGCGGTTACGTTCCAGTCAATAGAGCGGATATCGTCGCCCGGGGTATATTCGCGTACTTCGGCAAATTCAATTCCTTGCCCTTTGAACGCGCTCAAATATTCCCCGGCGAACGTTTCCGATACGAGTTTGTTCGTCTGAATTTCAATTTGGCGTACTTTTTTTAAAATTTCCGCAGCATCCATTTTGTACCCCCGGGGTAATTCTACGGCACGTCCACCGCATCAAAAATTTGTTTGACGATTTGGTCGGAGGTGATGTTTTCGGCTTCCGCTTCGTATGATAGCAGCACTCTGTGGCGCAAAACATCCATACCGATGGCTTTAATATCTTCGGGCGTAACAAATCCGCGTCCGTTTAAGAACGCATAGGCCTTGGCCGCTTGCGTGAGGAAGATAGTTGCGCGGGGGCTGGCGCCATAGGCAATAAAAGAGGCTAGTTTTTCTAACTTGGCCGATTTGGGGTCGCGCGTGGCAAAGACTAAATCTACAATGTAGTTTTTGATTTTTTCATCTACATAAATGGAATCGGTTACTTGGCGCGCCTTTAAAATCATCTCCGGTGTAACATTGGTGTTTACGGAAATGGTTTGATGCGAGGACATACGTTCCAAAATCAGTTTTTCCTCTTCTTTGGTGGGATAGGTTACCATTACTTTAAGCATAAAGCGGTCCACCTGTGCTTCCGGGAGCGGATAAGTACCCTCTTGCTCTACGGGGTTTTGTGTGGCCAGTACCATAAACGGAGCAGGCAATTTATAGGTTTGCTCGCCAATGGTTACCTGGCGTTCTTGCATTGCTTCCAATAGCGCGCTTTGAACCTTAGCCGGAGAGCGGTTGATTTCATCGGCCAGTACAAAGTTGGAAAACACCGGCCCGCGTTTGGGGTAAAATAAGCCGTCTTTGGGGTTGAAAATAAGTGTACCAGTGATATCGGCAGGCAGTAAATCCGGGGTAAATTGGATGCGCTGGAACTGGGCATGAATTGCTTGCGCCAAAGTTTTGACGGCTAATGTTTTAGCCAGGCCCGGCACCCCTTCAATCAAAATATGACCGTCGGCTAACAAGGCTACAAGCATTTTTTCTAAAAGGGCTTCCTGCCCTACAATTACCTTGCCGACTTCGCGCTTTAAATCTTGCAAAAAGATACTTTCCTGCTGGACTTGTTTATTAAGTGTGGTGATATCCATACGTCCCCCTTATGACGGACTAAACCGTCTGGTTTCTTCCTATATTATAAATAAATTGAGAGTATTGTAAAAGCCTAAAAGGGGTTATTTTTTTCCTTTCAAGCGGGCCAGTTGTTTGGCTGTTTTGGTGTCTTGATACCACAAGCAGAAAAGATATATGCCCAAAAGCGGAAATGCGGAAACTGTACATAACAAAGGATACGCCCCAACGTGCAGGAAATGATAGAATACTGCGGCATAAAACGTAAAAAAGATACAAGCAATAAGCAACAGTTTTTTTCGTGTTTCTTTACGAAAGCGGCAGAAGATGCTGTATTTATGGTAATCGTCCAGTAAGGCTTTGATTTCTTTTGCGGCGTCTTTATTATCCGATAAGTTGGCGACGGGCATAACTTTGAAATCAAATTCTTTAAAGCACTTTCCCTTGTTCATCAGTTTGAGAATGACGGGCAGCAGATTCCCTGCAACGTGCCGGCAAGAAATGGTTTTGCCGTTCTGTATAAAAGAAAGTTGGCAAAGGACTATTTTCGGATATCTGTTATATTGGGTATAACACATATGGGCAAATATCGTTAGCAGAAATTTGGTATTTTGGTAAGGCAGTAAAACGGGATTTTTTCTGCGGTTATATTCCACTTTTACGCTTTCTGGTAAAAAAGTAAGAGCAACAACCCTTCTCTTTTTGGAAAAAGCAGAAAAGAACTTTACATATATAAGGTAGATAATAGCCCCGATTCCTAATGGGGATAACAGCGGAGCGCTTTTTAATGCAAGCACACAAGACAAGTCGTTATTGGTGCACATTTCGGAAACATATCGGTTAAAATTTATCCAAGAAAAGGAGCCAAACATACTCTTTGTCATCAAATACGCATATCCGCCCAAAAATAAGGTGAGTATAATTACGGGGCGGATATCTTTGAGTGAAAAATAAATATTGGGGTCTTTTATTTTCAATTTCATTTTTTGTGTTGTTTGAGTGCTTCTATTTGTTTTGCCAGTTTTTTTGCCTTCACCGCTTTGCAAATCATATATATTCCGACTAATGGGAGAATGAGCGTGAGCAGGGCAAATAGTGTGAGCGAGTTAAGCAGCACAATGGATTGGATAATAAACAGAGAGAAAAGTATTCCCAACCCTAAAAGCATATTGCAGGTTGCCTTATCATAAGGGCACAAAATGCCATAGTCTATGTAATCTTGAAAAATAGTGCGGATTTTATCGGCGGCAGTTTTATCCCAAGAGTTGCGTAAACTCCTTGGGTTGACGGCGAAATGAAAGGAGGCAAATCGGGCGCGGTAGTCCAAGAGTTGGGGGAAAAATGTAAACGGGCGTGCGGACAAATGGTCACAAACGAAGGTTTGGTTCCCTTGCGTAAAGGATATTACACAAGGCCCCGCAACGGAGCGGTGTCCGTTTTTGGTGGAAACATCAAAGGCGGTAATGGTGAGGCTGAACCGCGTTTCCTGATAGGGCAGGAAAACGGGAAGAGTATTCTTATTATATCCCAGTTTTACGCCTTCGTTCAAAAATTCTATCGTGCGGATAGCGGACATTTGGCTGTGGCTCGGCAAAAAGCATTTTATCCAACGATAAAGGATATTGCCTATAAAAAATACCATTAGAATCGGAAGCAACTTAAAAAGTAAAAGTGTTATTAAATCCCCTTCGCTGATTTCTGTCACAAAGGCAGTGTAAGATTGCCAGGAAAATTGTCCGTCTAACAGAAAAAAGAAACAAAACCCAAAGGCCGTAAACATCACTATGGTGAAGATTTCCTGTAAAGAAATATAAGATTTTGGATTTCTAATTTTAATACGCATTATTATCTCCCACGAAAAAGTCCGGCTAACCGGGCCAACAAAAATCGTTTCCCGTCCAATAGTTTATCAACCGTATGGGTAGCCGTCAAATTCTTATATAATTCCGAGGTCATTTCTGCTCCTTACATAACTTTATATATTATGATAGAATTTGCGGTAAATTACAAGTTAAAAATAAAACACCCCCGCAGCGGTGCGAGGGTGCTTGTCACAAAGGCGAAACTATTTAGATGTTTCTTCGTCATACATCCCAACCCCGGTTTTGCCGATAACCATTATCTTTTTTGCGCCGGGCATATGGCAGATTTCGGGCAAGTGTTCGCTGCCGATATCTAAATAGACCAATTTTTCGGTGTCGGATGCGTTGCGGATGACGTGTGCGCCTTCCGGTCCTGTGGGAAAGGTAATAGCGTCGCCCGCTTTTAAGGTTACTTCTCTGTCGTGCAATTTAACAGCGGCGGTGCCGGAAATCACATAAAAGACTTCTTCGTTCATTTCGTGCCAATGGTATCCATAGGCAAAGTGTCCGGGGGCCACTTCCACAAAGTTCGCGTGCAAGGTGGAAATGTCGCTATGCGGGATGATTTCCTTTACGGTAAATTCCGCACCGTTGGCCGCCATAAATTGACCTTTTTCGTGTTGGTAATTTTTAATTTCAACTTTTTTCATATCTTTCTCCTTTATATATAGGGGATTTTTACCCCGGATGACATCAAGTATTGTGCCTTTTATTAGTTTCTTTTGTAAAGTAGGCACTTTTTTGTATGCTAGTAGCCAAAAAGAAACTAATGGAGTATAATAAATATATGATTACGAAAAAGAATTTGCCCCCGTGCCCGGTGGCGGTACTGCTCAAATTGATAGGTAATAAATGGAAAATCCTTATTATAAGGGATTTGCTGACAGGGACCAAACGTTTTGGCGAATTAAAAAGGAGTGTGGGGTGTTCCCAAAAAGTTCTTACAAGCAACTTAAAAGAAATGGAAGAGAATAAATTATTGTTGCGCAAAGCCTTTGCCGAGATACCTCCCCGGGTGGAATATACTCTTACCAAAACAGGTTTATCCTTGGCTCCCGTACTGCAAGAAATGGCTGCGTGGGGGGATAAATACCGACGGAGTTTAAAGAAATAGTTGCAAAATATTTTTAATATGTTATATAATAAATATACGCAAACAAGATGAGTTTGCCAAGCAGTAAAAAAGATTTGACAAGTTCTTAAAAAATTGTTTTAATATATAAGTACTCAGTAAAGAGCGTTTTTAAGTTTGCAACTTGTTTTAAAAAAAGATTTGACAAACATTTAAAAAAATGCTTAAATAAAAGAGTAGTAAGGGTTGAGCGTTTTAAACAAGAGTTTAAAAAGGCTTGACAGGTTGAAACAGATTTGCTAGAATATCTTTGTAGCCAAAGAGGGCTCAAAGAAGAAAAAAGGTTTCCGATTGCTTTTTCCGAAGCAGGAAAAGAGCAACGAGGAAATTTCGTTCTGTGAAAATTTGACAGCAATGTGCGAATGGGCGATTTGAAATGGGAAGGTTTAAACCTAACATTTTAAATGCTCAAAGTAAGTCAGTCATAGACTATAATATGACACCAAGTTAATTCAAGTAAGAAGAGTCAAAAGTCAACAGCTCTTGTTAGCGATTAGTTGCCTTTGAACCGCTTGCGATTTAAAGGTAACAAATTCTAATGGAGAGTTTGATCCTGGCTCAGAGTTAACGCTGGCATCGTGCATAACACATGCAAGTCGAACGGGACTTTAATTTGTAGCAATACAGATTGAAGTTTAGTGGCAGACGGGTGAGTAATGTATAAGTAACCAACCTTTAAGTGGGGAATAACAATCCGAAAGGGTTGCTAATACCCCATAACATCTAGTAGCGGCATCGTTAATAGATTAAAGATTTATCGCTTGAAGACGGACTTATATTCTATCAGCTAGTTGGCAGTGTAACGGACTACCAAGGCGACGACGGATAGCCGGCCTGAAAGGGCGACCGGCCACAAGGGCACTGAGACACGGGCCCTACTCCTACGGGAGGCAGCAGTGGGGAATTTTGGACAATGGGCGAAAGCCTGATCCAGCAACGATGCGTGGAGGATGAAGGTTCTCGGATTGTAAACTCCTTTTGAGAGGGAAGAAAAAAATGACGGTACCTCTCGAATAAGCCACGGCTAACTACGTGCCAGCAGCCGCGGTAAGACGTAGGTGGCAAGCGTTACTCGGAATTACTAGGCGTAAAGCGCGCGTAGGCGGAATGTTAAGTCTGTTGTGTAATCTCTGGGCTCAACCCAGAAACTGCAACAGAAACTGGCGTTCTTGAGTGAGGCAGAGGAAATCGGAATTCCTAGTGTAGCAGTGAAATGCGTAGATATTAGGAGGAACACCGGTGGCGAAGGCGGATTTCTGGGCCTTTACTGACGCTAAAGTGCGAAAGCTAGGGGAGCAAACGGGATTAGATACCCCGGTAGTCCTAGCCGTAAACGATGATAACTAGGTGTGGGAGGTATCGACCCCTTCCGTGCCGCCGCTAACGCATTAAGTTATCCGCCTGGGGAGTACGGCCGCAAGGTTAAAACTCAAAGGAATTGACGGGGACCCGCACAAGAGGTGGAGTATGTGGTTTAATTCGACGCTACGCGAAAAACCTTACCTGGGCTCGAACGACTGGTGGTAAGACTTATGAAAGTAGGTCTGACCCGCAAGGGAGCCAGCCGAGGTGCTGCATGGTTGTCGTCAGCTCGTGTCGTGAGATGTTGGGTTAAGTCCCGCAACGAGCGCAACCCCTATCCTGTGTTGCCTAGCAATAGGATCTCTCAGGAGACCGCCGCGGATAACGTGGAGGAAGGTGGGGATGACGTCAAATCATCATGGCCTTTATGTCCAGGGCTACACACGTACTACAATGGTATAGACAGAGGGTAGCAATACCGTAAGGTGGAGCCAATCCCTAAACTATGCCCCAGTTCAGATTGTGGGCTGCAATTCGCCCACATGAAGCCGGAATCTCTAGTAATCGCAGATCAGCACGCTGCGGTGAATACGTTCCCGGGTCTTGTACACACCGCCCGTCACACCACGAAAGTCAATTGCAACAGAAGTATCCAGGTCGTCTGGGTCCTAAGTTGTGATTGGTGATTGGGGTGAAGTCGTAACAAGGTAGCCGTACCGGAAGGTGCGGCTGGATCACCTCCTTTATTCTATTTTTAGATAGAATAGGTCGGTAGCAGATAAGATGGAGCCGAAAGGCAAACCATTTCAGGTCGGCCACTCGCACATAGAAAGGTTTTATAGAGCTTAGGCTCTTTTGTTTTAGAATAGCTTGGGCTCGTAGCTCAGCTGGTTAGAGCGCACGCTTGATAAGCGTGAGGTCGAAGGTTCAATTCCTTCCGGGCCCACAGCACTTAAAGATTTAGGGGCTGTAGCTCAGTTGGGAGAGCACCTGCTTTGCAAGCAGGGGGTCGTCGGTTCGAACCCGATCAGCTCCACCAATAATAACCTGTGCAAAATATGTTGCGTCAAATTTGAAGTTCTTTGAAAATCAGATAACTTATATTCAATCTTCTCTTGTAAGACTCCGGAAGTTGGATAATAATCCTAATAAAGAGGTGATTATCCGATGGGTAGCAAAGGGAATGAAAATATATTTTAGAAAAGCCAAGCGTTTGTATATTTAATATGTGAATTAGATATACTTACACTTACACAATTAAGCGATGAGAACACAATTAACTGAGAAAGTTAAGAAGGTTATCATTAAAAAAATATAATAGATAGCAATATCTAGCATTTGAAATGACCAATAATCTGTTGGATTAAAGAATATGGTCAAGCTACAAGGGTGTATGGTGAATGCCTTGGTGCCAGAAGTCGATGAAAGACGTGATAAGCTGCGATAAGCTGCGGGTAGGAGCAAATATCCTGTGATCCGCAGATTTCTGAATGGGGGAACCCTTACAGGTGAGAGCCTGTAAATCATCACAAGAAGGCTGAGTCTACGGACTCGGAGATAGGGTGATAGAAGACAACGTAGGGAAGTGAAACATCTCAGTACCTACAGGAAAAGAAATCAAAGAGATTCCCTGAGTAGTGGCGAGCGAAATGGGAATAGCCTAAACCAGCCCCCGCACTGTATATATCCGTGGAGGGTATATAGAGTGCGTGGGTTGGGGTTGCAGGGCTTGCTCGTGTTAGACACAAAGAGTTACCAAGCAATCAGATAGTTGAACGGTCTGGAAAGTCCGACCAAAGAGGGTGATAGTCCTTTAAACGAAATCTGATTGTCTCTTAGCAAGTACCTAAGTACCACTGGTCACGTGCAATCCGGTGGGAATCCGGGGAGACCACTCTCCAAGGCTAAATACTCTCTGGCAACCGATAGTGAACCAGTACCGCGAGGGAAAGGCGAAAAGAACCCCGAGAGGGGAGTGAAATAGAACCTGAAACCGTACATCTACAAGCTATTGTAGCACTATGCCCGCAAGGGAATGTGCGACAGTGTGCCTGTTGAAGAATGATCCAGCGAGTTAATGTGCCGAGCGAGGTTAAGGGCTGAAGAGGTCCGAAGCCGTAGTGAAAGCGAGCTCGAATAGAGCGAATAGTTCGTCATATTAGACCCGAAGCCAAGTGATCTAACCCTGTCCAGGCTGAAGTTCGCGTAACAGTGAATGGAGGGCCGGAGTGTTAAACGTTGAAAAGTTTCTACATGAGGTGGGGTTAGGGGTGAAAGGCCAATCGAACTTGGTGATAGCTGGTTCTCCCCGAAATAGCTTTAGGGCTAGCGTTGAGATTTAACCCGAGGGGGTAAAGCACTGGTAGATTTAGGGGGAGCGACCCTCCTTCCGATGTCTGTCAAACTCTGAATACCTCGGCGGATATCTCAGCAGTCAGTTCGTGAGGGATAAGCTTCACGTGCGAGAGGGAAACAGCCCAGACCGTCAATTTAGGTCCCAAAATGTATGCTAAGTGGTAAAGGATGTGGATTTACTTAAACAGCTAGGAGGTTGGCTTAGAAGCAGCCACCCTTTGAAGAGTGCGTAATAGCTCACTAGTCGAGTGAATCTGCGCCGAAGATGACTCGGGGCTAAGCATACTACCGAAATTACGGATTGCATAGAAGTTCGCTTTTATGCAGTGGTAGGGGAGCGTTATTAGCAGCTGCGAAGGTATACCGGAAGGAGTGCTGGAGCGCTAATAAGTGAGAATGCTGGAATGAGTAGCGATAAGGAAGGTGAGAATCCTTCCCGCCGAAAATCTAAGGTTTCCTTGAGCAACGTTCGTCGGCTCAGGGTCAGTCGGGCCTAAGCTCAGGCCGAAAGGCGTAGGCGAAGGACATCAGGTTAATATTCCTGAACTATAGTAAGCGCGTCATAACCTAGGGAGGGACGCAGTAGAGTAAACCATCTGGCTATATGCCAGTTCAAGGCCGTAGGCATCTTCGGGTAGGCAAATCCGTCCGGAGGCTAAGCCGAAAACCGAGTACGAGTAACCGCAAGGTTGCGAAGTGGTCCAATCACGCTGCCTAGAAAAACTTCGTAGGGAGTTCTTACTATAACCGTACCGTAAACCGACACAGGTGGATGGGGTGAAAATCCTAAGGCGCGCGAGATAACCATCGTCAAGGAACTAGGCAAACTAGCTCCGTAACTTCGGAAGAAGGAGTGCCCAAGTACCGGTGCAGCAATGTATTGGGAAAGGGTCGCAGTGAATTGGGCTTCGTGACTGTTTAACAAAAACTTAGGGCTCTGCTGAAATCTCAAGATGATGTATAGGGCCTGATGCCTGCCCGGTGCCGGAAGGTCAAGGGGAGTGGTTAGCCGCAAGGCGAAGCTGCGAACTTAAGCCCCGGTAAACGGCGGCGGTAACTATAACCGTCCTAAGGTAGCGAAATTCCTTGTCGGGTAAGTTCCGACCTGCACGAATGGCATAACAAAGAAGCCGCTGTCTCGACGGTGGGCTCGGCGAAATTGTGGTTCAAGTGAAGACGCTTGATGCATGCAACAAGACGAAAAGACCCTATGGAGCTTTACTGTAGCTTGTTATTGGATTACGGTTTTCAATACGTAGTATAGCTGGGAGCCATTGAAACATCCCTTGAGGGGGGTGCGGAGGCAACAGTGAAATACCAGCTTTTGTGAATTGTGGTTCTAACCTATTACCCGTGAATCCGGGTTGGGGACAGTGGCAGGTGGGCAGTTTGACTGGGGCGGTCGCCTCCTAAAGAGTAACGGAGGCGTTCTAAGGTTCCTTCAGGCCGAATAGAAATCGGCCATTGAGCGCAAAGGTAGAAAGGAGCTTGACTGTGAGGACGACGGTCCGAACAGGTGCGAAAGCAGGACTTAGTGATCCGGTGGTCCCTCGTGGGAGGGCCATCGCTCAACGGACAAAAGCTACCCTGGGGATAACAGGCTGATCGGGCCCAAGAGTTCACATCGACGGCTCGGTTTGGCACCTCGATGTCGGCTCATCACATCCTCCCGCTGAAGCAGGTGGGAAGGGTTGGGCTGTTCGCCCATTAAAGTGGTACGTGAGCTGGGTTCAGTACGTCGTGAGACAGTACGGTCTCTATCTGTTGTATGCGCAGGAAACTTGAGAGGAGTTGTCCATAGTACGAGAGGGCCTGGATGAACGAACCTCCTGTATATCAGTTGTCTGTAAACAGGCATAGCTGATTAGCGGTGTTCGGTAGGGATAAACGCTGAAAGCATATAAGCGTGAAACCCGCCTCAAGATAAGGTTTCCCTGGTAGATTAACTACCCAGAAGACCCCCGGAAGACTACCGGGTTGATAGGCAGAGTGTGTAAGCACAGCAATGTGTTCAGCTAATCTGTACTAATAGGTCGTGAGGCTTGGCCATATTCTTTAATCCTATAGATAAAGAATTGTGAGTGTAACACTTGCGCTTTTCTAACTTATCTGACGTTGGAAGATATCGATGACCCGCTAATCCCGGCGAGAAGGTTTCCAACGATAAAGGAACCGGTTGCAATAGACAAGTTCCTTTTAAAATTTGTTCTTTTACAAGAGGCTAGAATGAGACTGATAATAATTCCGACGAGGCCACACCCGTTCCCATTCCGAACACGGCAGTTAAGCTCGTAAGGGTCGATGGTATTGGCGCCCAATTCGGCGCTGAGAGAGTAGATCGTTGTCGGTCTCATCCTAGCCTTTTGTTTAAGGTGATTTGAAACCCCGCTAACGCGGGGTTTTTTGTTTTATATTGGGAATCTTGCCTTATATGTTTAGGAATACACATTTTACTATCTCTTTGGTGGGCTTATTTGGGGGTGCTTATCTGTGTAAGTTTTGGAAACCAAGGAACACGCCAAAAGTTACTGTCTTGTAATAGAATAGGGATATCTTTTTGGGACCAGAGGTCTCTCAGAGAAGATATTTTAGGAAACATCCCTGGGGTACACGTCTATATATTAACAGGATATGTATATGGGCTTGATACCCTTTACAGAGAAAAAATACAGGTCCTAAAATCTAGAAGAATCCCATAAAAGGGGCAGGATAACGCCACAGAATCTAAAATAGCCCCGAAACCACCTTGCCAGAATTTAGCCTAACTGGTATTTTAGGTGGACTCCAACGAAACTACACGTCTGTCTTTAAAAAAACTTATCCCTGGAACAACCTTTGACTATTAGACTATGCCGTCTTAATAAGGGACTTTTAGACTTTAAAAAAATAATTTACATCCACCCATTAGAATTTATTAGATTAGTAAACCACCCTAATACTAGGTTATAACTAGCACGAGGGGGACTCTGTAATGTTGCGTTGTAGAAAAATACAATCCCGTTGAATTTATTTTTAGATAGAATACCCCGGGTGTTTACCCAGGGTATTTAGACTTTAAACTGCTGCTTTTAATTGTTCAAATGCTTGTTTTATTTTTTGTGCCATAAGTTTTCTTCTTTCTTGTAGGAATATGTCATATGACATTTTTTCCCATCCGTGTGGTAATGCATTATTTTCCTCTTCCAATTTTATTTCTTGTTCTGGCTTATTGGTACATAGAGGCGGATAGTAAATTGCCGGGCTATCATCCCCAATATAGTCATTATCTTTCCAATCAATATAGGCATAATTTGCCATTTGGTTAATTTCCTTTTTGGAATACCCCATTTGTTTTAAGTAATTTTTGGGGAAAAGATGATGTTTTTCTAATGATTTACGTTTGCTATGGCACGAATCTGTAAATAATTGCGCGACTAATAAATTACTTTTTGAAAATAGAATTTTGTTTTTCAATATATTTAGGGATGCCACATAAGCATTCCAAGCATTATTGCCAGAACCTGAAACGGCCAGCCCTTTGGAACCAACGAGTGTAATATCAAAAAAGTCATTAGTAAGTTCTTCATTGATTCTAGAAAGGATAAAATTTCTATATTCATTAAAAGAATGTAGGGTTTTAATTGTATTCAAGTGGCTTTCAACAGTAGATTCAAAAGAACCACTATAAAGAGCGACTAATGAGGCATAAAAAAACCATAAAGATGTAAGATGTAAGTTTTCATTATTAGAAGCATTAAAACGGTGTTTTGCAATTAAATATAGTGCATAACTATAAAAAACGGCATTATTAGAGGATATTAATTCCCCTGATAAATACCCGGCGTTCATAATTGCTTTAATAAACTCGTGCCAGGAATGTAAATCCAACACATCAGGTAGTTTCGCTTTTAACGTTTCAAAACGTTGGATTCGCAGGGTTTCATCTATTGTTCCTCGTTTTTCGAAGTCTGCCCCGTGTAATAGTTTATACCCATATTGAAGGCGGGCTCTGTCAAAAGCATAGGCCATTACTACCCGGATAATATCTTGGGCAGAAACAGGGGTAATAGAGTTGTATGCAGTTGTACTGCCGGGGGTGTTAATGAGTGAATCCTTACAAAATGTTTCAATTTTTTTTCGTCCCTCTTCCCAATACAACGAGAGCAATGTAAGAATAAAGTCATTTTGTTTTAAAGCAACTCCACCAGAGTTTACCCGCACGAAAATATCAGAAACACTTTCTTCTTCGGCATTTGCTTTAATGTTAAAAACAGGCAATGGGTAATTGGTTAAGTTCCGTACCTCCATAAATCGGTTTTGAATAAGTTCTTCGTCTTTTTCCGAGAGCCCAACTCCTTTTGTTTCTTTGCTTTTTTTTAATTTTTCAATAAATTCATTTATTAATTTAAAAAAATTATTATTATTAAACAATTCACTAATATTGTACATCCACTCCGGGTCTTGTTTAGTGGCTTGATAGCCGACTTCAAATTTATTTAATAAAGGATTGTAAGAAATAATAACATTTTTTTCTTCAAATTTAGCATTTAGAACTGGTTTTCCCTTAATAACGGCATAGAGGGATGTTAGGCGTTGTTGGCCGTCAATAATTACCTCTTTAGGGTTTGTATAATTATGGGAAATGGTACCAATGGTTCTATTTTTAGATTCTATTGCGCTTTCCCAAAGCATTAAATAACCGATTGGATATCCTTTTAACATTGAGTCAAATAGGTCGCGAATTTTACTATCTTTCCAAATGAAAGGCCGTTGTAGTTCCGGTAATCCCAATTCTCCTGTATCAATTTTTTCAATTAATTGTAAAACGGTAAGGGTGGTATTACTAAAAAGTTCTGGCATAGGAAACTCCTATATTGTATGGAATAGACAGAGTTAAAAAGCGAGGTGCACAGAAGGGAAAACTCTTTGTTGATATTCTAGCAAATAATATTTTTTATTGGTGTGCTCATTTACAAAACTGACGATACCGGGAACATCTTGTGTAGTATTTCTTTGCTCGTTGCCTTATACCAAAACATTTTCAAATCCTTGGGAAATTATCCCGTTCACATCTTGCCAAAGTATAGCATTTTTAGCGCCCGAACTTATTTGCCGCCCGCCCGAAAAATACAAGGCGACAAACCGTTGTCGCCGGGGAGTGCTATGATAAACATATGGAATCATTAATTGAAGCATACTTGTCTGATAACGAGAAGCACCTCCGCCAACTGGTGCTAGCCGGGGCGGATGTCAATCGGCCAATGCGCGAGTACCAGGGCGATATTTTGTTGGAGCCTTGTTTGGCTAAAAATATCCGCCTGGTGCAGTTTTTGCTAAGCCACGGCACCCGGCCCACGGGGGCACTTCTGGCGGACCTGATTGGGTATAGCGGTATTTTGCCCGGGTGGTATCTGGCCAGACTCTTGCGGCGGCTGTTAAAAGCCGAGGCAGACCCCAACGCAACGGAGCGCGGGCACACCCTCTTGTGGTGGGCCGCAGAGAGCGGCGATCCGCTCACGCGCGACAATGCCCGGCTGGCGTCTGTATTGCTAAAATTCGGCGCGGACCCCAATATGAAAAATGCTCCTTGCAAGGCTGACTATAATCCCCAAGAAGCGCCTCTTTTGCGTGCGGCGTATTACAACCAACCCGCTATGATAAGTAAACTGCTTCACTATGGGGCGGATATAAATACCGTGGATAATTACGGGCGAAATGCGCTTTTTTACGCGGCAATGGGTATGGGGCGGCTCCCCGTCTATAAGTGCTTGGTTCGGCACCATATTGATTTACGGCACCGCCTGCCGGACGGAACGGGCATTACGGATTATATGCGGGATTTGTGCCCGTTTGTAAGCGCACAAGCCGAAGCATATCTAATAAGTTACGGGGCACCGCGCCCTACTATCCCGCGTGCTCAATTATGCCCTAACCTATAATCCAAGCCGCTATACTTTTGCGCGCTTTATTGCGCCATCATCCCACGACTCCTTGTGCTTGCATAAAAAAACGGCTTTTTGTATCTTATGGGTATATACTTGTTTTTCTTCCCAGTTAAATTTTTCTATTGGAGCATACTATGGCAAATTACCGTTGGGGTATTGATTTGGGCACATCTTCTATTGGAGTGGCCGTTTACGAGACGGACAATAACGGAAAGATTATTTCCTTAAAACATTTGGACAGTTATATCTTTGGCGAACCTGTGGCACCCAAAGAAATGGTAACTTTAAACACCGCCCGCCGCGCACCTTGTCCGCTCCGCCGCTAGGTGTCCGGGGAAAAATAAGCCTCTGTTCCCTGTACTGTGCAAATAATTGTACAATAAAATAAGTTATGAACTTGCCGCAAGAATTTATCCAATATACCGCTAATTTATTTGGCTCCCAGCGTTGGGAGCGGTTTGAGCACTCTTTTGTGCAGGAGGCGGCGGTAAGTGTGCGCTTCAACCCGTGGAAAGTCAAGGGCGAAGCCATTTTTCCACAGGCCGAGCCGGTGCCGTGGTGCGAGGGTGCCTTTTGGTTGAAAGAGCGCCCGCTCTTTACGCGCGACCCGCGCTTTCACGCCGGGGTGTATTATGTGCAAGAGGCAGGCTCCCTATTTTTGGACCACGCCTTGCGGCATTGGATTACGGGGCCTGTCAGCGCGCTTGATTTGTGCGCCGCTCCGGGGGGAAAATCTACCCTTATGCGGGCCGCTTTACCCGCCGGTTCTGTGCTTGTCAGTAACGAAATTGACCGCCGCCGCGCCAATATTCTCTTGGAAAATATCCTCAAACAAGGCCACCCGGGTGTATTGGTTACGCATAATGCGCCAAAAGATTTTGCCAAAACAAATCTGTTGTTTGATGTTATTTTGACGGACGTGCCTTGTTCGGGAGAGGGCCTTTTCCGTCGGGACCCGGCCGCTATCAGCGAGTGGAGCGCGCAAAATGTATATTTTTGTGCAGAGCGGCAACGGCAAATTTTGCGTGATATTTGGCCTTGCCTCAAAGACGGCGGCCTGTTGATTTACAGTACCTGTACCTTTAATACGCACGAAAATGAAGAAAATGTCCGTTGGATTGCCGAGGAACTGGGCGCGGACCTTTTGGCAGTTCCCGTCCGCCCGGAGTGGCAAATTACGGGAAGTTTGCTTGGCGGCTGGACGGAACCCGTATATCGTTTTATCCCGGGTACAACGCGCAGTGAGGGCCTTTTTATGGCGGTGCTTCGTAAAAAAGGGGGAAACAGAGCCTTTGCCACATTACCCGCCTCTTTGCGGACGCAGGTAAAAAAATATCCGCTTTTGCATTTGCTTTATGACGGTCAGCCCGTATTTGAAGCCAAGGGCCGGGAACAAATCCCGTCTATTGCACAGGCCCTTTCTCTTACTACGGAGGAAACCTCCTTTCCTCGTGCCGAGTTGTCTTTGGACGCGGCCTTGCGCTATCTCCACCGGGAGGCCTTAGTTTTGTCTGCGGGCACACCGCGCGGCTTTGTGTTGGTAACGTATCAAGGATATCCGCTCGGTTTTGTAAAGAACTTGGGCGACCGCGCCAACAACCTCTATCCCAAACCTTGGGCCATCCGCAGTTTGTAAAATTAAATAACGAGCGTATAGACTTTGTGTTGTATGTCGTCTAATGCGTATTCATAGTGGTTTGCAATAATCAATGAGAAATGCTGTTTAAATTGGGTACGACACCTCCGCACAGGAACTCTGGCCTGAACAAAATATTTTTAAGCCTGTTTTCTGGTGGATTTTATGGGTATAACCTAGCGGAAGAGTAGATTTGATAACCATGGTAGTGGCGGGTGTATATTTTTTGACCAGTTGGATTACATTTTCCAGTGCGGAAGTATTAAAATAGTTCTGTTTGGGGCGTGGTTTTTAACAGTTCTAACAAGTTCCGTCGGGGGTGTTGGTAAAATTCACAATAGCGTTATGCATGCGGGCGGGATAAATTTAGAAAAATGTTTGGCATCTTGTAGTGGCAATAATTATAAGTTTGGGCGGGCAGTTGTAGATATGACAGTAATGCAAAATTTATTTTCCACGCTGGACGTTGTGCCCAAAATATGTTATCATAAAACCATATATTTATAGGAGTATAAAGTACAGCCACATAGAGTGGCAAAATTACAATTTATTCTGTTTTTGGAATCCTATTGAAGAATAGGAAGGCTTTGGGAAACCAAAGTTCTAAGGAAGTCCAAAAACGGCTGGTTTAGGCAGAAGATGAGGGGAAGTCATGAGCCCTTTGTCTTCTGCCGAGTGTTGCACACATATTTTGCGTGCAACCACGGCTGTTTAATGACAAGGCACTTCCTTAGACTTGACATTATGCAGCCGTTTTAATTTTCCAACCTTCCTCCGCTTCTCTTACTTTGTTCCGACTTCATTTTTCCATAGGTTTCGTTCGCTTTCATACGCTACAGCACGGCGTGTGAACGGGAAAGGGACTTATGAATACCTCCGCCAAGAGTTTCCACAAGTCCTTTTCCCACGGTTTAAGGGAAAAGGGCTTTTTTATGGAAATAGCTGTTATTATTCCGTCTAAAAATGGCATAAATCATTTGAAAGAATGTTTGCCAACGGTTGTTAAAGCAACCCTCCAAGCCCCTTTTCCTGTGCATATTACCGTAGTAGATGATAATTCAACAGATAAAACAGTAGAAATGTTGCCCCCTCTGTTTCCAGAAGTTGTTTTTCTACGCAATCCTAACAAAGGAGTCTCTTCTGCTCGCAACTGGGGCGTAAAAAATACCCCTTGTGATTGGATTTGTTTTCTAGACAATGATGTCTTTTTAGACGAAAACTTTTTCAATACAGTACAAAAATACCTAAAACAGGATGTTTTTTGCGTAGCCTGTGCTGGCTATACCGCATATCCTAAAGTTTCGGGAGCATTAGAGCAAAATGATGGCATTAAATTGTTGGATTGGAAGAGGGGTTTCCCACGATTTACCAGTAATGTTTATAATAAAAATCTATCTTTACAACAGGAATATTTATCTTGGGGGGTCCAAGGAGCCTATTTCTTTTGCAATCGTGGAAAATTTGAACAACTAACTGGATTTGATGAAATTTTAGACCCATACATGTTAGAAGAATCTGATTTGGCTTATCGTGGATTAAAACGTGGGTGGAAAATTGTTTATGCGCCCGACACAAAACCCCTTCATAAATGCGGTGGAACAATTAATAGTAAAAAAAATAAATATACGCAATTCCTGTCTAAACGGAATAGAGTGTTGTTTGTTTGGAAAAATATTACTTCAAAATATCTTCTCATTAGTCATATTTCCTGGTTATTGCTGCGTACTGATATTAGGATATTACGAACAATATTGACGGCATGGCCTGATATTAAAAAGAAACGTGAAATAGAAAAAAAAGAGCAAGTTGTAACTGATGAAACATTATTTAAACAGTCCAAACAATTTGTGCAAAAGGGATACGGAGGCTAGATAAATATGTCAGAATTATCCGAATATTTAAAATTACAACAGCATCAAACTTGTATTTTTGCAGGCTGTGATGATAAATATGCCTTTTGCTTGTATGTAAGTTTATGGAGTTTGTTGAAACATAGCCCGAAATTAGCACAAGAGGCTGATATCTTTGTAGCCGGATTTAAGCTTTCTGCTGAAAATAAGAAGGCACTAGAAAGTTTGCCTGGGGTCAATGTGATTAATTATACCTACCCATCTTCCCTACCTCAAACTAGTGCTATTATGAATTTTACAGAAGCATCATTTGCAAGGTATGATTGTTTTGGCCTGCTGAAATATTATGAGAAAGTCTTGTATCTGGATAGTGATGTGCTTGTACAAAAAGAAATAAGACCAATTTTTGATCAATTGTCTGATGGTATTGGTTTGGTCCAGGATCCTACCTTTACTACCGTACGAGGAAATTTCTATAAAGAAATTCCCCAATTTAATATGAACGCCACAGGATATAATAGCGGATTTATCGTTTTAAACAATAAAGGAAGTTGGGCAAATAAAGCATTGGGAATTAGATCTTGGCTATACAAACAAACATTAGTCTATGCAGAAAATTTATTTCTTCCAGACCAAGGAATGATTAATTTAGCAATAGAACAATTCAACATGTATCCTTTGACTATAAGTGAAGATTATAACTGCCCGGCAAGTTCTCCTACAAAAGAATTAAGAAATGCCTATATTATTCACAGTACAGGCCCCCGCAAATTTTGGTGTTATTACTATTTTAAAGAATGGTATGAAGGATACTCGCGGTGGCTTGCAGCAGGTGGACACCCCGTGTCTATTCATAGAGGAAGTGCTTTTTGGCGCTGGACTCTACGTAAATTACACCTAGATAATAAAGTATTTTTTCAGTTAAGTCCAGATTTTTTTACTAAACCTCTAAAGTTTGGGCGGTTTGTAATGAAAAAAATGTTCAGAATGAAATATTAAGGGAGGAAATATGAAAATTATTGTTCAAGCAGGTGGAAAGGGAACCCGATTAGAAGGATTAACACACAATAAGCCTAAATGTTTGGTGCCTGTTAATAATTTGCCCATTCTTTTTTATGCTTTTCAGAAATTCAAAGATGCGGATTTTACAATTATCGCAGATTATAAAACAGATGTTTTGGAAAAATATTTGGCCGCATTTGCCAATAAATATAAAGTCAATATTGTAAAAGCCACCAAAAAAGGCACGGCTTCCGGTATTAAAGAGGCTATAGCGCCTCTGCTTGATGATGAGCCTTTTATGATTCTTTGGTGCGATTTGATACTGTCTGACGGATTTGAAATTCCTACGGAAGCGGGGAATTATATCGGTATTTCTAAAGATTTTGAATGCCGTTGGTCTTATGTGGAAAATAAATTTATTAAAACCCCTTCAAAAGAGAACGGCGTGGCAGGCTTGTTTGTTTTTGAAAATAAAAAAGTATTGCAGGATGTTCCCGAAGAAGGCGCTTTTGTGGATTGGTTAAAAACGCAACCCATAGCTTTTAAGCGGTTGGATTTGTATGGTTCTAAGGAAATAGGAACCTTATTGGCTTATTCGGATAATAATGATACTTCTCACCGTTGCCGTCCATTTAATTCTATGGAGTTTGACGGGGATTTGGTCATTAAGCGCGCAATCACAGAACAGGGGCAAAAAATAGCATTAGACGAAATTGCTTGGTATAAGCATGTTAAGCAATTGGGCTTTAAAAATATTCCCGAAATTTACGAATATGAACCGCTGAAAATGAAACGTGTTCGCGGGAAAAATATCTTTGAATACGATTGTATTACAAAAACACAAAAATGTGAGATTTTAACAAGCCTAGTACAGGCGTTGCATACTTTGCATAATCTGGAACCGGCCCAACCTGTTAATGAAAGTGATGTAATAGAAAATTATATTACAAAAACTTTTGACCGTTTATCCAAGGTTGAGCATTTGGTGCCATTTGCGGAACAGGAATTTATCAAAATTAATGGACAATACTATAAAAACATTTTTTTTAATAAAGACGAATTGATTTCCCTAGTACAAAAACACATGCCCACGGAATTTAAGTTAATTCATGGGGATTGCACTTTTTCCAACCTGATGTTTGATACTTTTGATATGCGCGCCGTATTGATTGACCCCAGAGGCTATTTTGGCAAAACAAAGTTGTATGGGGATGCCGATTACGATTGGGCCAAATTGTATTATTCTATCAATGGAGATTATGATTTGTTTAACCGCAAGAAGTTTACCTTGGACATCAGAGAAAAAGATGTAGAACTTGCCATAAAACCTAATAACTGGGGGGATATGAGTGATTATTTCTTTGATTTGTTGCCTAATGTAAAAAAAGAAAAAATCAAAATGTTGCACGGTATTATTTGGCTTTCGTTAACTACTTATGCTTGGGAAGATTATGACTCCATTTGCGCGGCCTTTTATAATGGACTTATCAAACTGGGAGAGGTTTTATAATGTTGAAACTTTCTTCTTTACCTCATACTTGGATATTGGATGTGGACGGTACCATTGTAAAACATAATGGGTATAAAATAGATGCTTATGACACCTTGTTGCCGGGGGTAAAGGACTTTTTTGCCTCATTACCCTCTCAGGATAGGGTTATTTTGCTCACGGCCCGCAAGGCTGAATATTTGCCTGCATTAAAGGATTTTTTAACCACAAATCAAATCCGTTACGACCATATTATTACGGATGTGCCTATGGGCGAGCGTATTTTAGTAAATGATAATAAACCCAGTGGCTTGAAATGCGCTTATGCAGTTAATAAAGAAAGAGATGGAATCTTTCATTTAGATTATTGCGTGGACAATAGCAAATAGGAAAAACTATATGAGATTGTTTGAGAAAATAAAGTTGCACACAATGGATTCTACAAAGTCTAGGGTCATACTTGTATTAGGCAAACCTCTTGTTTATTACCAAAGAGAACATTTTTTTAAATCTTTTACTTTTGCATGGAATTTGCCAGTCAAAAATACCTCTATTCCCGTTTTTTATTTAAAAGTAAATAGACTTGCTGACTATACTTTGCCGTGTATCCAACATTGGATAAATATTATTAATAATATGGGCGCTGATTTTTATTTTTTATGTGATAATAAAAAATTACAAAATGAGATACTACGCTGGATTTGTTTTCCTAATAGGAATGTCAAATTTATATCAAGTTGGAGAAAAAAATTAAAAAAAATAATTTTTAATATTGGTACAAAATACTGGATTAAGGCAACAGCCGCACATCTTACGAGTTTTTATCATGCTAAACAACAGAAAATTACCAAATTTTGGACTATTGATGCTGATGATACCATGATATGCCAATATCCTGAAAAGGGGGCAAAATTCTTGCAACAAGTAGAACTTTATGCAGAAAAGCATAATGTAGCAGCTTGTTCCTTAGATATGTGGCGTAGTAGGACAAAAGGAAAACATTGGTCTTTTGGCGTCTGCTATGTTAGAGATATTGTTGATTTTTGCTCTATATTTGACAGAAATGAGGATTTGTCTTGGATATCTAATTACCTAAAATTAGATATAGCATTCAATTTAGACTGGTTTTTTAATTATTTAAAAGAGAAAAAAAATATCAAAATAGAAAGTTTTTATTTTAGTAATTGTTATTTTATTCATTGGGGAAGTTTTATTTTCAATCCAATAGGTGCTAGTGTGTACTACTGGGAAAATGGAAAATTATGTCTTCCTGTATTAGCAGAAGTATTTCAAAAAAAAGATTTAGGGGTATTTAAAATCGCAGATTGTTTTAAGGTAGACATTGGAAAACCATTATCTGCAAGTTTGGATTTTTTGCTTAATGAAGCCACAAATCTTCATAGATTTTGTCCTGAACATTGGAAATTGCATTCATTGGAAAAAATTGCTAATAAGTCTCAAATGAGGTATTAATTATGTTGAATTTAACAAAACATTTACTTATAGATACGATTTCTGCTGAAATGAAATGTATTGAAGAATTGAGGAATACCATTTCATTATTTTCTTTATCCCAGGTACTAGACTTAATGCAAAATACGCAAGGCAGGGTTGTTTTTACGGGAATGGGTAAATCCGGCATTATTGCGCAAAAAATTGTGGCTTCTTTATCCTCAACAGGTACCCCGTCAATTTTTATTCATCCGGCAGAGGCCAGCCACGGAGATTTGGGAATGATTACGGTTCAGGATATTGTTATTGCCATTTCCAATAGTGGGGAATCCAAAGAATTAGTGGATATTTTAAATTATTGTAAGCGTTTTGCTATTCCCATAGTAGGCATTACTAAAAATCCAAATAGTACTTTGGGTAAATATTCCAACTATGTTTTACCTTTGCCCACTACGCCGGAGGCAGACCCTTTGGGTTTGGCCCCAACATGTTCCACTACGGCCACTTTGGTACTTGGGGATATTTTGACCGTAGCACTGATGGAGCGAAAAAAATTTACTAAAAAAGATTTTCAAATTCGTCATCCGGGGGGCAAATTAGGTGCCATTTTACAGTTAGTAAAAGATGTCATGCATACAGGGGAAAATATTCCATTATTGCCGGAAAATGCCCCGTTTTCCCAAGTGATAGTGGAGATGTCCCAAAAGCGGCTAGGGTGTGTCGGTTTTGTGGATAGTCTAGGAAGATTGACAGGGATTTTTACTGACGGAGATTTACGCAGAAAAATGAGCCCTGATTTGTTTTCTAAAACCGCTGTGGAACTAATGACTCATGCCCCCAAACAAATTGCTCCGGATGTTATGGCAGCTGAAGCATTGAGATTAATGAATGAGAAAAAAATCACAACACTTTTTGTTGTAGAAAATAATAAACCGGTAGGTATTGTGCATATCCACGATTTATTACGACTGGGGCTTTAATATGTGGCTATGAAAAAACAAGAGTTTGCTAAAGAAAAATGTTTTATTTTTAGTGGAATAAAAATTTATTCTCGCTATTTGCAACATAAACCTTTTTTTAAGCGTACCCAATCGTTTTTTAATGGTTTTATTAAACGGGAAAAGGTAATTGATGAATTACACTCTATACGGTATAAAAAATACCAAGTTGGTCGTGTAGTAGTAGCACAATGGGGCTATGAAAAAAGCGAAAAATACATACAAATATTCTGCTATACAGTGTGGCATAAACCTGTGAGAGAATTATTATACAAACAAATACAACATAAAATTCCGCCTAACACAGATTATATTTTCATATTAAATAGTAATTTGGGAGAATTGTTTTGCTTTTTTTGTTTTTGTAGCAAGGCTTATTTTGCTCAAAACCATATCCAAAAGCCTTTATTCCTAATTACCAAAACGTATCATCGTGACTTGTGTAGGCTATTTTATCCTCAAGCCCCCATTGTAATGATTCCACGTTTTCGCAATTACTTTGCTAATAAGGTTTTTCAGTTGAAGCAAATCCACGGATTATTGCTTTTTACTCCAAGCCATTTTGTACATGTAGAAGAAAATATTATTCAACAAAAGGGAAATTGGTTTGATATATTATTACAATATCTTTCTATAAAAAAAGAAGATACTTGTGTTAGTACGCTTTGTTTTTCTAATGCGAGTGCAATATCTCTATCAAAAAAAATAAACCCCTTATCACTCAACATGGAAAAGTTGGTTATTCTCTCTCCTGAAGCAAATTCTTGCTTATTAATTCCAGTTGCTAAATGGCAAGAGCTCGCTGTCAAATTAAGACAAAGAGGTTGGAGCATCTTTTTTAATGTGACAAATATGCCTAGTCCTGATGGAATAACCTATCCTGAATTATCGTTGGATGAGGTATTATTGCTTGCCCAAAAAGCCAAATATGTTGTTGGATTGCGCAGCGGTTTACTGGATTTGATATCTGCCGTCAATCCTAATTTGCATATTATTTATACGGGATTTCAAACTCATGGAATTTTCAATACTTTAACCCCCAAACAAGTTAAAACAGGGTTTGACTTAAAATATTTACCTAATTGTAAGGGAAAGATAAAAAACTATGTAGATAACCCAAAACTTATTTCTCAAATTATAGATAGCATAGGAAAACCTCATAATGAAAAAATACTTAAAAAATAATTTACTTATTATTAATTTCCGCCGTATGTGGCCGTATATTAAACCATATTGGTTTCGGGCGTGCTTGGGCGTGGCGCTAACGGTGCCCGTGGGCGCGTTGGACGGCGCCGTGGCTATGTTCTTAAAGCCGTTTATGGATAAGGTAATGGTGGATAAACAGCCGCATTTTTCGGCGTTAATCCCGTTTCTTATTGTGGGTTTTACCATTGTGCAAGGGGTGCTGATTTATTCTTCCAACTACCTAAATACTTGGGTGGCCCAAAAAATTACTATCGGGGTAAAGCGCCGCCTGTATGAAAAACTCCTCTCTATGGATACTTCATACTTTGATACGCACAATTCCGGCGAAATCTTGTTCCGTTATTCCAACGATGCCGAAACCGCCTCCACAGGGCTTATAGATAACCTGAAACAGTTTTTATCCAAAACATTTTCCTCTATTTCTTTGGTTTGTGTTTTGTTATATAACTCTTGGCAATTAGCACTTATTGCTATTGCGGTACTCTTATTTTTTGTGTATCCGATGGCCAAGGTCCGCAAGAAAATGAAAGAAATTTTGGAAAAAACCGTCGGTAATCTTTCGTATGTAATGACTATTTATAACGAAACCTTTGCCGGAAATAAAACGATTCGTTCCTTTACGCTGGAGGACGAGTTCAAAAAACGCTTCCACAATGTGACGGATATGACCTTCTCCCTAGCCATGCGCATGGTAAAGGGAACGAACTGGCTTTCGCCCCTTATGCATATTATTATGTCTATTGGGGTGGCGTTGGTGATTGGGTACGGCAGTTATTTGATTGTAAACGGCACTATTACCAGTGGTAATTTTGTGGCGTTTATTGCGGCCCTGATGATGCTTTATACCCCGTTGAAATCTGTGGGGAATAACTATATTTCTATCCAAAATTCTTTTTTAGCCATAGACCGTATTTTTGATATTTTGGATTTACAGCCTAATATCAAGGATTTAAGCACCGCCAAAGAACTAACAGAAGTTAAGAAAGATATCGTGTTTGACCACGTCCATTTTGAATATGTTGCCGGGCGGGAGGTGTTGCACGATATTAATTTAACCATTCCTGTCGGCCATACAATCGCCCTAGTGGGCAACTCCGGCGGTGGGAAAACCACTATTTCCGCATTAATCCCGCGCTTGTATGATATCAAGCAGGGTTCTATTAAAATAGACGGGGCTGATATTAAAGACATTTCCCAAAAATCGTTGCGGAAACAAATTGCTATGGTGTTCCAAGATAACTTTTTATTTTCAGGTACGGTTAAGGAAAATGTCCTCTTAGGGAACGAACACGCAGATGATGCCACTATTTGGATGGCCTTAAAAAGCGCCTGTTTGGATGAATTTGTGAAAGGCTTACCCCAAGGGTTAGATACGCAGATAGGGGAGCGCGGTATTTTGCTTTCTGGTGGGCAAAAGCAACGCTTGGCTATTGCGCGTGCGTTTGTAAAAAATGCTCCTATTGTCATTTTGGACGAGGCCACTAGTGCCCTAGATAATAAGTCCGAACGTGTTGTGCAAGAAGCCTTAGATAACTTGATGAAGAACCGCACCGTTATTGTGATTGCGCACCGCTTATCCACCATACAAAACGCGGATAAAATTGTAGTTATCAATGACGGCAAAATTGCGGAACAAGGCACACACGAAGAATTATTAAAACTCCGCGGAGCCTATTATGCGTTGTATTCTATGCAATTCAAAAAGCAGGAAGCGTAATGATGAAAGGCATTATTTTAGCAGGCGGGGCCGGCACGCGGTTGTATCCGGCGTCTTTGCCCATTTCCAAGATTTTATTGCCTATTTACGATAAACCAATGATTTATTACCCGCTTTCAACCCTTATGATGGCAGGGATACGGGATATTTTGATTATTACTACCCCCGAAGATATAGATAACTTTAAAAAATTGCTGGGGGACGGCTCCCAATGGGGTATTTCGTTATCTTATGTGCCGCAGTTGGTAAAAAAGGGTATTGCGGATGCTTTTATATTAGGGGAAGATTTCATCGGCGCGGATAGAGTGGCCCTTATTTTGGGGGATAACATCTTTTATGGAAATGGGTTTGAGCAGATTTTACAAAGTGCTAAGCAAAATACTGCGGGAGCCACTGTGTTTGCATACGAGGTAAGAGACCCGGAACGCTTTGGCGTGGTATCTTTTGATAAAGCCGGAAATGCCGTATCTTTGGAAGAAAAACCTAAAACCCCTAAAAGCAATTTTGCGGTTACTGGGCTATATTTTTATGATAATAAGGTTGTTTCTTACGCCAAACAATTAAAGCCTTCCTCGCGCGGAGAGTTGGAAATTACAGACCTCAACAAAGTGTATTTAGTCCATAATACTTTGCACGTCGCGCGATTAGAGCGCGGATTTGCGTGGTTAGACACGGGGACGCACGAAAGCGTCTTGCAAGCGGCGAATTTTGTGCATAGTATGCAGTTAAACCAAGGGATAGAAATAGCGTGTTTGGAAGAAATCGCTTTAAAGAAAGGGTTTATTAGCAAAGCGGAGTTAGCACAAACATTGTCCAAGTATCCGTCTAATACATATTATCAATATGTAAGCCGTTTATTAAATAAGAAGTAGACCCAACTTGACTTATCTCTCGATAGTAAGCGGTAATAGGGATGGATAAAATACTCTTTTGCCCACCGGAGAAAAAGGGCCCAAAAGGGCCTTTTTTGTGGGGCTTATAAACTACTCTAAGACCCAAATTGATAAAAATCAGACCAAAACCCCGACGAGAGAGAGGAAAATTAGACAACAAAAAAGCCGCTTACTTAAAAGCGGCTTTCTAAATGGTCGGGCACGGAGTAGTGACTGTGGGTGCATCTTAGAACGCGTACGGAGAGTACCCTGTTTATCAGGCAAAAAACAGGGAATTTTGCCCATTTTGGGACAGTTTTGCGGATTATGGAGACACATCTCTATAAAATGCTTTCGTCGGAGAAATTTAGATAAAAACACTCCAAATTCCCTAAAATAGATAACAGGGAAAAAACAGGGGAAAATAGAGAATAAATTGCGTTTTGATTAATGGTACTGGGATTTTAATCTTAATAATTTTAAATAGGCGCCCTAATGGATATTAAATTGATGGAATATGGTTGTATCTTCCAATACCAATATAAGTTTGTGTTGATAGTGGTAATTATATCTCTTTAAAAATTAAATATGACAGCAAAATAACCGGAAACATTGGAACCCGAGATTGCCAAAATTAACAACTTTTTTAAGATTTAGTGAAAACTTTTATCAAAAATATAGGAAATTTAAAGTGTAGTTCAAAAATCTCTTCTAATCCAACTACTTTTTACTGTTTGGTGGGCAGTTTAGAACATTTTTACGAGTAAGAATAATCTTGAAGTCGCAAAATCTGGCCTTTAATTTGCTATTATTGCGAAAAGTTTTAAGTAAGGTTAAAATTTATCTTATTTTTGTAAAAAGTTTTAACTCAAATACAATTTTTTGCTTTTTGGGGATTATTTTGGTAATATAAGGAAAACACGGGGAACTATTATGATACAACGAAAAAATTACTTAAACCAACTGAAATTATTTAAAGATAAACAGCTTATTAAAGTAATTACTGGAGTGCGCAGATGCGGCAAATCCACATTATTTCAACTGTATCAGGACTTTTTGTTAAAAAGCGACGTTAAAAAAGAGCAGATTCAATCCCTCAATTTTGAAGATGTGTTGAATGAGGAGTTATTGGATTATAAAAAATTACATAAATATATTTTAGAGCATGCAATATCAAACAAAAAGAATTATATCTTTTTAGATGAAATCCAAAATGTACCGCAATTTCAAAAAGTCGTGGATAGTTTGTATATCCGTGATAATTTTGATATTTACATCACAGGCTCTAACGCGCAACTCTTATCCGGCGAATTAGCCACTCTGTTATCTGGACGATATGTAGAGATACAGATGATGCCATTGTCATTTGAAGAATATGTTTCTGCCCAACAGGACAAAAGCAATCTGTCCAAATTGTACGCATCTTACGTACAGAATGGGGCATTTCCATATACACTGCAAATGCCAACAGAAGAAGCCAAAAATATTTATCTAAAAGGTATATTGGATTCTATCATCATTAAGGACGTAGTTGCGCGATATAAGATAGTTAATACGGATGAATTGTATCGCATCATTAAATTCTTGTTTGATAACATAGGTAGTTTGGTATCTATCAAAAAAATAGGTGATACACTTACTTCAACCGGATATAAAATTTCACATCAGACTGTTGAAAAATATATAACAGCCCTTGTGGAAAGTTTTGTGTTATATCCGGCCTCTCGCTACGATATTAAGGGGAAACAATACCTACAAACGGGTGAGAAATATTATATTGTGGATACTGGTTTGCGCCAAGCTCTTTTGAATAACAAGGGAAAAGATACAGGTCATATTTTAGAAAACATTGTATACTTGGAACTGATTAGGAGAGGGTACAAAGTTTTTATTGGCAAATCCGGCACGCAAGAAGTGGACTTTGTTGCTCTAAATGACCAAGGCACGCAATATTACCAAGTATCCCAAAGTGTTTTGTCGGAAGAGACACTCAAACGAGAAGTGGAACCTCTTAAAAAGATTAAAGACCATTATCCTAAATATTTGCTAACAATGGATTATTTGCCTGCTACTGATTTTGATGGGATTAAACAAATCAATGTGTTAGACTGGCTTTTACATAAATAATCTATCTCATAAGGTGTTGTAATCTATACACATTTTGCCGATTTAGTGTAGCAGTTGCAACACTTTTTTGAGCCTTCATGGATATAATCATTTACTTCCTATACATGCACTCTTCTTATAGGGGAAAGAAGTCAAGCAGTAAATAGCACAGATTTTCAACAAAAATATATCACATTGTATCCCACGCGTTCTATTTAGTATAGTTAAAAATATATACTTTTATTAGGACTTTTTATGGATAACGCCACAAAACAAAAACTCTGGAAAACCGCCGACCAACTCCGCTCCAATATGGATGCCGCCGAATATAAACACGTTGTACTCGGCCTTATCTTTTTGAAATACATTTCGGATTCTTTCTCTGCCTTGCGCAACAAAATGCAAGAGGACGATTACTACAAGAATAATCCGCAATACATTGACGAGGACATTCGCGACTACTGCACCGAGCATAACGCTTTTTGGGTTCCTAACGAGGCCCGCTGGGAATTTTTGCGCGACAACGCGCCGCAGCCCAACATCGGCAAACTCATTGACGACGCCATGTTATCCATTGAAAAAGAAAACCCTAAACTTAAAAACATTTTGAACAAAAACTATGCTCGCCTTTCCTTGCCGCAAGGCCGCTTGGCGGATTTAATTAACACCATTTCCACCATTGGCTTTGAAAACGGCCAAACCGCGCCGGATGCTCTGGGCGAAGTGTACGAATACTTTTTAGGTATGTTTGCGGATGCGGAAGGCAAGCGCGGCGGCCAATTCTACACAGCGGCTTCTGTGGTTAAAACAATGGTGGCTATCATGGCCCCGACAGAAAACCACAAAGTCTATGACCCTTGTTGCGGTTCGGGCGGTATGTTCGTACAGAGCGAACGCTTCGTCCAACTCCACCAAGGCACAGGCAACCTGTCTATTTACGGGCAAGAAAGCAACCCGACGACTTGGCGTTTAGCCGCTATGAATTTGGCTATTCGCGGCATTGAGTTTAATTTAGGGCAAGAGCCGGCTGATACTTTTCACAATGACCAACACCCCAATTTACGCGCTGATTATATTTTGGCAAACCCACCGTTTAACATTTCCGATTGGGGCGGCGAGAAGCTGACCAAAGACCCGCGTTGGCAATACGGTATTCCACCGGCGGGTAATGCTAACTATGCGTGGATTCAGCACATGCTCTCGCACTTGGCTCCCACAGGTGTAATGGGGACGGTGCTTGCCAACGGCTCTATGAGTTCCAATACAGGGGGCGAAGGAGAAATCCGCCAACGCTTACTGGAAAACGATTTAGTGGAATGTATGGTGGCTTTACCGGGGCAGTTATTTTTTAATACGCAAATTCCGGTGTGTTTATGGTTCTTGCGCAAGCAGAAAAAACGCAAAGGCGAAGTGCTATTTATTGATGCCCGCAACTTGGGCTTCATGGCCGATAGAACACGCCGTGAATTTACAGATGCGGATATTGCTAAAATAGCTTCTACCTATCATATGTGGCGCGGTGATGAATTTGCACCCGAAGGTAAAGCGTATGCGGACGTAAAGGGCTTCTGTAAATCCGCCACGTTGGACGAAATCAAAGCCAACGATTACGTCCTCACTCCCGGCCGCTATGTAGGCGTAGCGGAAACCCACGAAGACGACGAAGCATTTTCCGCCAAAATGGCGCACCTGACAGCCGAGCTGATATAACAAATGACAGAAAGCGCGAAACTGAACACGAAAATAAAAGATAATTTGGCAAAATTATGGTGGAAATGATATAAACTTGCGCAAGAAACACACGGGTTCAGTGTAAGAGCTATTTTTTGTTTGTTGTGTTGGGCGCTGATGCAATATTTTTATTGCTAATGTTGAAATAATATAACAAAGCAATAGAATTTAAAATTTATTATAGTTATATTTAGCACGTAAAATGTGTGGGGCGAAATAAAACAATAAAACGAAATATTGCACTTGACAAACTAAAAATAAATGGTATAATATATTTATGGAGGGACTTATATGAATATGTTTGATGGGTTTGAGAAATATGAGAAAAGCAGAACATATAGCGAAAAGATTTCAATCGCCGCTACTGGTGGAATTTCTTTTAATACTACCGCGTATGAGGAATTAAATTTGGACAGATTTTGTTTTGCGGCTTTCTTTTACAATAAAGAAAATAAAAATATTGGGATTCGTTTTTCCCACGAAAAATTAGATGGTGCATATCAATTAAAACCTCGCGTTAATGCTAAGCAAGAAAAAGCCCTTTACTTATCTATCAAAGGATTTGTGATGACTTACAAGCCTATTCAAGGGGTAAAGGTTCAAAAGTATAAAATTGTAAACAAGGCAGAGAATAATGGAATTTTGGATGTGATTTTAAGTCCAATTATAGAATAAAGGGGGGAATAAGAAACCGAGAATATTAAATTAAAACACAATAAATAAGCAATAAAAAAGGAAGCAGTTTTGATGAACTGCTCCCTTTACGGCAAAAATGTGCCGCACATATATTAGCAAATATTATTGTACCACATTTTTGTCAAGTATTGATACTGGTTTGTGGCAGTTTCCATAAAAAGAAGATATATATGTCTATTTGTAGTATAAGAGTAATTCGTATTAGACGTGATGAAAATAATAGTAAAATTGTTGCTGTAAAGTCTGAAAGTAATGCGGAATATTCTGTGCCGGAGGTGGTTCGATTTATCGAAACCAATATTGCTAATTTCTATGTGCAAGAGAGAACACCAAAAGCAGATGTGCATGTGGTAAGAGAATCCGATGGTACCAAGTATATCCGTACAGATAAAGACTGTGTGCCGGAAAACAACTTGGAAAATCTTCCGTTGTTTTAGTTAAAGATAAGAGGGGCGAAAGCCCCTCTTCTTGTAGAAATTATGTATTTAAAAGATATTGCCACACTTCGTACAGAAAAGGTCAAATTTTCAGAGATATTTAATTATATCTCTACGGAAAATATGTTGCCCAATAAAGGGGGGACTACGACCTCTGATACAGTGCCAAATAGTGGTAATGTTTCTGTGTATAAAGTTGGTGATGTGTTGTTGTCTAATATCCGACCATATTTTAAGAAAATTTGGTTTGCCACACAAAATGGTACTGCGTCTAATGATGTAATCATACTTTATCCCCTTAAAAATGTTGATAATTGCTACCTTTATTATGTTTTAGCAGATGATAATTTTTTCTCTTATGTTATGGCGGGTGCAAAGGGGACGAAAATGCCCCGTGGCGACAAAAAACAAATTATGCAGTATCCAGTAGTGTGTCCCCCGTTGAAGGAGCAGAAGCGGATTGCGGAAATATTGGGTTCGTTGGATGATAAAATTGAACTGCTGCAAAAGCAAAATAAAACGCTGGAAGATATGGCAAAGGCCCTCTTTAAGAGTTGGTTTGTGGATTTTGACGTCGTCCGCGCCAAAGCCGCATTAGCCACCCGCCGTAATCTGTCCCCCTTGCGGGGAAAGTGCCACAACGTGGCAAAAGGGGGGCCAAATAAGCCAAATTCCTCTTGTGCGCTTGTATCTACACATCAAATATATGCTAAAAGTGTAAAAAATTTAGTGCGGGCTATGCGCCAAAATTTAACTCCGCAAGAGGTAAAATTGTGGCAATACCTGCGTAAAGAACAACTGGGCGTTAAGTTTCGCCGGCAGTTTCCTATTGATAGTAAATATATAGCAGATTTTGCCTGCCTAGAAAAAAAGTTAATTATTGAGTTGGATGGCACGCAACACGCAGAGAATCAGCACGATAAGGAACGAACCCTTTATTTAGAAGATAATGGTTTTACTGTTATGCGGTTTTGGAACAATGAAATTGATAAAAATTTAATAGGGTGCTTGGAAAGAATAAGGGCGTTTCTAAATTACCCCCCCTTACCCGCCTACGGCGTACTTTCCCCGCAAGGGGGACAAATAGCCGACGAGGCGGATATCATGCGGGAGTATCACTTGACGGAGGAACTTTACGATTTATTTCCGTCCAGTTTTGCTGATTCCCCGCTTGGCCCCATCCCCTCCGGCTGGGAAGTGAAACCGCTTGGGGCTATTTGCCAACTAGCATTAGGTGGAACCCCATCAAGAACAAATCCCAAGTATTGGGAAAATGGCTCTATCCCTTGGATTAATTCCGGCAAAGTAAATGATTTTAGAATTATTACTCCAAGTGAGTATATTACAGAAGCCGGATATAATTCTTCTGCAACAAAATTATTACCAATACATACAACAGTAGTAGCTATAACGGGCGCGACATTGGGGCAGGTATCTTTTACTGAAATTGAATGTTGTGCTAATCAGTCTGTGGTTGGAGTTTTAGAAAATGAAAAATTAGCAAGTGAATATATTTATTTGTTTATCTTATTTAATTTAGACAAATTGTTAGCCAAACAAACAGGAGGAGCACAGCAACATATTAATAAAAATGACATTGCAAGTTTGATATGTTTAGTTCCTTCTGAAAAAATTTTAGAACAATATAAACAAAAACAAAAGCCACTATTTGATAAAATTCATAACAATATGGTACAAATACAAACATTGACGGAGCTACGCGATTCTCTCTTACCCCGTCTCATCTCCGGTAAAATAAGAGTGTAAATTATGAGTGTTACCATTGCACAATTAGATTATATAATTACTCGCCGGATTCCGTGGAGCAAATCGCAAACTTTGGATTATGTGGTAAGAAAAAATATTGAATATAATATTCAGTATTTAGAGTTTTTGTGTGAACATATTGCTTCACAAACGGCCGTTTTACAATCAATAATTGTTAAGAATTTTTTAATTGTTGCTTTTTCTATTATGGAAGGGGTCTTGTCTTATGAGTTTAAAAAACAAAAATTAATTCCATTAGATGAATGGGAAAATATTTCATCTATCAAGGCAAATCCTAAAAAAGTATTAGAAACTTTTTTAAAAACTGAAACGATTATATATCAAAAAATGTCAGTCCCGAAAGAAAAAAGTTTAACTTTTAAGCAAAAGACCGATATAGCACAAAACCATAAAATTTTTGGAAATAATCCAAAAGTTTATAAAGAATTATGTCGGTTAAACAAGTTGCGAAATAAGGTACATTTGCATACTATGGATGAGTTACAAGAAACGGATTATAATCGCTTTTCTAATAAAGAATTTCAGAATATTAAAGCTTTTTTCTTGCAGTTTTTACATTATTATTTTAAAATAACTGTCGAAGAAGAACAAAAATATTTTAGTTTTTTAGTGCAGTAAAAATAATTATGCAAAATCTAATTAACGAGAACTATTTGGAATTGGCGTGTATGGAGTATTTCGGGTGGGATAAGGGTATAATATAATATGGCTTATATATTTATGGATGAAAGTGGCTGTTTGGGTTTTGATTTTACCAAGCCCAAAACATCCCAAAATTTTATCATTACATTTTTACTGGCAAATAACGATAAGATTTTAGATAAAGTCGTTAATAAGACATTCCGTTCTATTGCCCCTAAAAAGCGCCGTAATCACGCGGGCACATTGCATTGTAATAAAGAAGATAATAAAACACGGACAAAATTGTTTTCTTTTTTGAAAGATAAAGATGTTTCCGTAATGGTCATATCCTTGAATAAACATAAAGTATATACTCGGTTGCAAGACGAGAAAACTATTTTGTATAACTATATAACAAATATTTTATTAAATAGATTGGCAAGTAAAAAACTATTACCGCTTAAAGATAAAATTACACTGGTTGCTTCCCGGCGGGAAACAAACCGTTTTTTGAATGAAAATTTTAAGCACTATTTAGAAACACAGATTTCTAATACGCATAATGTTTTATTGGATGTAATTGTACGTCCGGCCTCTGCTGAGAAAGGTTTGCAGGTGGTGGATTTTTTATCGTGGGCTATATTTCGCAAATATGAACACGGGGACGATTATTTTTATAATATGATTAAAAATTTAATTATAGAGGAAAGTTCTTTATTTAGTTAAAAAGGCAAAAAAGAAGCGAAGAACCTTAAAAACATTTTAGGTTTTAACCTTGAGGAACCATTCGGAGCCCCTTTTTTAAGGAAATTACCTTCGCTAATATTAGTATCGCAATTTTTATTATTTTTGTCAAGAGTTGCCATTTTTTATGCAAATTAACGAGAACTATTTGGAATTGGCGTGTATGGAGTACTTTCGGCAAATCGGCTATCAAACTGTGTTTGGACCGGATATTTTGCCCGAAGGGGTCAATCCGTTGCGGGAGGATGTTCGCCAAGTTATTTTGCCGCAAAACGTCAAAAACGTGCTTGTCTGCTTAAATCCGGGCGTGCCGCAAGCGGTACTGGACGAGGCATACCAACTGCTAGCCAATCCGTCCGAAGCCACGTTAATCGCCCGGAACGAAACCATTTATCATTACCTTACAGACGGTATTAAAATCTGCCACAAAAACGCTACGGGCGAAGATACAGCCACCGATGTAAAAATTGTGGATTTTAACAACCCCGCAAATAACGAATTTCTAGCCGTCAACCAATTTGCTGTTCAAGGCCCTGTCAACTTGCGCCGCCCCGATATTGTGGTGTTTTTGAATGGTCTGCCTATTGCCGTAGTGGAACTAAAAAACCCGTCTAATGAAAAAACGGATGTTTCGGCCGCGTATAACCAAATCCAAACCTATAAAACGGACATCCCAGATTTGTTCAATTATAATTTAGCGTGTATTTTGTCCGACGGTGTAGTGGCACGGATTGGCTCGCTTTCCGCCAATGAAGAGCGTTATATGCCCTGGCGCACCTTACACGGAGAAAAACGCACCCAAGAAACCGAACACGAAGCCGAAATTTTAATCAAAGGATTTTTTGACAAAGCCCAACTATTGGATTTTTTACAATACTTTGTGGTGTTTGAAGCCGATAAGTCCAAAACGATTAAAAAGATTGCGGGCTACCACCAGTTTTTTGCAGGGCGCAAGACGGTAGAAAGTGTTTTGCGGGCCTTAAATGCGCATAGCAACAAAGGCGGCGTAGTGTGGCATACTACCGGCTCGGGCAAGAGTTTATCCATGGTGTGTATTGCGCACAAAATTATGCGCTCGCCCGCTATGAAAAATCCCACGATTGTGATGGTGACCGACCGCAACGAACTGGACACCCAACTTTTTAACACGTTTGCCCAATGTGTGCCCGAACTAGCCCCTGTGGCCGCCGAAAGCCGCAAAACATTACAAACGCTCCTTAAAAATAAACCGAGTGGCGGCGTGATTTTTACCACCATGCAGAAATTCTTGCCGGAAAACGGCGCGGATGCCTACCCGATGCTGTCAGACCGTTCTAACATTGTGGTAATTTCCGACGAGGCCCACCGCACCCAATATGGTTTTGGGGCTAATTTCAAAACAGGCAAACTTAAATATGGATATGCCAAATACTTGCGTGACGGACTGCCCAATGCGTGCTTTGTAGGTTTTACGGGAACGCCTGTATCCGAAGGCGACCGTGATACCCAGGCTGTTTTCGGCAACTATGTAGACGTGTACGATATGCAAGACGCCATCCGCGACGGCGCCACCGTGCCGATTTATTACGAAGCACGGCATATCCAATTAAATACGCGCGAGGCCCTCCTGCAACATTTAGACGAAAAAGCCGCCCAGTTGATGAAAGATATGGATGATAACGAGAAAGCGCAGGCTGAGTGGATTACCGTTGAAAAACTGGCCGGACTGCCGGAACGGCTTGAATTATTGGCCGCTGACATTGTGGCACATTTTGAAAAGCGGCTTAAATCGTTAGATGGCAAAGGTATGATTGTGTGTATGAGCCGCAAAATTGCCGTGGATTTGTACGACCAAATTGTTAAAATCCGCCCGCAATGGCACTCGGACGACCCGAAAAAAGGGTTTATCAAAGTAATTATGACAGGCAGTGCCGCTGACCCGGCCAATTTCCAACCGCATATTTACAACGATGCCGTAAAAACCGAAATTGAAAACCGCATGAAAGACCCCAACGACCCCATGAAATTGGTGATTGTGTGCGATATGTGGCTGACGGGATTTGATGTGCCTAGTTTGCACACGATGTATATGGATAAACCTATCCGAGCCCATAACTTGATACAGGCCATTAGCCGCGTAAACCGCGTGTTTACAGGCAAAACGGCAGGGCTTGTGGTGGATTATATCGGCATGGCTCGGGCATTGGAACAAGCGGTGCGTGATTATACCCAAGGCGGTGGACGCGGGGATGTGGCGGCGGATATTAAACGCGCTTATGAACTGTTGCAGTCTTATATGGATGTTTGCCGTGCGTTTTTGAAAGGGTTTGATTATAGCCGTTTTGAGACGGAGGCATACGATTTAGTGCCGCTTGCTTGGGATTATATTTTGGCGCATGCTCCCAATCGGGAAACAGCTCAAAAAGATTTTTGTGATAATGTGCTAGCCGCTCAAAAAGCATACGGCTTGTGCCAAAGTTTGCCGGAAGCCGCAAAACTGACAGATGAGTTAGCATTCTTTGGGCTTATTCGTACTGCTATGATGAAAAAAGTGAATCCAAACCCAAAACTTAAGGATTGGAAAACCTTATTGGATACGCTCGTTTCTCAAGCTGTGATTACCGCAAAGCCGATTGATATTTTTGAAGCCGCAGGGATGGATAAACCGAATTTATCACTTGTAGATGAACAATTTTTAGACAAAATAAAACAAATGCCGCAAAAGAACTTGGCGGCAGAACTGCTTAAACGATTATTGGAAGGGAAAATTAAGAGCCAGTTTAAGTTAAACTTGCCGCAACTACGCAAATTTTCGGAAAAACTAAAGGAAACGGTTAATAAGTATAATAACGGTTCTCTGCAAACTAGCCAAGTGATTGAAGAATTGCTGACCTTGGCCAAAGAGATGAATGCGGCCGTAAAACAGGGCGAGAATTTGGGCCTTTCCGAGAAAGAACTTGCATTTTATAACGCACTAGAAGAGAATGAATCGGCCGTGCGGGAACTAGGGGATGATGTGCTAAAACAAATCGCACAGGAATTGACCAATTACCTGCGCAAATCCGTAAAGGTGGATTGGAGCAAGCGCGAGAGCGTGAAAGCCCAAATTATGCTTCACGTTAAGCGTATTTTGCGTAAATACAACTATCCTCCGGACCAGCAGCAAGCCGCCACAGAGCGTGTTTTAGAGCAAGCGGAATTGATTAGCGATGAGTTGGTAAAATGATTTAAGCCCCGCAAAACGCGGGGCTTTTAGATTTACTTTTGAGAAAGTTTATAAGGTGGGAATGGACTATGATGTCCTTCTTCTTCTAAAAAGACTTTCTTAAAAATCTCTAATTTTGAAGCCGGATCTAATACAACATGATTATCATATTCTATACGCGCTATATACATATTCCAGCCTTCCAAATCAATTTTCTCCTGATTATCTAGTAGCAAATGAGCCAGTTCCAACTCTTCTGGTTTGGCTTTTAGCAAATCAGCCCATTTATTAAAACCCACCATATTGGAAATTAAATGTTGGGCTTTCATCAGAGAGAAATCATCTTCGTCCCAATCGAAATCCACAAACAATTGATCAATGTCAAAATATTTTGGACTATATTGGTAATAAGTGTTTCCATCTACATCATCAACGTAAGCTTGTTTAGTTTGATAATCTCGGTAGAGATTTTTTGCTTGCAGTTTGAAGTAATTTACGTCTTTGTTTTTCATAATATCTCCTCATTTATTCCAAGTTTCTTATCTGTAAATATGCGTTCGTAATCTTTGACCAGACAATCAACTTGGTAAGGTTATATTATCTATACGTTGGCTGATAAAATCTTTGCACGAACGAGCAGGCTTGCCAATAAGCACATTTCCATTCTAGTAAATTAAATTCAGTATGTCTATATTTCTAATGTGATACAATGGAAGATATTAGAATATTAGGAGTGCGAGAAATGGCAAATTTAGGTAAAATTCACAAAATAACAGATTTGAGAGAAATTTGGCCCAATGAAGAGAAAGACTTTTCTAAATGGCTAGCGAAAACAGAGAATTTAAAAGAATTAAGTGCTACACTTGGGCTTGGAGATATTATCTTGGAGGAGCGCGAATCCCGAGTGGGTCCCTATGAAATTGATTTATACGCCAAATAAGAAGGAACAGGGCGAAAAATTATTATAGAAAATCAATTGGAGCCAACGAATCATACGCATTTGGGACAAATTATTATCTATGCCGCAGGTAAAGACGCGAAAATTATAATTTGGATCGTCAAAAAAGCAGGGGATCAGCATAGACAAGCTATTGAGTGGTTAAATCGTACCACTGAGGAAAACGTAGGATTTTTCTTATTGGAAATTGAACTGTGGCAAATTGGCGACTCCTTGCCTGCTCCTAAATTTAATATTGTGGAAGCTCCTAACGATTGGGCCAAAAGCTTACAGACAATCGATGGATTAAGTGAAGTTAAAGCATTACAATTAGACTTTTGGCAACACTTTAAGGAATATGCTTCTGAACAAGAAGCTTTTATGCAAGAATTTACAATGCAGAAGCCTCAACCGCAGCATTGGTATTCCCTGCCACTAGGAACAGCTCTATTTCATTTATCTTTAACTGTTAATACGAGGGATAAGGCCATAGGAGCTGAAATTTATATTCCACATAACAAAGAGCTTTTTAATAAGTTTTGTGAAAAGAAAGAGAAAATAGCGGGTATTCTAGGAAATGAAGTGGAATGTATAGAAGCCACCAAAGATTGCCGGATCCTAACAAAACACAAGCTAAATATTAAAAATAAGCAAGACTGGGATAAAGCATATACATGGTTTTGTGACATGTCCCTAAAGTTCAAAGAAGTATCTAATATGTTTATCTAATTCTACTTATCTCTTAACCGCCGCTTAATGGAGGCGATTTTTTATAACTTCTACTGTGCCCTAAAAAAGTAAAAAGTCACTATAAAATGGGGAAAATATACTCGCTCCCAAAGGAAAAAATAGGGATTTTATAGTGTCCAAAAAGTGTCCATCACTTTCATAGTTTCGCGGGAATTTTTCACAATTTTTTATTATCCAACGACGAGGGACGGGAAATATAACTGGGAAAGAAATTAAGCAAATGTTGGCTGTGCGGATAGTGCCGCCTCATTTTGTGGGTATATTGGGATTTTACCGACGAGAAACGCAAAGAAAACTAGCGCTTACTGTACACCATACAGGGGCCACTAACAATATATACTTTTTGTTCTAATTTTGCTCATTTTGCTCCCAAAACACCGTCGGAAAAGCATAAAAAAAGAACCACTCTCGTCTGAGAATGGCTCTTTTTCTAAAAGTGCGCCCAACAGGAACTAATTTCTCGACGACAATGTGTCCATTATAGTGTACCATTCTTTTGGTGTACATTTTAGGACATTTTTAATTCCTTTTTACTTCTCAAAGGTAGGGTTTTCAAAGGTGCACCGAACTAGCGCATTAAAAGTGGGTAAAAGTGTGTTTTTAAACCAAATCGTAAAAAGTACTTACAACGCGCATAGAACTCGGAGATTTTTGGAACTTGCCCCACAAAGCCAAGACGAAACCGAATGCGAGGAAACCTAGATCTAGGGTTCTTAAACCCGTTTGTGGGCCGATTCTGGGGCTTTTCTCCCTTGATTTCTCTCAATGTGGTACAATAAAAGAGGATTTATGAAAAAATATTATATTCTTATCACATGCTTATTATGCTTCGCTTGCTCATACACAAACGAAGAACGCTGTCTAAAAAACATCCAGTTAGAACCTACTGGTTTAGACAGTTTTATTACACAAACACTTGAGACAAAAAATCCGCAATTTTATGATTGCCTGAAAAAAACAAATTTAATTGACCAAAAACAAACTCTCATTTTGGCTCTACGTTTTCAAGATACCGAAACTATTAAGAAAACCCTCGATAGTTTGCAGCCATTGGCTTATATGGCTAATTTTCAAAGCTCACCTGAAATCACTCAAGCATTTAATGGTCTTGATATTGGAATCAATACCTTTTGGCCTTCAAAAAAATATGCTCAACAAGTGTTATTGGCCATTGCTATAGACAGCGCTAATTTAAGAGCGGTACAACAAGCAATTGAGAAAGGGGCTTCTATTTACCAAGATATTGATGGAAAATATCCCATTAATCTTGCTGCCTCCAATGGCAATTTGCCTATCTTAAAATTCTTAATTGAAAAAGGAGCGGAGTCAACAGTACGAGATCAATTACCCCCAAAAGGAAATGTCCTTTACTATGCAATTGCTAGTGGCTCCACAGAACTTGTCAAATTTTTACTAAATCAAGGCAAGATTAAAGTAAATTCATATATAGGTTCTAAATGGGATAATTATCATGTGGAATTTCCAGTAACTCCTTTAGAAACAGCAATTTATTTCGACAAACTTGAAATTGCACAGCTCTTGTTGCAACATCATGCCCATCCAAATCAACTTTGCTTGGCATTAGAACAAAATCGTAGTGATATGGCTCAACTGTTGATTCGGTATGGTGCGAATGTTAATGCTATCTGCCGCAGGGAAGGAATTGGTACGGAAGGAGCAACTCCCTTAGACATTGCTTATTCTAACTCAGATGATGAACTGATAAAAATATTATTAAGTAAAAAGGCGAAACACTACAAAGATATAACTGTTCAAGACTTGCTCAATACTATGCTTCCTTTTTGATGGGGCTAATTTCAGGAGGAATATATATGAATAAATATATTTTTTGGTCTGTTTCTTTCATTTATTCTTTGATCTACGTCGCAACAAGTCCAAACGCTTCAAGGGATATTCCTAGCATTTTAGGAGGCAGTTTGGGAACCTGGGTTTGGTTAGGACTTTTGGCGTATGGAATAACACATCTAGGAAAAGGCCGAAAGAATCCTTCAAGAAATACGGTGGCATTTTGGGTATCGACGATTTTATTTGCTCTACTTATGTTTAACAATTTTCAAGACAAAATTCTAGAAAGTAAACTCTATGACCAAGAACATGCTTCAAGCTCAAATAATATTTCTAAAAACATGGAAGATCCTGCGGATATACTTGTGGACTACCTAGAGAATCACAATGCCTTATATGCTTTGCTAATGCAGAAAAATCCTTCCTTTAAAACCGAGATGAAACAAGTTATAAAAGGGATAAGTCCTAATTCTCCTTTGTTGCGTAAATGGAATGAAACTCATTCGTTTGATGTAGTAGATTCGGAAGCTATCCCTTCCGTGATGAACTTACTAGAAAAAGAATTCTCAAAATACATGCGATTTGCATCCGACCAAGATATTTATGATATGTATCAAACCGAATATAACCACATGGTTAAAAATAATTGCCAAGTATTCCCAATTCCAGAAGCAGACAGGCAGGAAACAATTCGTGTTAAAAGCAAACTTGTTAACAACAGCATTAATAATCCCTATAAAGGGGCAGTAATGAGTGAAGAAGAGGCGGCCAAGGCGTTTAAGCAAATTGGGGCCTATTATGGCAAAAAAGGATATGGAATTGCTAATTTAATGATAGTCCTTGATGGCGGAAAGAATTTATCTAGAACAGAACAATGTCGTGCCGTTAAACAATTCTACGAAGCGATATTATCTTTACCTAAAGCTACAAGTGGAAAACTTGTTAGGACAATTTCGCAATAAAATATATGAAGTTTAATTCTAAGGATTAATACAGTAGAAAATTAATCTCTATTTCTCGCCTTTATATAGAAAGAGAAATTGTTGCCACCATTCAGGCTTTAATTCCGCTTTCGTAAGTTCTAAATTGTCGTTCTTATTAAAGAATCTAGCCGTACATTTAAATAACCCAAAAAATAATACTTCTCCCGCGGTTACCGGCCTTTTTAGACGCATCGTTCCTAATTTGGCAAATATAAGCTCAAGTGCATCGGTAAGAAGAATTTGCAACACAAAAAAGCCAATTAGATATAGTATCCCGGCCCAATGAAAGTATTTGATCAATTTATAAATAGCACATCCCCATATGGCCAAAACTGCTGGAAAACGTGTTGTATAGTAACACAAAAGCACTAATGCATACGGTTGCCAGAATGCTAGTATAGTTTTTGTAACAACAAAAATTAGTAAAAGAAATAGAAAGCTCTTTCCTCCAGGAACGATTGCCAACCATATCAATAATGTCCACAATAAAGGAAAAAGCTCTAATCCTTCCAAAAATAGCAAAAATCGCCTAGGAGTTATATCGGGCATCAAGCGGCCCATGTATGCAAAGGATTCCTTTTCTTCTAGTCTTATTTTAAGACCATGTGGAGTGTAAATTTACTCATATCAATAGCAACAAAGATAATGGCCGCTATTACAAATATAATAAAAGCCATCAAAAACAACTGTCCTTTACGTTTAGTCGGATCTTCGTTTTCTTTCAACTGTAATTCTTTCTTGGGAATTAGGCTGAAAATTCCACCTACAATCAAAGCTGCAACAATTCCAAGTATTGTTCCCATATTGACTCCTTCAAGAGCATTATACTTTATTCTACTCTGCCAAAAGTATGTAGAATGGTCACTATAAAAAGGGCGGTTTGATATTATATTAGGCATAGAACTTTTTAGTGTTATAGTGTCCATATTGTGTCCACTACTTTCATAGTTCTTTTTGCTAATTTTGCTCAATTTTTATAGTTTCTCGTCGAGAACAAAAAAATGTATATTGCCTACTGTAGGAATCGAACTAGGTGATTTTTGCGCTTTTTCTGCCATTATAGTGACCATTTTTTGCTTCCAAAATTAGAAATCTTCGTCGATAAAATGGCAAAAATATAGTGTCCAAAATTGAGCGATTTTTCGGGTTTTAGAAAAGTGATAGATTTTAAGAGATTTGTCGTCAAGAAATGATAAAAAAATACCCGCTCTTTTTTAGAACGGGTTTTTGCTTAAAAGTGCGCCCAACAGGAATCGAACTTGTAGATAGTCCTAACATTCATTTACTTGACTTATCTCCCGATAGTAAGCGTGAATGTAGTACGAAGTAAAAATTGCTTATTTAAGGAGATAAGTTATGAAGAAAACAACCAAAAAATCAGTACCCGAAAACAAACCTACTCAACCTGCTGTTTGGCGGCTAGTTAACCCTATCACTACCGAAGAAACTCCACTTAAAAACTTGCCTATCCGTCCACGCGATAGCCGTTTGCCGGCACCGGGTAGTATTATTACTAAAAACTACCGAGGTAACACCATAGAAGTAAAAGTGTTGGAAATAGGTTTTGAATACCAAGGCAAAATCTATAAAAGCATATCCCGTGTGGCGATGGAAATAGTCAAGCGGCCTATCAGCGGGTATGTGTTCTTCGGGTTGTCCAAATGACACCGCGCCGTTTGCCACCCACTTCGGGGCGATTTGTAAAAGGCCGCTCGGGTAATCCACTGGGGCGCCCCAAGAAATTGCGCGAAGCGGAACTCTTACAGACTGCCATTAAGTTTTTTGATGAATTAGCCAAGGCCTACTATTTCAAAGGAAACTCGGCCCATAAGATAAACCGTATTCGGAAGGTGCTAAATGAGAAATAAGTGTTATTTACCCAAAAATTTTGATGAACTCAAAGGCTTGCCAGACGAAAAACTCCAATTTTATTGGGATATATTCTATCGGTATCCGTTAAGAGGGAGAAAGAGCAAATATAGACCCTTGTGGTATGTTATCCAATGCGAGTTGTATAGTTGTAAACTGGCAGAAAAGTATATAACTCGTCTTGATAAGTACGCAGGTAACCCAGAAAAATACATTCAGCGGGCCCATAAATGTAAATATAATTTAGCGATAGGAACTATCCTAACCAAAAAATACAAAGGGCAGATTTATCAAGTAATAGTGAAAAATGAGAAAGAATACGAGTGGGAAAACACCATATATCCTAATTTAACCGTTATAGCGCAGAAGATAACACGGGGCCACATCAGTGGCCCCAAGTTTTTTGGATTAATCAGCAGATCCATAGAAAGCATATAGTTGTTCCAAAGTAAGGTGTATTCCCTTAGAAGCCAAAAGATTTTTTCGTTGTATAAACAACTGTTCTAATATCGGTTTAATCTCTTCTTTGTCCCCATAGTGTAATAGGCGGTGGCAATGAGGGCATAGCGCTACAATATTTGCTTCTATGTCCAAAGAAAACGAAAAATTATCCTCTTGTTTTAATGGAATTAGATGGTGTCCTTCCACATAGTTTTGATGGGTAGTGCGGGATTTAAAAAGCTGATGCTTACTAGAAATTTCACAACGAAAATTGGCTTTTCGGATAGCATTTGCTTTTTTTCTAATATCACGGGGATAAATAGCGTGTGCCGAAACACTAGAACCTTGGCGTTTGGGTTCGGGGCCTAGCGGCTCTTGAAAAGGGCGGTGAAGGTGGTTTTGCCTTTTAATTTCTTTTTCAACGCGGATAGTTTCATTTCCCTGATTAAAATCAGCTAAACGGTACGCCAATGCCTCTTCGGCTCCTTTAGGTGCGGCTAAAACAATAGTATCTTTGAATAGTTTGGAAATGTCTATATTGTCTATAGTGCTAGTCCGGATAAAGACTCCGACTGCACTTTTATGTGGGTCCTTGCCAACAGTAATAATATGTTGGTAACAAGGAAGTGATTGCGCATACTTGCTGATAAATCGCAACTGGATTTCTCCATTTTCTTCAGCAAGTTTCCAAAAGGCCTGTTTATCTTTTGGGAAAATATAATAGTCATTATTTTGCCCATCTTCCCTCTGGTATGAAAAGCGCCAGTTCTCTTCTTTTCTGTACGGCATAAAATTTTATCTCCTTGACTTCTCTCCCGATAGTAAGCGTTACTTTATATAGGAGAATTATAACAAATATGCCAAAAGTTAATTGTGCTATATACACCCGTAAATCTACTGAACACGGTCTAGATATGGAGTTTAACTCACTCCAAAATCAGGAGGAGGCTTGCAAGGCTTATATCCTTTCCCAAGCGTTTAATGGCTGGGAATATTATAAAACGTATTCGGATGGCGGCATTAGTGGCGGAACGATGGAGCGCCCCGGACTACAGGCCCTTTTAGAAGAAATTCGCGCCGGAAAAGTGCAGGTAGTTGTCGTCTATAAAGTGGACCGGTTGTCGCGCTCTATTATAGATTTCCACAAAATGATGCAAGAGTTTGATAAATACGGTTGCAACTTTGTGTCCATTACCCAATCGTTTGATACAAGTAATTCTATGGGGAAACTGACGCTAAATATGCTCTTGTCGTTTGCCCAATTTGAGCGGGAAGTATCAGCCGAGCGTGTACGAGATAAAATCGCCGCCAGTAAGGCCAAAGGGCTATGGATGGGGGGAACTCCGCCGCTGGGGTATGACCTTAAAGACAAGCAGTTAGTGCCTAACGCGCATGAAAAAACACTCGTCAACTTAATTTTTAACAAGTATTTAGAACTGGGCAATATACAAGCCACAGCCGATTGGATGAATCAGCAAGGCTACCGCAGTAAATGCTGGCAAACAGCATCTGGGGATACGCGTGGCGGCCATTTGTTCCGGCACGGGTCTATACAACGAATCCTTGGAAATCCGGTCTATATAGGCAAAATGCCGCATTTGGCGGCTAATAAGGTCTATGTCGGCAAACAAGCGGCTCTTGTACCTTGTGAAATTTTTGAACAGGTGCAATCCAAAATCGGGAATTCTAAGAACGGATTACGGGAATATCGCTCATATATCCGTCAAAAGGCTTTATTGGCGGATAAATTGTTTGATGATAAAGGAAATCCTTACAAATTGACCAGTACGACTAAAAAGGGGCAGAAATTCCAGTATTACTTTGTTAGAAATGGGATTCATATTCCGATGGTGCAACTGGACGGTTTTGTATTGGATACAATTTGCCGAACTGATTTGAGCAGTTTAGATTTACAGACGGATAGCAGCCAGATTGGCGTTAATGAGGCTAAAACGTGCCTAAAACGAGCCGTTTGTATAAAAACGGGTACAGACTGCCATTTACAACTTGAATTGGACAAGAACGCGTTTTTGGATGTTTGCCGGAAGAATCCTAGGCCGGAACCACGGCAAAATAATTTACTTGTGCCGGATATAGGGAAAAATACAATCACCTTGCGGGCCACTTTTTATATAGATAATGTATCCTCTACGCGGCTACAAAATGGCACTGCCAATAATATTTTGACAGTACGGCAACTAAATGAAAGTTTAGTACGTGGGCTCGCGCGAGCGTGGCAGTGTAAGAAGATGATAGGAAGCGGCATGACTTCCCGCGAATGGGAAAAGGCAAGTGGAATGAATAAGCGCACTTTTGCGCGGTATTTGAATTTGTGCTATTTGTCTCCGCGCATAGTGGCGGATATTTTGGAGTATAGAAACCCGCGAAATATGAGTTTGAAGGAATTGATGAGCTTGGCTGAGGGACACATGGATTTTAAAGCGCAGGAAAAGTGGTGGAATATCTAAGGTTGTACAGTATGTAATTTAGTAACGGAAATATCCGTTCCTGTCCAATTCAATAAAAATACATTGGGAAAATAGGATTTAAAAATAGTTTCTTTATCTGAGAGCATACAGTTACCTGTGCTATAGTACGGATTAACAATTAATAAGTCACAAGTGTTACATTTTGTGAGATATGAGCGATATTTTTTGTTTTTGTAATTAATTATCCGTTGCATGGCAATAGCCGGGTCTTGCCAACATAGGCTGACATTATTAATATGAAAATCGGGATACCCTAACCATGATTGGTGAAAGGTAAGTTTAAAATGTTGTCCATTAACTTCAACTTGTTTTTCTATTAAATTATCTGTGATATTGTCACTTTTAAGTACCGCTTCTAAAAATACTTTCTTGAGGGTCTTTGTGTTTGCTTGTAATCGTTTTACACCGGGATTATAGACATAGTTCAAATATTCTTCCCGAGTCCTATAGCTCCATCTTTGCGGGTCATAAATATCAATACATAGGGTAATATATATATTTTGTTCCTTTTTGATTTTAATACAGATATCACGGGCGATATCTGTTAGTATCTTTGTAACTAGACATTGTTTTGTGTCATTAACCCAATCGACGATTTCTATCCCTTTCTTTTGATTATCTGCAGTTGCAAATAAACAGTCAGGGCTTTCTTGCCTAGGAATATTAATCAATTTGTTTTCTTCTTTCCATAATATCCCGTCAGGTGTTTGTAGGAATAATTCTATATAGAACATTTCTAGAGCTTTTTTCCTGTCTGTGGCAGGGGTGTCTATAAGGGTTTTGAAATATTTGATGCGGTTTTTATCTAAAAAATACATTGTTATAATTCCAAAAAGTCATATAAAGATATTATATTTTAACAGTTTTGCGATCCTGCAATTTTGCCCACCAGAGAAAAAGGCCCCCAAAGTGCCTTTTTTATGCTCTCTAAATACTACTCTAAAACCCGGGTGAATAAAAATCAGCCCAAAATACCAACGGAGAAGGGAAAAAGCCACTTACTTAAAAGAGTCTTTCTAAATGGTCGTATATGGTTTGTCGCAAGCGAAGCGAGAGTTTTCAAGAGGTAGAGCATGATTGGGCAATATGGGTAGTGGGCTTGGTGGCTTTTAAGAGCAATGTCGGGAAATTTTGATGGATTCAACCAGTGGACTTTCATAAAGCGCGTATGTAAGTATGTGGGAGCTACATAAAATGATGGGCAAAATCAACGAAAAGTTTGTATAGTAAATTATAAGTTGTTAAGTAAGATGTATATACAATTATTTCTGTTTTTTGGAATCCTATAGAAGAATAGGATGGTCTTTGGGCAACCAAAGTCTACTCGAGTCCAAAAACAGCTGGTTTAGGCAGAAGATTCGGAGGGTAGCTTCCAAGGGGTCTTCTTCCCAATGTTCGTATATTCTTGATTGGAATTACAATTTGAGAATTACGCAACTACGGCTGTTATGGGTATACTCGCGAGTGGAATATCCATAATGGCCGTTTTTTATTGGAAGCCCTATCTCCTCTTTCTGGATTCTGCTAGAGAGGGGATTTATGTCCGAAAATACCGATTCTGTGGTTTCTGTCTCGCCTGTTTCTGCTTCTTCGTTAAACTCCACTGCAAATCAAGGAACTGCCACTGCCAGTTCTGGTGCTGTTGCTTCAGCCAATGTAACCGCTTCCGTTACTGTATCTACCGGGAAAACGGTTAATCCGTTTGTCGTTCCGGTGCCTGCCGTTCCCACACAAGAAGGTCCGATGGGTATTCGTTATGATTTTAACGACGGTGCACGTGTTTTGTTGCCCAAAGGAAAATGGCACGTTCAAATTGAAGACGACGAAACAGACAACATTATTTTTGCCTGTGATGCCGACGAAGGCTGGGTACTCAGCACCAAAAAATATTATATTCCGTTCCGCATCCGCGTGTGGGTGCGTGGGGAAAAGGAACCCGTCTTAAACCACACGTTGGACCTGACAGGCAAAGAAGTCCAAATCAAGTTCCCCGTCGGCACGCTGGGGGATATTATTGGTTGGCTGACGTATGCGGACAGATTCCAGCAAAAGCATAAATGCGCGGCGGAAATAACCATGGCGCACAACCTGGCGGAAATTTTTGAGGGGCAGTACCCCAATTTATTTTTCACGCATTTGCCGGGCAAAATCCGTTTTGAAAAACCCTACGCCAGTTATATGTTGGGTTTGTTTTTCAAAGAGAACGACACCCACCAACCCATAGATTTCCGCAAGGTGGGCCTGCACCGCACCGCAGGTTATATTTTGGGTGTAGACCCGCGCGAAGAAGCCCCCAAGGTAAAGTTAGGTAGCCCGCGCAAAATTAAAGAGCGTTATGTATGTATTGCCACCAAATCCAGTTCCCAGGCCAAATTTTGGAACAACGGCTACGGGTGGGAACAAGTGGTGGCCTACTTAAAAGAGTTGGGCTACCGTGTAATTTGTATAGATAAAGAGCCCGTCACCGGGTTCAAATACACTTGGAACCGTATGCCGCACGAGGCGGAAGATTTTACCGGGAACAAGCCCCTGCAGGAGCGCATAGCGCTTTTGGAACACGCGGACTTTTTTATCGGGTTGTCGTCCGGCTTAACGTGGCTGGCGTGGTGTACGCACATTCCGATAGTTTTAATTAGCGGCTTTACCTTGCCGATATGTGAGTTTTACACGCCGTACCGCGTATTTAACTCCCACGGTTGTAATGGTTGTTGGGATGATACAAATTGCAACTTTGACCATTACGATTATTTTTGGTGTCCTAAATTCAAAAATACGGACCGCCAATACGAATGCACCCGCTTAATAACGGGCAAACAAGTAATTGGGCATATTAAACAATTAATGAAAGATTGCCATTTAACCGCCCCCAAAAACGAATCCGAGGAGAAATAAAATATGAGTAAACGTTATTCCCCCCAAGAAGAAAATATTTATTCCAGTGCTTGTATTCAGGCATTGGAGCAGGAGTATTGTTCCAGTTGCAGTGCGGCGGTGGTAAGCTCTTGCATCGTGTCCCGCGGTTTTGGAGAGCGGCTGGTATCGCGTATTTATAACGGTGGGCGCCGGGCCGTATATACGGCAGCGGTGGCGGCCATGCTGGCTAACAATATGGCCCTGCCTGCGTATGGGGCTGGAACGTATGTAAGCGCGGGGAAAACGGTGACAGGAGCCACTATTACCTCGGGTAATTCCCAAATTATTTATTCGGCCGGCGTGGCAGATTCTACTACTATCTATGGCGGCCTACAAGTGGTTTCCTCCGGCGGTGTGGCAACTAATACCACAATGTATCAGGACGGTTGGCAGTTTGTGTCCTCCGGCGGCGTGGCGAGCAATACCACTATCAATCCGGGGGGCCAGCGGGTGTCCGCCGGCGGTGTGGCAAATACTACCATTATCAACTCCGGCGGTGCTCAACATCTGCAATCCGGCGGTGTGGCAAATGCTACCACCATCAATTCCCGTGGTTGGCAGAATGTGGAAGGAGGCGGCTTGGCCAATGGTACCACCATCAACTCCCTTGGTTGGCTGAACGTGGCAAGCGGCGGCGTGGCAAGCAATACCACTATCAACTCCGTCGGGCATCTGGGGGTGTCCTCCGGTGGCGTGGCAAATGAAACTACTATCCACTCCGGCGGTAGCCAGAATGTGTATGTCGGCGGGGTGGTAAGTGACACCACTATCCATGATGGAGGATTGCAGTTTGTGCACGCCGGCGGGAAAACATATAATGTGAGGCAACATTCCGGCGGGAAAATGTTTGTAATCGTTGCTGGAGGGGATGGGGAAACCTATGTGTCAGGTACCAATGCAAGAGGGGAAGCCTTCAGTTTACAAAACGGCAAGGCAAGTAATTTTATCCTTTACTCCGGCGGTTCTCAACATGTGAAGTCCGGCGGGGTGGCAAGTGCTACCACTATCAATGGCGGAGCTCAGTATCTGTCCTCCGGCGGCATGGCAAGCGCTACCACTATCGATGGCGGAACTCAGTATGTGTCCTCCGGCAGCCTTGCACACGAAACCACGATTCTCCGGTACGGTACGCAGGAGGTGTCCCGCGGCGGTGTGGCGAGTAATACCACTATCAACGAGGGCGGTTTGCAGAATGTGTCTTCCGGCGCGGTGGTAAGTGCTACCATTGTTGCGGGCGGTACACAGAATGTGTCCTCCGGCGGGAAAGTTTATAACACGGAGCAACATTCCGGCGGAAATATTAATGCGGATGTTTATGGTGGGGATACGGAAACCTATGTGTCCGGCACCAATGCAAGCAGGGAAGCCTTTACGCTACAAAACGGCGTGGCAAGCAATTTTATCCTTTATGCCGGCGGTTTGCAAAATGTATTCTCCGGCGGTGTGGCAAGTGCTACCACTATCCAAGAGGGCGGTTTGCAAAAGGTGTCTTCCAGAGCGGTGGTAAGTGATACCCTTGTTGCGGGCGGGGTGCAGAATGTGTACTCCAGCGGCGTGGCGAGTAATACCACTCTGAACAGCGGGGCGGTTAATCTTTATGAGGGCGGACTGATAAGCGGCCTGAACGCCACAGGCGGGGACTTAAATGTGTATGGCAACAACACCTTGCAAGGCAATATTAACCTTGCGGATGCCCAAGTAAACATCAACCATACAACCGGGATGAATACCCTGGGTATAGAAAACCTGTCCGCCAATAACGCGGTGTTTAATATGAATGTGGACTTAGAAACCCAAACCGCCGATAAACTGAACATTACGGATAGTTATAGCGGGAATGCCAACCTGAAACTAACCAATGTGGCCCCCACCGCCCAAGCAACCACCGGCGATGGTATAAAACTGGTGGAATTTGCCGACACTGCCACTGTAAACGGTACGTTTGACTTATTAGGCGGCAAATGGGATGAGGGCGGTTATGTGTACAAATTGGCACAAGGTACCGCGGCCGGAACCGGGCAGGATTACTACTTGCGCAACACCCAAGAACTGACGGATACGTTTAAGACCATGTTAAACGTACCGATAATGAACGTTGTTATCGCCCAAACCGGGATGAACTCCCTACAAAAACGGTTGGGGGATTTGCGCGCCATGGATAATACGCAGGCCAAGCAAGGCGTATGGGTGCGCAGTTATTACAAGGATATGACGGTGGATGATTTAATCAAAACGGATGCCAATTTGTTTGGTGCCGAGGCCGGATATGACTGGTTGTTTAGGGCCGAGGAACCCACCAAATTGTATGCCGGGGTGTTGGTTGGGTTTGTGTCCACCCGCAATATCAAAACCAAAAAGAGCGACGGTGTGTACGATAAAGGGGACGGCGAAGCCCCGGGCGTGGGTGTGTATGCAACCTTACTGAACGAAAACGGCTGGTTTGTGGATTTGGCGGCGCGAAACTTCTGGAGTAAGTTGGATATGAAGAACCACTCCTCCACCGGAACGGAACTGGCATATAAGCCCAACCGGAATGTGGTTGCGGCCAGTGTGGAAGTAGGAAAGAGCATAAATAGCGAACTGGCCCGCAATAAGTTCATCCGCATAGAGCCGAAATTAGAAATTGGTTATATGCACGCCTCGGCGGAAAATGCTTCCGTAGGGGATACCGGTAATGATATTAGGTATAATGCGGCTAATTACGTCAATGCCAAAGCGGGTGTGCTGTTGGCCTACAACGCCGTGCGGGATAACGGCCTGCTGATAGAGCCGTTGTTGGAATTGGCCTACCGCTATGAGTTTGCCGGCAAGGATGACCTTGCTTATGCCGGCGCGGCGGAAAAGAGCGACCTTTCAGGCGGCACGTTGGAAGTGAACGCCGGGCTTGATATGCAACTTACCAAAAACTTGTATTGGTACGGCTTGGGCAGTTATGAGGCAGGCAATATAGTAAAAGGGTGGGGTGTACACGCGGGCATCCGCTATGCGTTTGGCGGCACGCAAGATTCTTCCGCCGCGCAAACCCCTGCCAATGCGGCCCAAAAGGGTCAAGTGGTAAAAAAAGCGGGCGAACCCCAAAAAAAGAACGGTAAGGAAACGAACTCCCCTAATAAGGCGTTGAAAGAGGGGGCAGGTGGCCGAAGCCCCGCAAGCCAAAAGTGACTATTCCTTTATGAAAGAAATGAAACGCCGTTGGCGTGAAGGAAAGTAATTTAATGAGAGGTAAGGGAATGAAAATGAGTTTCCTTACCTCTTTTTTATGAAAAATAGACGGATAGAGTATTGGATTTTTGGATCCTCCCAATTTGCCCGGTAGAGAAAAAGGCCCCAAAAGGGCCTTTTTTATGCTCCCTCAATACTGCTCTAAAACCCACATAGATAAAAAATGCTACATTTTACCGACGAGAGAGGGGAAAATTAGACAACAAAAAAGCCGCTTACTTAAAAGCGGCTTTCTAAATGGTCG